>DATHQE010000497.1:0-2448 GCA_035483035.1 Streptosporangiaceae bacterium | reverse complement strand
GGGGAAAACCGGGGGCAGGCTGGTGATCGCAGCGCGAAGGTTCAGCGCGAGCGCCAGCATCCCGATGACCAGGAGCGCGCTGCCGCCAGCCGGGGTTATCAGCCTGCGCGGGGCTGACACGTCCCTGATCTTCACCGGCAGTCCTCCCGACCATTGGCGCGCCCAGGCCTGTATAGCCGGCCGCTGATCGGCGCTCGGAAGCCCGGACCGGCTCCGGCTGTCGGCGCGGCCTGGTACGAAGGACTCATGCCAGGCGAACAGGTGCCACGAGATCCGTTGCGGGCGGAGGCCGAGGGATATCTGCGCGCCCTGGCCGGGCCGACCGCGAGCCTCCGCGACGATCAGTGGACAGCCATCAGGGCACTTGTGGCGGACCGAGTCCGGGCCCTGGTCGTCCAGCGGACTGGCTGGGGCAAGTCGGCGGTGTACTTCACCGCGACGGCGCTGCTGCGTGCACGGGGATCTGGGCCGGCCGTGATCGTGTCCCCGCTGCTGGCCCTGATGCGCAACCAGATCGAGGCCGCCCGCCGGGCCGGCATCCAGGCCCGCACGGTCAACTCGGCCAACATCAGCGAGTGGGAGGAGGTCTACGCCGACGTGGCGGCCGGTCAGGTCGATGTGCTGCTCGTCAGCCCGGAGCGGCTCAACAATCCTGGCTTCCGGGATCAGGTGCTGCCGAAGCTGATCACCTCAGCCGGGCTGCTCGTCGTCGATGAGGCCCACTGCATCTCGGACTGGGGCCACGACTTCCGGCCGGATTACCGCAGGCTGCGGACGCTGCTGGCCGAGCTACCACCCGGCGTGCCTGTCCTTGCGACCACGGCGACTGCGAACGCGCGGGTCAGCCGCGACGTCGCCGAGCAGCTCGGGGCCGGCGCTGGCACCGAGACGCTGGTGCTGCGCGGCCCGCTCGACCGCGACAGCCTCCACCTGGCGGTCGTCTCGCTGCCAGCGGCCGCGCAGCGACTCGGCTGGCTCGCCGCGCACCTCGGCGAGCTGCCGGGTGCCGGGATCATCTACACGCTGACGGTCGCCGCCGCCCACGAGACAGCGGCATTCCTGCGGGAGCGCGGTCACCAGGTGCTGCCCTACACCGGCAAGGACGATCCGGCTGACCGGCAGGCCGCGGAGGACGCCCTGCTGGCCAACGAGCTCAAGGCCCTCGTGGCGACCAGTGCGCTCGGTATGGGATTCGACAAGCCTGACCTGGGCTTTGTCGTGCACCTCGGCGCTCCGCAGTCGCCCATCGCGTACTACCAGCAGATCGGCCGGGCCGGCCGTGGCGTCGACCACGCCGATGTGATCCTCCTCCCCGGCCGCGAGGACGCCGACATCTGGGCCTACTTCGGCTCCCTTGCCTTCCCGGCCGAGTCTGTCGTGCGCCGCACGCTCGCAGCCCTGGCCGAGGCCGGCCGCCCCCTGTCGACGGCCGCGCTGGAGACCAGGGTCGACCTCTCACGCAGCCGGCTGGAGATGATGCTCAAGGTCCTGGACGTCGACGGCGCGGTGCGGCGAGTCACCGGCGGCTGGGCCGCGACCGGCCAGGACTGGAGTTACGACGCCGACCGTTACGCCCGGGTGGCCGCCGAGCGTACCCGCGAGCAGCAGGCCATGCTCGGCTACATCGCCGCCGATAGCTGCCGGCTGGACTATCTGCGCCGGGAGCTCGACGACCCGGCGGCGGCGCCGTGCGGGCGATGCGACAACTGCACCGGCCAGCACTGGCCGGACGACGTCCCGGCGGCGGCTGTCACCGCCGCTCGCGATCGGCTCCTCGGTCCAGGGATCGAGATCGAGCCACGCAAGATGTGGCCCACGGGTATGCGCGAGCTCGGCATCGAGGCGACCGGCAAGATCGGGCCAGCCTCGTCGGCTATGCCAGGCCGCGCCGTGGGCCGGGTGGCCGATCTCGGCTGGGGCCCGCGGCTGCGAGCGGTGCTGGCACCGGAAGCAGCCGACGGGCCGGTGCCGGAGGATCTGGTCGCGGCCGTGGTCAAGGTCCTGGCGTCCTGGCGATGGGATGAGCGGCCCGCCGCCGTTGTCAGCGTCCCGTCGCGTACCCGGCCCAACCTGATCGCCAGCCTCGCCGGCCGGATCGCCGAGATCGGGCAGATGCCGTCTCTCGGGCCGCTGGACTACTCCGATGCCACCGCGGCCACGTCCGGCCGGCAGTCCAATAGCGCGCAGCGACTGCGCGCCGTCTGGGACACGCTCGTCGTGCCCGACTCGATCCACGCGGCGCTCGGCAGCCTGCCGGGGCCGGTGCTACTGATTGACGATCTGCTCGACACCGGCTGGACTGCGACAGTCGCGGCGATGCGGCTGCGGGCGGCCGGCGCGACCGCCGTGCTGCCGCTTGTGTTGGCAGCCGCCACGAGCTGAAACCGGGCCCCGGCAAAAGCGAATCGCTAGGGCGGCCTTGGTGGGCTCTTAACCTGAGCCCTGGTG
>DATHQE010000496.1:0-1870 GCA_035483035.1 Streptosporangiaceae bacterium | reverse complement strand
GCTGAGATAGCCGGGTACGTGAGCCTCTTCCGGGGCAGCCATGGCGACACGGCCGACACGGCGGAGGCATGGCGAAATCTCCGGCACTTCCTGCAACCTGCGGCCCGGTGGCCCGGCCTTCTAGCCGGCCACATTTCGCCTGATGACAACTAGCGCTTCATGAACGCAGCCGGCCGATGTCATTCATGCCACGAGCCAGTGTGGCCGCTAGCGAGCGGTGGTCGCTAGGCGGGCGACCGGCAGTTCTGCCACGCTGAGGACCGTGGACGCAGATCTCACGCAGCCGGCCATCCCGGTCCCGGACCCGGCTCTCGTCGTCCTCGTCGGACCCGCTGGCGACGGCAAGTCGACCTGGGCAGCTGACCGGTACCTGCCGCGGGAGATCGTGTCGTCCGACCAGCTCCGGGCCGTAGTCGGCAGCGGCGAGCATGACCTGGACGCCTCCGTCGACGCGTTCGCACTACTGGATCAGATCGTCGCCACCCGCTCGCGGCGGCGGCTGACCACAGTGGTGGACACCCTTGGCCTCGACGCCGAGCGCAGGCTCGGCTACCTGGCGCTGGCGAGACAATCCGGTCTGCCCGCCGTGGCCGTGGTCTTCGAGACCGACCCGGCAGCGTGCCGCGAGCGCAACCGAGCCCGCGACCGCCCCGTGCCAGCTGCGGTGCTCGACACGCAGCTGCGCCGGCTGCCCGACGTGGCCGCGAGAGTAGCCGCCGAAGGCTGGGACCTCGTGCTGCACCCGGCCACCAGCCGCGACGAGCAGCACGCGGTCGAACCCGGGCACTCGCCCGGCAGCCGGCAGGCGGCGAGCGAGCAGCGCGCGCGTCCTGCCCAGCTCGCATTCGTGCTTCAGATTTCCAGGTTCGGCTGGGCTGACGACCCGGCGGGCTGGCTCAAGTCGGTCGCACTCGCCGCGGCCGATGCGGGCTTCGCCGGCCTCGCACTGATGGATCACCTCATCCAGATCCCTCAGGTCGGCCGGGCGTGGGAGCCGATCCCGGAGCCGTGGGTGACTCTCGGCCTGCTGGCGGGCCTGGACACCGAGCTGCGGCTCGGCACGCTGGTGACGCCGGTCACATTCCGTGCGCCAGGGATAATCGCGAAGGCTGCGGCCACCCTCGACGCGCTGAGCGGCGGGCGCGCATTCTGCGGAGTCGGGGCCGGCTGGTGGGACCGCGAGCACGCCGGCTTCGGACTTCCGTTCCCGCCGGCCGCGATCAGGCTCGACATGCTGGAGACGGCCATCGAGACGATGCGCGCCCTGTGGCAGGCAGGCACCAAGGAGTACAGCGGCGTCCACGTGCATCTGCCCGAGACGACCTGTTACCCGCGCCCAGTGTCCGCCATCCCGATCATCGTCGGCGGGAGCGGCGACCGAACGCTGGAGATCGCCGCCCGGCTCGGCGACGGATGCAATCTGCCGTCGGATCCGGAGAAGCTCGACGCCCGCCTTGCCGTCTTGCTCGCGCACTGCCAGCAGGCCGGACGTGATCCGGCCGACGTTGCGGTCACCGTGCTTGACGTCCCCGTGATCGGCCGCGACCGGGATCACGTCGCCGCGCTGGTGGAGGGACTGCGCGGGCGGATCAGCGCGGCAGCATTTGCGCGCCAGCACCACGCGGGCGTCGTCGCCGACCACATCGGCCGGTACCGCCTGCTGGCCGAGCGCGGGGTGAGCACTGTCTTCGTATCCCTGCCCGACCTGGCCGGACCCGACGACCTCAGTCGGCTAGCGCCAGTGGTCAGAGCCTTCACCTGACCGGGCGTACCGCGCCGACGCGGCGGCCGTCCTCCAGGTAGACGATGGCGTGCTTGCGAGGCGAGCCATCGCGCTTGCGCACCGCGTGCACGCGACGACGAATTGGCG
>DATHQE010000495.1:0-5138 GCA_035483035.1 Streptosporangiaceae bacterium | reverse complement strand
GGCTCGGCTCCGCAGCGCATGATCGCCTACGTGGGGTCCTGGGCGGACCGCCGTGGCGTGCGGATCACCACCAGCGGCCTCGCCCTCGCGGTCGGCTCGCCGCTGCGCCGCAAGCTCGAGCGGCGGCTGCTGGCCACGGCGAGCCGGAGCGCGCTGGCGCTGGCGCCGCTCCTCACCGGCGCGGCCGCTGGCGCTCTCATCGACCATCGCGAAACGCGGCGGCTTGGGCACCTAGTGCGCGACGATCTCCGCAAGCGGGCGATCCTCAGTTAAAGCTGAGCGAGCTCCTCGGCCAAGTCGTCAAGCCCGAGCGAGCCCAGCGACAGCGCCGCCATGTGCCAGGCCTTCAGGTCGAAGCTGCTACCGTGTGCGGCCCTGGCTGCCTCGCGCCCCGCAAGCCACGCCCGCTCCCCCAGCTTGTAGCTGATCGCCTGCCCCGGCGCGCTCAGGTAGCGAACGATCTCGCTCGCCAGGAAATCGCGATCCCGTCCGCTGTGCGACACGAAGAACTCCAGCGCTAGCTCCGGCGTCCACGGCTGCCCGGCGCCCGGCGCCCAGTCGGCCGCGACCGGTAGCTGCAAGTGCATGCCGATGTCGACGATGACCCGGATAGCCCGCATCAGCTGGGCGTCCAGATAGCCCATCCGCGCGCCCGGCTGGTCCAGGAAGCCGAGCTCGTCCATCAGGCGCTCGGCGTACAGCGCCCAGCCCTCTCCGCAGGCGCTCACGAAGCCAACGGCCGTCTGGTATTGCGACAGCTGCGTGGCCAGGTACTGCCACTGGGCGAGCTGCAGGTGATGGCCGGGTACCCCCTCGTGGTACCAGGTACTGATGAGTCCCCACATCGGGAACGAAGTCTTGCCGAGCGTAGGCAACCAGGTTCGCCCCGGCCGCGAGAAGTCCTGCGTCGGCAGCGTGTAGTAGGGCGCGGCCGCGCTGCCGGGCGGCGCGATCCTGGCCTCGACCACCTTGATCGGATCCGCCAGGTCGAAATGCGTCCCGGCCAGGCTGCTCATCGCGTCGTCCATCAGCTGCTGCAGCCGGTCCCTGACTGCGTCGACGCCGTCGATCACCTCACCATGAGAGTCGAGGTAATGCATGGCTTCCGCCGGTGTCGCGCCCGGCAGAATCTGCTCTGCCTCGGTCCGCATCTCGGCGAGGATCTGCCGGTACTGCGCCCAGCCCCAGTCGTAGGTCTCGGCAAGATCCAGATTCGCCCCGTTCCAGCGCTTGGCGCCGGCCCGATAGCGCTCCTCACCGACTCCGTCAGGCGTCCCCGCCGCCTTGGGCAGGTAGTCCGACAGCAGCCAGTCGCGCAGCGCCGCGATGGCCTCATCCGCCGCAGCGCTGGACGCATCCAGGTCTGACCGCAGCGCAGCAGACTCGCTAGCCGGTGCGCCAGCGGCGAAGTCGGTGAACCAGCCGAGGCCCTGTGCTGTCTGCTGCCACGCGGTGAATTGCGCCGCGATCGTTTCGACCTGTCGCGGGGCTGCGTGCAGGCCGCGGCTTGCCGCTTCGCTGAGAGAGGCTCGATATCCGGCCAGCGCGGCAGGCACCCGGCCGAGCCGCCGGGCGATCACCGCCCAGTCGTCCGCTGTCGCGGTCGGCATCATCAAGAACGTGCCGCGGACCTCCTGCGGCGGTCCGAAGATGTTCGACATCGCCCGCAGGTTCTCGCCGGTCGCGCCGATGGCTAGCTCGGTCTCCAGTCGCTCTCGCAGCAGCCGCGCGCACCGCCGCTCGTCGTCATCCGCGAATCCGCCGGGGCCAGCTTCCGCCTCAACTTCGGCCAGCCTGGCGAGGACCGCGCGCTGCAACTCGTCTTTGGCCTCCAGACCAGCTGGCGACAGGTCGGGCAACTCGTCCTGGCGGATCGGCAGCCCGAGATCCGTCGCGACGAGCGGATCGAGCTCAGCAAGCTGCCGCACGAAGTCATCCGCGACATCGCGAACGGGACGAGAGGAAGCACTAGAGGGTGCAGAGGTCTCTGTCATGCAGGACATTCTGCCCGCAACCCCGCTCAGGCCAGGCAACGCCCGGCCGCTAAGGTCGACGAGTGACTAACCGCAAGGTTCTGGTAACGGGGTCGTCTCGCGGCATCGGCCGGGCCATCGCCCAGGCGTTCGCCCGAGGCGGTGACACTGTCGCTATCCATCACCGCGATTCACCGGACCTCGCGGCCGAGGTGCTGGCCGACCTGCCAGGTGACGGGCACCTCGTCGTTCAGGGCGACATCGCCGACCCGGACGCCGTCCGGACCATGGTCGACTCCGCCGCCGGTCAGCTCGGCGGCCTCGACGTACTGGTGAATAACGCGGCCAGCTACGGCCGGGAGCCGCATCCGGTCGCTGAGATTTCCTATGCGGGCTGGCAGGAGGCCTGGCACGACGCGATCGGGCTCAACCTGATCGGAGCGGCGAACGTGACCTGGTGCGCGGTACAGCACATGATTGCGGGCGGCGGCGGCACCATCGTGAACGTCTCGTCGCGCGGGGCGTTCCGCGGCGAGCCGGGCCAGCCGGCCTACGGTGCCAGCAAGGCCGGCCTGAACGCACTCGGTCAGTCACTAGCCGTGGCGCTCGCCCCGCACAACATCACGGTGGCTGCGGTAGCGCCTGGTTTCGTGGCGACCGACATGGCTGCGGCCCACCTGCAAGGCGCGGGCGGCGACGCCATCCGCGCGCAGAGCCCGTTCGGGCGCGTCGCGCGGCCGGACGAGATTGCCGCGGCCGTCATGTATCTCGCGTCGCCCGAAGCCGCCTGGGCCAGCGGCGCGATACTCGACCTCAACGGGGCTTCCTACCTGCGGACCTGAGGCCATGAAGACGACGACGTTCGAGGTGCACACCGGGCGCGCGCCGACGGTGCTGGACATCACGCGTCAGTGCGAGCAGTTCGCACGCGAGGCCGCCGGCAGCGGTGACGGACTGCTGCACGTGTTCGTGCCGCACGCGACCGCCGGCATCGCGATCCTCGAGCTCGGCGCTGGCAGCGACGAAGACCTGCTGTCCGCCCTGGCCGAGCTGCTGCCCGCCGACGACCGCTGGCGGCACGCGCACGGCTCGCGCGGTCACGGCCGCTCGCACGTACTGCCGGCGCTGATCCCGCCCTACGCGACGATCCCGGTCATCGGCGGCCGGCTAGCCCTCGGTACCTGGCAGTCGGTCGCCATCGTCGACCTCAATGTCGACAACCCGGACCGCCAGGTCCGGCTGTCCTTGCTGGCGTAGCGCGACTGGCTGAGTGCGACTGGCCTAGCGCGGCTGGCCACGCAGCGTGATCGTCGTCCCCACGTTCTGACAAATGGCTTTAAGCTCACCACGCGAGAGTGCCTTTAAGACTTATGCTGCGTATTGTCCCTGGCGGCCGGTCCCTTCTCCGACGCCTGAGTGCGTCAGATCAAGGCTGAGAGGTCGACCGGTGGCACCCGAGAAAGACACGTTGTTGCGTGGACGACGCACCCTTCTGCTGGCTGGCATAGCCCTGGCTGGCCTGCTCATCCTCGCGTTGGGGCCAGTTACGCGCTCGGTAGCTCTGGCCGCCGCAGCGCCGTCGCCGGTCGAGCACTGGGGATATTTTTTCGGCAGCCCAGCGGCAGGTGGAAACGACGAAGAACTGTTGCCGGTCGCCATACCCGTGCCCGGCACCGTCGCCGAGGTCGGCAGCTCGAACTCCACCGAGTACGCGCTGCTGACCAACGGGAGCCTGTACGCGTGGGGCCAGGGCACTTACGGCCAGCTCGGAGACGGCGGCGCGGTGAACTCGTTCACCGCGCCGGCGCGGGTGCGCTTCCCCGCCGGAGTGAAGATCGCGTCGATACCTCGCGACGCCATGCCCTATAACACGGGGCTTGCCGTCGACACCACCGGCCGGGTCTGGGGCTGGGGTGAAAACTACGGCGGCGAGCTTTGCCTCGGGAACACCAGGACCTACAAGACGCCGGTCAAGCTCCCGTTCGCTAATGTCACCGCCGTGGCCGGGGCTAGCAACCACGCGATCTACGACGCCGGCGGCGTCGTGGATGCCTGCGGGCAGAACGTCAAGGGCGACCTGGGCGACGGCAGCCAGGCGAGTAGCACCAAGCCGAAGCGAGTAGCCGGGCTCGATGGCGCGCGGGTCACCACCCTGGTCGCCTCGTTCGCCAACTCCGGGGCACTGCTGTCCAACGGGCAGTACTTCGACTGGGGTTACGACTTTGACGGCCAGCTTGGCGACGGGTTCACCGCCCGCGCCTCCGACGTCCCGGTCCTCGTGAAACTCCCGCGCCGGGTAATCCAGGTCGCCGAAGGCGGGTCCACCTGGGGCAACGGGCAGACCCTGGTGATGCTGGGCAACGGCGCGCTCTGGGCCTGGGGCGCCAACTTCCATGGACAGCTAGGCAACGGCACGATCGGAAGGCAGGCGTCCCCGATCAGGTTCTACCCGCCTGCCGGCGTTACCTACAAGACCCTGGCTACCGGGTCGGCCACCTCGTACGCGGTCTCGGTGACCGGGCAGGTCTACGCGTGGGGCGTCAACTTCGACGGCCAGGTTGGCGACGGAACCACGAACAGCACCCGGACTCCAGTCCAGGTCGCCTCCGGCGCCACCATGATCTCCTCAACCGCGAACAACGTGGTTATCAGCGGATGACATCAGATTGGTATTTTAGTCCTCTTTCTAAATTGATTATTGTGTGGTATTATATAGGCAATATCAATGGTATTGCTGGTATCTTCTGCGCGTGACTTCAGATCATTCTCGCGCGAATATCACCGCCATCGACTGGCCGTACCACGACATGGACACACCGCTGACCGGCGTGCTGTGCCGCGATGAGGCGCTACCTGACGCACGACCCGGTCTCCTGCTTGTCCACGGCGGCGCCGGCCTCGATGCTCACGCCCGCGGGCAGGCCAGGCGGTACGCGGCACTCGGGTACATCGTTCTCGCCTGCGACATGCTTGGCGATGGCGTGGCCGGCGACAGGAACCGCGTTGTCGCCAGCCTGATGACGCTGCGGGACGACCCGCTGCTGATGGCGCGCAGAGCCCGGGCAGGACTGGCCGAGCTGTCGCGCTACTCCGGCACCGACGGCCGGGTCGCCGCGATCGGCTTCTGCTTCGGCGGGATGGTAGCCCTCGCGCTCGCCCGATCCG
>DATHQE010000494.1:0-3135 GCA_035483035.1 Streptosporangiaceae bacterium | reverse complement strand
TCATCAGGTGGATCGGCGGCAGCAGGTGAGCGGCGAGACCGGCGACGGCCAGCAGTATGGCGACACCGAGCGGGAGGCTGATTCCCTTGGTCGTGCAGCCAGCCGCCGCGTGCACGGCGTGGCCCGGGCAGGCAGCCGGGCCGCCGAGCGCGGCTACGAGGCCGAAGAAAAGAGCCACTAGGCCGGCCAGCGGCACGAGGGTCGCGATGAGCTTGTCGCGCCGGCTCCAGGTCGGGGAGGGCCACAGGATCAGCATCGCGGCGATCCAGCCCAGCCCGCTCGCGATGGGGCCGAAGATGATCAGCCACGGCGCCCACACGTCCCAGCGGCGGCTGCCCGGCGGCGGTGCGCCTGCCTCGGCGGCGATGGCAGCAGGGTCGCCGACCTTGTCGAGGAGGGTCCGGACACTTGCCGTGTCGTCGGGATCGATCCCGCTCCGCTCCTCTTCAATGTGCTCGTGCACCTCGGCGAGGATCTCCTGCCTGCGGGAGGCCTCGACGCCCTGCAGCGCTGCGTCCAGCTGCGCCAGGTAGCGCCGGACGAGTTTGTCGGCCTCGCCGATCGATTGCCGGGCAGTCATTCCTGGTTCCCTTCGCTGAGGATTTCATCGACGGCGTCGCGGAAACCCGTCCACTGTTTCTTGAAACTGGCCAGGGCCAGTTCTCCGTCCCTGGTGAGGCGGTAGTAGCGGCGCGGCGGGCCAGCGTTTGACTCCTGCCACGAAGTCTCGACCAGGCCGTTGCGCCGCAGGCGGGCGAGCATCGGGTAGAGCGTCCCTTCGCCGGCGATGATCCGGCCCCGTGCCGCGAGCTCGCGCGCCAGCTCGACTCCGTACATTTCGCCCCTGGTGAGCAGGGCAAGGACGCACTGCTCAGCCACGCCCTTGCGAACCTGGCCCAGCCAGTTAAAGTCGTCGCCAGGTTCCATGTATTGCATGGTACCCGGCATAGACAGGACGGTCAACGCGACAGCCAGACCTGGGAGGCGCGCGGGCGAGATCGCCGGGAGTGCCTGCGCAGTTTGCAAGCCAACGGCCACGACAGCCTCTGGCTGGCCGAAATGGCGAGACGGACCACGCCAGGGTCGGCCCCCCGCATACGCCTTTGTCGTCATCTCGGCCCGGTCCTGTCCGAACCGGCAGTCCCTCAGGAAAGCATCGGCCGCCGGGACAGCTGCCAGGTCGCCGTTCCTGCAGTGGAGCGGGTAGCACCACCAGTTCGGTCGCCAGCCGGTGGAACTCAGGTAGAACCCTCCAGCGAAGTCCAGCTTGCAGTTGCCAGTTAGCCCATCACGGGCCCGCTTCTAGGGGAACTGCATGATGGTTTCCGTCGCCGCGGCTGGGATGGAACGTACTCCCGGCGCGCCGGCCGACCTTCCGAGATCCGTCTCACTCAGCTGCCCCTCACACGCTAACCTGTCGGCCCGTGGCGGAAAATGTGCAAATCCGTGAGTACAGGCCGGACGACCGGGACGCCATCATGGCGCTTGCACCTCGGCTGACCGAAGGCAAGCCGCTGTGGCGCGACGACGCCGCGTGGCTGGCCGCGGTGCAGGGCTGGATCCGCGACGCTGCTGACGCGGCCGGGCAGCCGGGTCACGTCGTTTACGTCGCCGTTCAGAATGAGCAGGTCGTCGGCCTCGTGCACGCGGCCGAGCGCGCGCACTTCACCGGCCAGGTAGACGCTTACGTCGGCGAACTCGTCACGGCGACCGGCCTGGAGCGCCGCGGCATCGCCCGCGCTCTCATGGCCGCCGCCGAGGCGTGGGCCGCGGCCCGCGGCCTGGCTAACCTCACGCTCGAGACCGGCGCCGCCAACCACGGCGCCCGCGCCTTCTACGCAGCGCTTGGCTACCTCGAGGAGGACGTCAGGCTTACGAAAAAGATCAGGACGGGAACGGGGTAGTCAATGCCAATCGACCACAGGCAGCTCGGTGTTGATCTGTTCAACGGCACCTGGACGCTCATCGAGCAGTCCGACCGGACGCCAGACGACGACATCCTCATGATCCACATGGCGCACGCGTCGGCTTATCACTGGCTCCAGGTCGGCGCGCCGGAGAACATCGCGCGCAGCCACTGGCAGTGCTCCCGGATGTATACCGTGCTCGGCCGATCAGAGCCTGCCATCTACCATGCCAAGCTCGTCCTCGATGTCTGCGAGCAGAACGACATCGGCGACTGGGACCTGGCCTTCGCCTACGAGGCCCTGGCCCGCGCTTACGCGGTCGCCGGCAACTCAGCCGAGTCAGCCCGCTGGCTCACCAGGGCCCAGGCGGCCAGTGGTGACATCACCGACGAAGAAGACCGGGATCTACTGCTCACCGACCTGGCCACGATCCCCGGCTGAGCACCGACCGGCATGCCTGACTACTGCCCAGGTGATGCCGACTGGAGCGGCTCGCCCACAATCCGGCTGGCCAGCTCGACAGCGAGCTCTCCCACAGCGGGCACCAGGACCGCGTAGGCATCCGCCCGGTCAGAGTCCAGCTGGGCACGCGCCACGATTACCGTGCGCCGGGCCCGGAGGTCCGCTTCTGCGCGCCGCTTCGCGACAAGCCTGGCACCTTGCGCCATGGCTTCGTGACGTAGTTCCGCGGCCTCGTGCCGCGCCCCGGCCTGCAGCGCCTGGCACTGCTCCAGCAGCTGCGCGGCCTCGGCGTCCACGTCCGCCGCACGCTGCAGCGTCCCGTCGATGGCGTCAGCACGAGCCGTCCAAGCCTGGCTGATCCTCGCCAGCAGGCTCCTGCCGTAGCTGAACAGCCCGAGGAACACAATGGCGCCGAATGGCACCTCGTAGGGGTCCGGGATCATCGGATTGATCCGCGACCAATGGATCCAGAGCTGCAGGAGGTGCGACACATTCTGAAGCTACAGTCGTTCGCGAGCCAGGGAAAGCGTCTGCCTACCCCGTTCCCGCATTGGTCGCGGGCTGGTCGGTCCCGCAGTATTTGCACTTGGTCGCTGCCGCCGGCAGGTCGGCGGACAGGCACGCCGGGCACGTCTTGACCGGCGGCGGAGCGCCGAAGACGGTGACCCCGCGCCGCGCCGAGATCACCTTGTATGGCACGACGATCACGAAGTAGACGACCGCGATGAAGATCACGAAGTAGATCACCGCGGAGATGAAGGACCCG
>DATHQE010000493.1:0-2749 GCA_035483035.1 Streptosporangiaceae bacterium | reverse complement strand
ATATGACACTCCGCCACCGTTCCCGGTCTGGGGACGAGCTTTGGTCGCGGCGGGGCGACGACATTTCCGCGCGATCTCGTTAACTCCGACTGCATCGTCATCTGCGGCTCGAACATGGCCGAGTGTCATCCGGTCGCGTTCCAGTGGGTCGTCGAGGCCAAGGCGCGCGGCGCGACCGTCATTCACATCGACCCGCGGTTCACCCGCACGAGCGCACTCGCCAGCGTGCACGTCGCCAGCAGGGTCGGCGGAGACATCGTGCTCATCGGAGCGCTGGTGAATCACGTGCTGTCGGGCAGGCACGAGTTCCGCGAGTACGTGACGTCCTATACCAACGCCGCCGACATCTTGCCGGAGGACTTCAGCGACACCGAGGAGTCCGACGGGCTGTTCTCCGGCTATGACCCGGTCACCAGGACCTACGACAACGCCAGCTGGCGGCCAACTGGCGAGCGCGACCTCACGCTGACGCATCCGCGGTGCGTCTTCCAGGTGCTGAGGCGGCACTTCGCCAGGTACACCCCGGAGCTTGTCGAGCGGGTCTGCGGTATCGGCCCGGCCGACTTCGCGAAGATCGCCGACGCGGTGGTTCGCTGCAGCGGCCGGGACAAGACCACGGCCTGGGTGTATGCGGTCGGCTGGACGCAGCACACCACGGGCGTGCAGCACATCCGCAGCGCTGCCATCTTGCAGTTGCTGCTGGGCAACATGGGCCGGCCCGGCGGCGGGATCCTCGCGCTGCGTGGTCATGCGAGCATCCAGGGCTCGACCGACGTCTCGACGCTGTTCGACTTGCTGCCTGGCTACCTGCCGACACCATCGGTGCAGGACGACAGCATGGCCAGCTACCTGGCCAGGCTGCCTGACACCGGGTTCTGGGGTAATAAGCGTGCTTACCTGATCAGCCTGCTGAAGGCCTGGTTCGGGGCGGCGGCGACGGCTGAGAACGAGTACTGCCTACCGCAGCTGCCGCGCCTGTCCGGTGATCACGGCACCTACCGGACCGTCCTTGACATGATCGAGGGCAAGGTCAAGGGCTACTTCCTGTGGGGCCAGAATCCGGCCGTCGGGTCCGCGGGCGGTCGGCTGCAGCGGCTGGCCCTCGCGAAGCTGGACTGGCTCGTCGTGCGCGACCTCGCGCTGATTGAAAGCGCCGCATTCTGGCAGGACAGCCCGGAGATAGCGAGCGGCGAACTGACGACGGCTGACATCGGCACTGAAGTCTTTTTCCTGCCTGCCGCCGCGCACGTCGAGAAGGACGGCACCTTCACCAATACGCAGCGGATGCTGCAGTGGCACCACAAGGCACTGGAGCCACCCGGCGACGCCCGCAGTGACCTCTGGTTCGCCTACCACCTCGGCAAGCGGATCCGGGCCAAAGTGGCATCGTCCGCCGCGGGCCGCGATCAGCTGCTGAAGAATCTCACCTGGAACTATCCGGAATCTGGCGACGACGCAGAGCCGGACGCCGCCGCCGTCCTGCGCGAGATCAACGGCTGCGGCCCCGATGGCACTCTGCTCAGCGGGTTCGGCGAGCTCAAGGACGATGGCTCGACGGCGTGCGGATGCTGGATCTACTCCGGCTGCTACGCGGGTGGCGTCAATCAGACCGCTCGGCGGCGGCCGCAAGCCGAGCAGACCTGGGTCGCGCCCGAATGGGGCTGGGCCTGGCCGGCTAACCGGCGGCTGCTGTACAACCGGGCGTCCGCTGACCCGGCTGGCCGGCCGTGGAGCGAGGCAAAGAAGTACGTCTGGTGGGATCCGGAGGAGGCCCAGTGGACCGGCCACGACGTACCCGACTTCGAGAAGGGCAAGCCGCCGGGCTACGTCCCGCCGCCAGGTGCCATGGGTCCGTCAGCACTGGCCGGAACTGACCCGTTCATCATGCAGCGCGACGGCAAGGGGGCGCTGTTCGTGCCGACGGGCCTCAAGGACGGGCCGCTGCCGACCCACTATGAAGCCGCCGAGTCACCGGTCCGCAACGACGTCTACAAGCAGGACGTAAGCCCGGTCTCCGTGACCTACCCAGGCGACCGCGCAACTGCCGGGCAACTCGCGGGTCATGATGCCGCGTTCCCGTATATATTCACCACGTACCGGCTGACTGAGCACCATACGGCCGGGGGGATGAGCCGCACGCTGTCCAGGCTGGCCGAATTGCAGCCGGAGCTGTTCTGCGAGGTATCGCCCCAGCTGGCGCGCATTCGCGGGCTGGAGAACGGCGGCTGGGCAACGATCATCACGGCGCGGTCGGCCATCGAGGCCAGGGTGCTGGTGACCCGAAGGATGCGGCCGCTGCGGCTCGCTGACGGCGCCGTCGTCCATCAGGTCGGGCTGCCGTATCACTGGGGCGGTCAGGGGCTGGTGACCGGAGATGTGACCAACGACCTGCTCCCGTTCGCGCTCGACCCCAACGTGCTGATCCAGGAGAGCAAGGTGGCCACGTGTGACGTCAGGCCGGGCCGCCGGCCCACCGGTGCCGCGCGACTTGACCTGGTGGCGTTGTACCGGCGCCGGGCTGGACTGGACGCGGCCCCATGACAGCTGACCAGCGCAATTCGCTCTACGGGCCGCTCGACGACGTGTCCGCCGACGCTGGGTACGCCGCGCACCCGAAGCGGGTCGGGTTCTTCACCGACACCAGCGTGTGCATCGGCTGCAAGGCGTGCGAGGTTGCGTGCAAGGAGTGGAACGGCCTGCCCAACACCGATCCCGGTGTGCTCTCGCTGACTGGCATGTCGTACGACAA
>DATHQE010000492.1:0-10817 GCA_035483035.1 Streptosporangiaceae bacterium | reverse complement strand
TCGGCCTGTCGCTCGTCGGGTCAGGGCTAGCCGCCATCGCGGTGGCTGCTAACGGCACCAACGAGCAGATCGGCGAGTGGCTGCCGCAGATGTTCGGCAGTCCCGGCGACGTCAAGCTCGGCGCGTTCTGCTCCTCCGAGCCGGACGCCGGCAGCGATGTCGGCGCTATCCGCACCAGGGCTCACTACGACGAGGCTGCCGACGAGTGGGTGATCAACGGAACGAAGACGTGGGCGACGAACGGCGGAATCGCCGACGTGCATGTCGTCGTGGCCTCCGTCGCGCCTGCGCTCGGCAGTCGCGGGCAGGCCACGTTCGTCGTGCCGCCCGGCACGGCCGGCCTGTCGCAGGGCCAGAAGTTCCGCAAGCACGGCATCCGCGCGTCGCACACGGCCGAAGTGATCCTCGACAACGTCCGAGTTCCCGGCCGGTGCCTGGTCGGCGGGAAGGAGCGCCTCGACGCCCGGCTCGCCCGGCTCGCCGAGGGCGGTAGCAGCGGGGAGCAGGCGGCGATGAAGACGTTCGAGCAGTCGCGGCCGACCGTGGCGGCGATGGCCGTTGGCGTCGCCAGGGCCGCGCTGGAGTTCGCCACCGAGTACGCGACGCAGCGCGTGCAGTTCGGCCGGCCGATTGGCCAGAACCAGGGCGTGGCGTTCATGCTCGCCGACATGCAGGCGTCGGTGGACGCGGCACGGCTGCTCACGTGGCGAGCCGCATGGATGGCACGCAACGGGATTCGGTTCGAGCACGCTGAGGGATCGATCTCCAAGCTGGTAGCTGGCGAGACGGCGGTCAAGGTGACCGAGCAGGCCATCCAGATCCTCGGCGGCAATGGTTACACGCGCGATTTCCCGGTCGAGCGGTGGCACAGGGACGCGAAGATCTTCACCATATTTGAAGGAACGAGCGAGATTCAGCGCATGATTATCGGTAGGGCCGTCACGGGGCTTGACCTGCGGTAATAACCGCAGGTCATGGCGCTGCTGCGGATCTTGAAAGGTCCCGTGAACTCCGGTTTCTGGAGGTAGGCCGTTTGCCCGTTATTCCTGGTTGGTTCCCGCCAGTTCCCAATGGCGTGCTGAGTTGGTGCTGAGCCCCTAACCGTTAGGGTCGCCTCGTTGATCGGCCGAAGGCCTCGAATTGGCTGGGGAGCCACGGGCGGTTAGCGGTGGCTCCGACGACAACAGCGGCCGGGCTAAGCAGGTTCACGTGATCAGCGTGAGCATGCCAGATCGCTCTCCGGAGAACGGGGCCCTCACGTTTGCGTGCCCGACCGGCCAAGTCCACGCCGTCATAGTTAGCGAGGCTGTCGCAATCCGGCAGGCAGGGCAGTGAGCGCGCCGGATGAGCCTGCCATCGACCTCGGATGGACCTCTCATGTACCGGATACAGGCGGGCTGTGGACCTGGATGCCGATACCGACGTCTGCGATCACGTAGTTTCTCCTCAATCTGCCGCCGTGCCAGTTCGAGGTGCCGTCGTGCCAGCGCTGTTCCGTGCCGTTGAGGGCTGGGCTCGTGCCCGTGGCGGCGGCTGGCTCAAGATCGAGACGCAAAACATTAACGCGGCCTGCCGGTTCTACCAGAAGATGGGCTGCACTCTCGGCGGCATCGACCGGTTCGCCTATCCCAGGCTGCCGGGGGAGGTGCAGTTGCGGTGGCGGAAGGCGCTGCAGGCGCCCGGCGACGGTCCTTCCGGCTGACCTCTATCAGGCCGGTCTGCAGCTGACAGCAGAGTCTGCGCGGCGACCTACCAGGCGCCTACCAAACGACGGGAAGGCAGGGGTAGGTGCCATCTTCTAGAACGGATCCCAGATGCACAACAACGCACCTGGAGGTCCGGCATGAAGGTCACAGCGGCATGCCGCCGCATCAGCGAAACAACAGCAGGCCGCTCGCGCTGGCGGGTGCGGCTGCGACGAACGAGCGTCCTGGCCGGCACGGCTGGCATCATGCTGCTGGCGGCGGCATGCGCGGGACACCCGTCCACCGGCACTGGAGGTACGTCCTCAGCGGGAGGGTCGGCGATCCAAAATGCTAGGCTCGCGGTCGCTCAGTGCATGCGCTCCCACGGCGTGCCGGCCTTTCCCGATCCGTCAGCGAGCGGCAGCGTATTCAGCCACAGCCACACCAGCGCGGGCCTGGCGCGCAGCCTGGGCGTGAGTAACACGGTCTACCAGGTGGCCCTGGCCGCCTGCCGGCACCTGGTCCCGAATTCCTACGCCTCTTCCGGGACCTCTCAGCAGGTGCTCAGTCAGGTGCTCACCTTCTCCAAGTGCATGCGCTCGCACGGCGTGCCGAACTTCCCCGACCCTGACAGCATTGGCCTGCAAGTGCCCCCCGGCATGACCCAGTCGCATCAATTTCAGATGGCATACGGATCGTGCGAATCGCTGCTGCCACCTAACGCCCCCGTGAAGGGCCTCACGCCGTGAACCGCGCTCGGGGGCCAGAGATGAGCGAGACGGTTCTGCACAGCCCGGAGGCTGGGCTCGACGTGGTGCCGGGCGAAGCCCCGGCGGCCGAGTCGCAGACAGCCGAGCCGCAGGCAGTCGAGGCGACCAGCCCGCCGGGCGCGCGCCGCCGGGCGGGCTGGGTAGCTGCGGGTGTCGCGGTGGTCCTGGCCGCCGGTGCGGCGGCGGCGTGGCGGGCGGGGGTATTCTCCCCGGCGGCTGCGTCTGGCGGGCAGCCGGGTGGGCCGGCGCCGGCGACGGCGGCGGTGGTGCGGGGTGATCTGTCGGCGTCGACGCCGGTGGCGGCGACGCTGGGGTATGCGGGCTCTTACACGGTGACCGGGTCGGGCGGGGGGACGCTGACGTGGCTGCCGGCGCTGGGGCAGGTGATCAGCCAGGGCCAGATTGTGTACCAGACGGGGAACGGGTCGCCGGTGGTGCTGCTGTACGGGACCGTGCCGGAGTGGCGGGTCATGTCGGAGGGAACGACCGGTGCGGACGTGGCGCAGCTGAATCATGACCTGGTGGCGCTGGGGGATGCCAGCAGCGGGAATGTGGCCGGGCCGGGCTGGGATTACTTCTCGGCAGCCACGGGGTCCGGGGTGCAGCTGCTGGAGGAGCACCTGGGAGTGACCAGCCCGGCGGCGTCGCTGTCGCCGGGGCAGGTGGTGTTCGAGCCCGGGGCGATCCGGGTTACCCAGGTGACGGGGAGCCTGGGCGGCCCGGCGGCCGGGCCGGTACTTCAGGCGACCTCCGATCAGCAGGTGGTGTCGATCGCGCTGGACACCGCGCAGGAATCGCAGGTCGCAGCCGGCGACAAGGTGTCGGTGACCCTCCCCGGCGGGTCGTCCACGCCCGGCGTGGTCGCATCCGTCGGCACCGTGGCGACCAGCACCGCCGGGCAGGGCGGCTCGGGCAGCACCACGACGATCCCGGTGACGGTGACGCTGACCGATCCCGGCGCGGCCGGCACCCTGGACCAGGCGCCGGTGACGGTGTACATCACCACTGCCACCGCTAAGGACGTGCTGGCCGTGCCGGTGACCGCGCTGCAGGCCCAGCCCGGCGGCTACGTGGTCGAGGTCACCGGCCCTGGGGGGACCCGGCACTGGGTGCCGGTGAGCGCCGGGCCGGTGTTCGACGACAACTCGGGCCTGGTGGAAGTAGACGGGGCGCTGACCCCCGGCCAGCGCGTCGTGGTGGCCTCCTCATGACCGGGCGTCCGCAGCCGTCAGCGCACGCCGGCGCAGCGCTGGCTGGGGAGACCGGCCGGGCCCGGGTGCTGCCGGTGCCGGTGCTGGAACTGGACCAGGTGTCGAAGGTCTATCCGGGCAGCCCGCCCGTGCGGGCACTGGATCAGGTGAGCCTGACGGTGACGGCGGGGGAGCTGATCGCCGTCACCGGCCCGTCCGGATCGGGCAAGACCACCCTGCTGCACCTGACCGGCACCCTCGACCAGCCCACCCACGGCACCGTGCGGGTCATCGGCCTGGACACGGCGCAGATGACCGACCGGCAGCTCGCTGCCCTGCGCGCCACCCGGATAGGGTTCGTGTTCCAGCAGTTCTTCCTCGCCGAGCACCAGAGCGTCCTCGCTAATGTCGCGGATGGGCTGCTCTACGCCGGCGTCGCCCGCACCCAGCGCCGCCGCCTCGCCGCCGCCGCCCTCCACCGGGTCGGCCTCGCCCACAAAGCCAGCGCCCGGCCCGTCCAGCTGTCCGGCGGGGAACGCCAGCGGGTCGCCATCGCCCGCGCCGTCGCCGGCCGCCCCCCCGTCCTGCTCGCCGACGAGCCCACCGGCAACCTCGACTCCGCCACCGGCGCCGCCATCCTCGCCCTGCTCGAGGAACTCAACCACCAGGGCACCACCGTCATCATCATCACCCACGACCACGCCATCGCCGCCCGCACCCGCCGGCGCATCGACATGCTCGACGGCCACCTCATCACCGACACCAGCCCTGGTCAGGAAGGCTGACATGACTACCACCTCGCCGCGCCCGCGGGCCGCGGCCGTGCCGCCGACTGCCCGGCTGCGGCCCGCCGACCTGGCCGCCCTGGCCAGCATCGGGCTGCGCACCCGCAAGCTGCGCTCCGCCCTGTCAGCCCTCGGCATCGCCATCGGCACCGGCGCGATCGTCGCCGTCCTGGGCCTGGCCGCGTCGTCGTCGGCGACGCTGCAGGATGAGATCCGGGCGCTGGGGACCAATCTGCTGACCGTAGCCAACGGGCAGACGCTCACCGGCGCCACCGCCGAGCTGCCTGTCGCGGCACCGGGCACGATCGCCCGCCTGCCCGGCGTCACCGCAGTTCAGGACACCGGCCAGGTAACCGGCATCAGCGCGTACCGCAGCCCCCTCATCCCCGCGATCGAAACCAACGCCCTCAGCGTGGCCGGTGCCAGCCTGGGCCTGCCGAGCGTTGTCGGCACTTCGATCGCGCAGGGCAGCTACCTGAACGCCGCCACCGCCCGTGAGCCGGTCGCCGTGCTTGGCGCCCAGGCCGCCCAGCTGCTCGGCATCGACCGGGTCCGGCCGGGGGAACGGGTCTGGCTATGCGCCGCAGGCGCCTGCCCCGCCGCCGGCCAGTGGTTCTACATCGCGGGCATCCTCAACCCGGTCCCCGCCAGCTACGCTCCCGAGATCAACACCGCGGTCCTGGTCGGCTTTCCCGCCGCCGAGCGCTACCTCGGCCTCGACGGCCATCCCTCGGAGATCTACGTCCGCACCACCCCGGACAACCAGGCCGCCACCACCGCCGTCGACAGCCTGCTCGGCGCCCAGGCCGACCCGGAAAACCCCGGATACGTCACCGTCTCCCAGCCGTCCGCTGCACTCACCGCGCAGGCCGACGCCAAAGGCGCCCTCGACACCCTGTTCCTCGGCCTCGGCGCCGTCGCCCTCCTCGTCGGTGCCATCGGCGTCGCCAACATCATGATCATCTCCGTGCTGGAACGCCGCCAGGAAATCGGCCTGCGCCGCGCCCTCGGCGCCACCCGCGGCCAGATCCGCGCCCAGTTCCTCGCCGAGGCCACCCTGCTGTCCCTGGCCGGAGGCGTGGCCGGCGTCCTCCTCGGCGCCACCGCCGTCATCGCCTATGCCCGCAGCCACAGCGAGCCCGCCGTCATCCCCGTCGAAGCCTGGGCCGGCGGTCTGGCCGCCGCCCTGCTCATCGGCGCCCTCGCCGGACTACTCCCCGCCATCCGCGCCGCCCGCCTCTCCCCAACCCAAGCGCTCTGGAGCATCTGAATGCGAAGACACAGCCCGAGCCCAGCGCGACCGCTCCCTGCACCGGGCCCAGCAGCTGGGTTCTACAACCCCCGACACGAGGAGACGCCAGATGAACCTCAGCTCCGGCCGCGATCTCGGGCAGCCATGGCTCCGCGGGGCGGCAGCACTAGCCACAATGGTCTGCCTAGCTCTGCTGGCGGCATGCGGCGGGAGTCCGTCGGCCGCTGCCTCGGGCACGGGAGGATCAACGCGCGTGCAGGGGGCACTTGCCTACGCCAGATGCATGCGCTCGCACGGCGTGCCGGACTTCGCCGAACCCGATAGCCCCGGCAATTTCAATGTCCCGCCAGGCTCCGTCAGCAGCCAGGAGACGGCGGCCAACCAGGTTTGCAACGACCTGCTCAATACCGACACGCAGCTGAGCGCGGCGCGGACGCAGCGCACGCTCGGCCAGCTGGTGAAGTACTCCCGCTGCATGCGAGCCCACGGCGTGCCGGGCTTCCCCGACCCCACGACCATCAGCGGCCCGATCGGAGAGCCCGGCGGATTCACCTTTGACACGGCCGGCCTCAATCTCGACCAGAGGTCGCCCCGGCACCACGCCGCACAGCAGGCCTGCCAGCGACTGGCCACGCACGCCAAGGGATGAGGTTGTTGCCGTTCACTCCGGGCCATTGTGCGTCTGTGGTCCGTTCCAGAAGACAGCACCTACCACCGCCAGCACACCGCTTGGTAGACGCCTGGTAGGTCGCCGGGGTCATGATGACGGAGATAGGCGAATTTCTGCTAGCGCGACAGAGAGCAAGGGAGCCAGCGTGAGTCTGCGACGGGCAGCCCGACCCACACGCGGCTGGACGCGCAGACCGCGCCTGCCGCAGCGCACCGTGCGCTTGCGCCTCACCCTGATCTACGGCGCGCTGTTTCTCCTCTCCGGCGCGGCGGTCCTGGCCATTGCCTACACCCTGACCTGGAACGCCACCAGCCTCAAGGTGCTCTCGAGCGAGATCCACGCCGCTATTTGCACCGGTGGCGTGCCGTATCGCGCCGAGCAGGGCCAGCCCGCCAGCTGCTCGGCGACCGTCCCCGGTCGGCAGCAGACGCAAGCCCTCATGGGCCAGATAGGGCGGCTAGACGACCAGCACGCCGTCGTCATGGATCGCCTACTGATCAGCTGCGCTATCGCGCTGGCCATCATGGCCGTCCTCTCCATCACACTCGGCTGGCTGATGGCCGGCCGGGTGCTGAATCCGCTTCGAACCATGACCGCAGCCACTCAGTGCATCAGCGAGCGGAACCTGAACGAGCGGCTCGCGGTCGTCGGTCCCGACGACGAGCTCAAGCGGCTGGCTGACACTATTGACGATCTCCTCGGCCGCCTTGAGATGGCCTTCGACGCGCAGCGCCGATTTGTCGCTAATGCCTCCCATGAGTTGCGCACTCCGCTCACCATGATGCGCACCGCGCTCGAGGTCGCCACCCGCAAGCCCGGCCCCCCGGCTCCTGGGGTGACCAACCTGGCCGGCAAGATCAGGTCCGGGCTCGACAGAGCCGACCGGCTGGTGGAGAGCTTCCTTACCCTCGCCCGCGCCCAGCACGGCGGCCACGTCAGGCGCAGCGCGGTAGAGCTGGACAAGATCGCCGCGGCCGTCCTTGCCGATCACTCCGTCGCGATCAGCGATATGCATCTCACCGTCGACCAGGATCATCATGACGCGCCAGTCCTCGGCAGCGAGGCGCTGCTCACCCATCTGGTCGGCAACCTCGTCGACAACGCCATCCGGCACAATCAACCCGGCGGCTGGATTCGCGTCACCACGGGCACCGACACAGATACCGCGCGGCTCGTCGTGGAGAACAGCGGGCCGATCCTTGACCCCGGCAAGGTGGGCGAGCTGACTCAGCCATTCCGGCGCGCATCGCCGGACCGCACAGACGTCGATGACACCGGCGTGGGACTCGGGCTCTCGATCGTCGCCGCCATCGCCTCGACTCATCAGGGGCGCGTAGATCTGCAGGCACGCCCGCACGGTGGGCTCCGTGTCACGATCACGGTGCCGGTCGCCAGCCGCCCTACGCTTGCTGCGGCAGCGGCAACGTGAGACTCCTGGTCGTCGAAGACGTGCATGGTCTGGCCGACGACATCGCCGAGGGCCTCCGCGACGAGGGTTTCGCCGTCGACGTCGCGTACGACGGACTCGATGCCGCCGCCAAGCTGGATGCTAACGACTACCAGGTCGTGGTTCTCGACCGCGATCTGCCTGGTATCAACGGCGACGCCCTCTGCGGAATGATCACCGGAAGCGACCGCCCGGCCATGACGCTCATGCTCACCGCGGCCGATACCACCGACGACCGAATTAGCGGCCTCAGGCTCGGTGCCGACGATTACCTGGCCAAGCCTTTCCACTTCACCGAACTCGTGCTCCGCATCCGCGCACTGGCCCGCCGCCAGCCCACAGCCCGACCCCGCATCTACCACGCTGCTGGTCTGACCCTCGATCCGCAACGCCACGCCGCTGCGCGCGATGGCCGACCTCTCGACCTCTCGGTGAAGGAGTTCGGTGTCCTCGAGGCTCTGCTCCGTGCGGCGCCGGCCTTCCTGAGCACCGAGCAGCTGCTCGAGCAGGCCTGGGACGAAAACGCCGACCCCTTCACCAACGCTGTCTTTAACACCCTCAGCCGGCTACGCGGCAAACTCGGCGAACCCTCCCTCATCGAAACCCGGCCCGGTGTCGGCTATCGCATTAGAGGGGAGCATCCAACGATTGGTAAATAATCGCAGCGGTCAACCGTGGAGATCCGGGCGACATTCGTGTCTGCGCCAGGCCACGTAACGAAGATTCCGCTGTCGGCCAGCGCCGCAATCCCAAGAGGGATGCTTTAGTGCACGATAACCGGAGCGGCCTCGGATACCTCGCTAGCCAGCAGATGCGATTCCTCGGCCTTGCGGGGAAGAAAACAGAGCGGCGACAACGGTCACCCCGACGAGCGCGTAGGCCACCCAGTACGTGTGGGCGAGCGCGTTCGCAGCCAGGGTTAGGCCCTCGGTGATGCCGGCCGAGGCCGATCGCGTCGCTTCGCTTGGGCCGATTCTGACCGAGGGCTGCGGATCGGCATCGCCCTTGCCGCTGCCCCGGCCGAGTGCACTCCCGACGACCCCGGCATTCTGATCGTCGACGACGACTGCAAGATCTCACGATGACGCCGGACACCGGGCACTGCTCGAAGAACTCGCCGACAGCTGCCCAGGGCTCCCGGACGCGGTCCGGTCCGTCGGGCATACGTCAGGCAGCTCCACGACGGCGAAACGGCCCAGCTATGGCCACGGCTACGCCACTACGCCTGACGGCATGGCGCGGTGCTCAGGCGTCGCGCTTGCGGAACGTGAGCAGCCCGGCGGCGAGCACGGTGGCCGCGTACCCGCAGAACACCGCGAAGCCGGCCCATGGGGACAGCATCGGCCCGCTGGCGCCGATCGGCGACGCCGAGTTCAGGTGCGGTGCGTGGTTGACCGTCCAGATCTGCGCTCCGGCGGCCGTGGGCAGCCACTTGTCGACGTGGTTCTGCAAGCCGTGCGGCAGCAGGCTTCCCGCAATCGGCAGCAGGAACAGCACTGCGACCGCGGTGGCAAGCGCGGCGGCGGTGTGCCGGATCAGCAGCCCGATGCCAAGAGCCAGCAGCGCGCAGACGGTCAGGTACAGCGCGCCGCCGACGATGGCTCGCACCACGCCGAGATGGGCGATCGTCGTGCTGATGTGGTGCGACGACATCACCGCCTGGCCGGCGAAGAACGCTGCCAGGCTGGCGATGAGGCCGGTAACGAACACCACCGCCGCGAGGACGGTGATCTTGGCGGTCAGGAGCAGGCCCCGCTGGGGCAAGGCGGTCAGCGAAGTGCGGATCATCCCAGTGGAGTACTCCGAGGTGATGACCAGCGTGCCGACTACCCCGATCAGCAGGGCGGTCAGCCAGACGCCGCCCAGGCTCCAAGCCGTCGGGTCGAAGTACGGTGCGCGGTGAGCCTTGCTCTGGCCGTAGGTGGCGATCGCGCCGAGGCCGACCGTCAGCACAATCACGGCGAGCAGCGTCCAGCGGGTGGACCGCACTGAGCGGATCTTGGTGAACTCCGAGCGCAGCGCGCCGCCGAAGGTCACGTCGGGCGCTGGTGAGGACATCGAGTCCAAGTTCGGCGCCGCGGCCTGTGTAGCGGTCATGTCAGGAAACCCCTCTTGTCGGTCCTAGCTGATCCGCCGTGTCCCCGCGGAACTCCACGCTGGCTGCGGTCAGCTCCATGAATGCGTCCTCCAGCGATGCGTGCACCGGCGCGAGCTCGTGCAGCCGGACCGCGTTCCCGACGGCGAGTTCCCAGATCCGGCCGGCCTCCAGCCCGGACACCACGACCGTGCCATCGCCGTCGTCTGTGATTGTGCCGCCGGCCGCCACGACGATCCTGGTCAGCTCGTGCGGCTGCGGCGTGCGCACCCGGAAGCTGCGCTGCGAGTCCGCGGCGACGAACTCCTCCACTGGGCAGTTGGCGATGAGCCTGCCGCGGCCGAGCACCAGCACGTGGTCGGCGATGTTTTCCATCTCCGACATCAAGTGGCTGGACACGATCACCGTCCGGCCCTCGGCGGCCAGCGCCTTCATCAGGTTGCGCATCCACAAGATGCCCTCCGGGTCCAGCCCGTTGGTCGGCTCGTCGCACATCAGGATCTGCGGGTTGCCCAGCAGCGCGGCGGCGATGCCGAGCCGCTGGCCCATGCCCAGCGAGAAGCCCTTGGCCCGCTTCCTGGCGGCCTCGGTCAGCCCGACAAGGGCGAGCACCTCATCCACCCGCCGACGCGGCAGGTTGTTGGTCTGGGCCAGGCACAGCAAGTGGTCGTAGGCGCTGCGTCCCCCGTGCAGGGCCTTCGCCTCCAGCAGCGCGCCGACCTGGCCCATCGGGCCGGCCAGCCGGCCGAACGGCTTGCCGTTGATGGTGACGGTCCCGGCGGTCGGCCGATCCAACCCCAGGATCAGCCGCATCGTGGAGGTCTTGCCTGCCCCGTTCGGGCCGAGGAAGCCGGTGATCTTGCCTGGCTCCACGCTAAATGACAGGTCGTCCACCGCGACCTTGTCCCCGTAGCGTTTCGTGA
>DATHQE010000491.1:0-8756 GCA_035483035.1 Streptosporangiaceae bacterium | reverse complement strand
TGTCGCCGGGCCGATGGCCGCCATGCTCCTCGCCGACTTCGGCGCCGACGTGGTGAAGCTGGAACCGCCCGGCGGCGACCTTGACCGCTCGCGGCCTGGCTTCGCCATGTGGGGTCGCGGCAAGACCAGCGTGACGCTCGGGCCGGACGCGAAGCAGGACAGGGACCACGCGCGGGCCCTGCTGGATGCCGCCGACGTCTGCGTCGCAGTACCGGAAGTGGCTCGCCGCTGGGGCGTGAGTGCCCGGCAATCGACCGCTACCAATGCCAGGCTGGTTTACCTCTCAGTCCCTGCCTACCTCGACACCGCTCCGTGGGCCGGGAATCACGAGTCGAACTCGCTGCTCTCGGCGGCGATGGGCGGGTCACTTCGCCAGTCATCGGATGACGGCGGCCCGGTGGATCCGGTCTACCCGCACCTGCTGTACATCCAGGCGATATGGGCAGCGTGCTGCGCTACCGCAGCACTGGTGGAGCGGGAGGAGTCCGGCCACGGGCAGGTGGTCACGGTCGGAGGCGTGCACGGCGCGATGGCCGCGAGCCCGCTGCAAATGGTCGTCCGCCCTGGCGCACCTGAGCCTGACAGCGCGGTTGGTCCAGGCGGGCACAGCCTGATGTACACCCGCTACCGCTGTGCGGACGGCCGGTGGCTCTTCCTCGCCGCGCTCACGCCGAAGTTCCAGAACATCGCGCTTGCGGTCCTCGGCTTCACCGACTTGCTGGAACAGGCCGCCACCGCTGGCCTGGACGCCGTCGTAGGACCGGCCAGGCGAGCCGCGGTGCGGCCCAGGTTCGCCGCCGCGTTCGCCAGCCAGACCTGCGCGGAGTGGGAGGCTGCGTTCAAGGCGGCTGGATGCCCGGTCGCGCCCTTGGCTGAGCGGGATAGGTGGCTTGATCATCCCCAGATCAGGGGCATCGGCATGGCACCCGCCGTGGACGATCCTGACCGGGGCCCGATCACGATGCCCGGCAACCCGATCTGCCTGAGCGCGACTCCGGCGCGGCCGCCCGGGCCAGCGCCGCGCCTCGGACCCGAGGGAAAAGACGTGCCGGACTGGCCGATGCAGCCTCCGCCCGAAACTGTCGCCGTTCCCCGCAGCGGCCCGCTGGCCGGCACCCGGGTGCTCGACGCGGGCGTCGTGCTCGCTGGCCCGTACGCGGGGACGCTTCTCGCGGAGCTCGGCGCCGACGTGGTGAAGGTCGAGATCCCGGACGGCGACAGCTTCCGGCGACAGGGTTTCCCCTATATCCGGGGCCAGCGGGGCCTCGCGCTGAACCTGCGCGCGGAGGCGGGGCGCGCGCTATTCCATCAGCTGGCGCGTACCGCCGATGTGGTCATCGACAACTACCGGCCCGGAGTCGCGCAGCGCCTCGGTCTCAGTTACGAGCAGCTGCGCCAGATCAAGCCAGACATTATCTCGATGTCCATCAGCGCGTTCGGCGACAGCGGCCCGCTGCGTGATGAGGCGGGCTTCGACACGGTGCTCCAGGCGATGAGCGGCATCATGACCGCACAAGGCGGCGACGGCGAACCCGTCCTGCTCACCCTGGCCGTCAACGACACGGCGGCAGCGACCCTGACGGCGCTCGGCGCATGCGTCGCGCTCTTCCACCGGCGCCGCACCGGCTCCGGCCAGCGCGGATCGGTCTCCCTGGCAGGCGCGTCCGCGCTGATGCAGTGCGAGGAACTGATCCGGGTCAACGGGCGGGCGGCCCCGCAGCGCGGCGGGCCCGACTTCCGGGGACCCAGCGCGTGTGACCGCTTTTACCGCACGTCAGACGGCTGGATCAGGGTTCAGGCCAAGTCCCCTGCGGCGAAGTCGGCGCTAGCCGAGCTGGCCAGCCCGCAATCGCTCGAGCGCTACTTCGCCGCTCGGTCCTGCGCCGAAGCAGAAGCTGAGCTCGACTCTGCCGGCGTGCCAGCGACGAGAGCACGGCGCTCGAGCGAGCTGATCACTGACCCGCTGCTCGCTCGCTGGTCGGTGCATCATCAGATCAGCGCCGGAACGGAAGCTGACCTGCATGTCTCAGGACGGATGGCGAGCTTCTCGCGGACCCAGCGCGGCGACGCTCTCGTCCCGCCCGGGGTTGGCGAGCACAGCGTCGAGATCCTGGCCGAGGCAGGCTTGGCCGAGCAGGAAATATTTAGCCTGGTTGCGGCCGATGTCGTCCGTTCCGGTGAGCCGATGACGATCGCGGCAGTGGCGCCGTACCGATGAGCCGTGTGAACGACAGGAGGATCCATGACCACCACCAGCGACGTGATTACTGGGCCGGTGCGCCGGCCGCGCAACCTGGCCGCTCACATCGTCGGCAGCATCCACGATGACGACACGGCAGCAGCGCTCGGTTTCCGCGGCGGCACCGTGGCGGGCAGCGTGCACCTGGACCAGTTCCCGCCACTGCTGCTGCAGGCGTTCGGTCGGCGGTGGTTCGAGACTGGCAGCCTGTCACTGTACTTCCGGCACGCGACCACCGACGGCGAGGCCGTCCAGGCGTTTGTCGAGCGTCCGCTGCCCGGAGCTGCCGACTCACAGGTCCGCGCCTGGATGACGACTCCGGCCGGCGAGCTTGTCGCGGAGGGAACCGCCGCCGTCGGGGATCCGCGAGTTCCCTCGGCGTTGCACGAACGCGATCTGCGCGCGGCGGATCCGGCCGAGCTCAGGATCCTGAAGGCCGTCAAGGCGGGCGACGTGCTCGGCGATCTGCGCGCCGCCGTCAACAGCGAGCGACAGCGATCCGTGATCGAGCAGGAGGCGATGACCGAGCCGCTCGACTGGTACAGCGGCCCGTCGCCTTGGGGCGGCCCCGTCGCCTCCCCATCAGGCGTCGTGGGACTGCTCTACACGCACTTGCTGGCCGACACGAAGGAGACGATGGGCGAGCACGTCGGCCTCTTTGGCGCCATCGAGATCCGGTTCCGTGCTGGTCCGGTGTTGCTCGACCGCGACTATCGGGTGACCGGCGAAGTGGCAGCGGTCAGTCAGACGCCAAAAACCGAGGTCCTGTGGTTCGACAGCCGGGCGCTCGACGATCGCGACGAGCCGGTGGCCCAGATGCGGATGATGCTCCGCCAGATGAAGCAGTCCTCGCCTCTTTATCGCGACCAGGCGGGCGGCGAATGAGCGCAGCGGAGGCTCTAGCCCGGATCGGGACGGCCGACCTAGGCGAGGAAGCCCACGACTTCCGGATGCAGATCCGCAGCTGGATCGTCGACAACGTGCCGCCAGGCCTCGCCGGGCTGGCCCAGTGGAATCTGCCCAACAATCGCTTTGACCACCGCGCCCAGGCACTGGCGAGCCCGGAGTACCGGGAGTGGGAGCGCAGGCTGGCGGACGCACACCTGATCTGCCCCAGCTGGCCTGTCCAGTACGGCGGGAGCGGCTTCACGCCGGTGCAGATGCTGGTGTTCGCCGAGGAGTGCGTGCGCGCCGGCATCCCCAGGGTCGAGCGAGGCATGGGCGAACGGCTGGTCGGGCCGGCCATCCTGGCGCACGGCACGCCAGAGCAGAAGGCCTGCTTCCTGCCGCGGATCGTGTGTGGTGAAGATATCTACTGCCAGGGGTACTCCGAGCCTGACCATGGCTCCGACCTCGCCGCAGTCCAGACCAAAGGCGTGGTGGACGGCGACGAGATCGTCATCACCGGTCAGAAGATCTGGACGTCTGGCGCACAGCGCGCAAACATGATCTTCATCTTGTGCCGGACTGACCCGGATGCGCCAAGGCACCGCGGCCTCAGCTACGTGCTCGCCCGCTTCGCTCCCGAGAACGGCATCGAGTGGCGGCCGGTGCGCCAGCTGACCGGCGAGGCGAACTTCTGCCACGACTTCTTCGACGGCACCAGGGCACCGTTGTTCAACGTCATCGGCGGCGTCAACAACGGCTGGCGACCTGCCATGACCACGCTCGGCTTCGAGCGCGGCGGCTCAGCAACGGTGATCTATCTCGGCTTCGAGCTGGAATTCTGGGACCTCGTTCACGACCTTCAGCGCGCCGGCCTGACCAGCGATCCGCTCGTCCGCCAGCAGTTGTCCTGGGCTTACACGCAAGTGGCGCTCATGCGCTTCCATGGCCAGCGGCTCGCGGCACGCATGGTGGCAGGCGGTCAGCCTGGGCCGGAGGCCGCCATCGTCAAGGCCTTCCGAACCGAGTACCACCGGCGGTTCGGCGAAATAGCCATCAACCTGTCCGGGGCTGCCGGACTGATCCGTCCCGATGCGGAGAACTATTCGCTGAGCAGGTGGCAGGAAATATTCCTGGCCAGCAGGGCGGGCACGATCTATTCAGGCACGAGCGAGATCCAGCGCAACATTATGGCGGAACGGGGTCTGAGGCTTCCGCGGGAGCCCTCCTGACCGCGCACGCGAACCCGAGCCAGCCGGCAACCGGCGTAAGGCCTTCGGGAGCCCGAGTCCCCGCTTGGGGATGATCACTGGTCGGCGATCCAGCTGCCGTGGAACCCGAGCGGGATCCTGGCCGGCAGGTGCACGCGCGCGACCGGTTCAGCGCTGAAGTCCTGTGCGGCCAGAATGACCAGGTCGGACGCGTTGCGGTCCGGGTTGTGGACGTAGGCAAGGACGTACCCGTCGTCTTCGGCAGCGCCGGCCGAAACTGGCACGAAAACGGCCTCACCGGCCGTCGCGTCTCGGCCGAAGTCGTGCGCCTGCAGGGTGCCGCGGGTTAGATCGTGCTTGAGCAGCGCGTTGGCGAACGCCTCGTCGGCGAAATCACCGGTGAGCGGCGTGATGGCCTGGCCGACCGCACCGATCACGGCGCTGTAGCCGTATCGGTGCGGCCGCGAGATGACCCGGTCATCCACGCGAGGGAACTCCTGCGCCCGGTCGTTGAGGGTCTGCTGATGGACGGTGCCAGCCGACGGGTCGATGGTCCACCGGTCCAGGCTCGCGGGCCCGTGCCCGTCCCATAGCGTCGCGACATCGAACGGCTGTGGGTACTGACAGAGATCGACGACCACCTGCTCGCCGTCGTCGAAGGCGTTAAGGGTGTGGAACACCCAGCAGGGGCTGATCTCCAGCCAGCGGACCGCGGCCGTGCTGCCGTCGCGCGGGAGCAGGCCGACCCGCGCCTGATGCGCTGGATTCCAGGTGTAAGGGAGCTCCCGGCCCGCCGAGACCGCATCGAGGCTGAACGTCACCGGCAGATCGAAGAACACGACGTACTTGTCAGTCAGGGCGAAGTCGTGCATCATCGGGCCGTCGTTCACCGGGATATCGGTGGTGCGGCTCACCTTCCCGGCGGTGTCGACGACGACGTGCTGGACGTGATCCCAGGCCCAGAAATAAGCGATAGCGTGCAGCTCGCCAGTCCGCGGGTCGGTCTTGGTGTGCGCGGCGAAGCCGCCGGGCAGCGTCCCGCCGAAATCGTACGCACTGCGAGTCTCGAGCTCCTCGGACAACTCGTACGGCAGCGGGCCGGCTTCGACGGTGGCCAGGGTGCGCCCGGCGTGAGAGATGATGTGCGTGTTGGCGGCGAAGTCCATCCCGGCGTGCACGGGCCCGCCCGGCCAGGTCTCGCCCATCGCCTCGGCGACTGCCTTAGAGCGGACCCAGCGGTTGCGGTACCACTCGGCGCGGCCGTCTCGCAGCCGCACCCCGTGGACCATGCCAGCACCGAGGAACCAGTGGTAGTTCGGGTCGTCCAGCCCGAGCGGGTTCGGCCCGTTACGAAGGTAACGACCGGTCAGCTCGGCTGGCAACCGGCCCGTTACCGGCAGGTCGAAGGCGGTGACCTCCTTGGTGACCGGCGCGAACGAGCCTTGCAGGAAGCGATTCACAGTAGGCATAGCACTCTCCTCAAAGCGGACCACCGACCGTCAGCGACCTGCTTCCGCTCGGACGGTACCGATTACTGCACACGTTCGCCAGCTTCCCTTGCCGAGCGGCTCGCTAATTAGGTAACTTTCCTAACTAGTCGGCGCCAAATGTGTCGCTTGGGTGCTGCGGTCACGACCTTCGGAGGTCTGCAGATGAGATCCCTCGCCCGGATCTGGATTCCACTATGCGTAATCGCCTTGTCCGCGATCGGCCTGGTCGCGACCAGCAGCCGGAGCGGTGCGAGCACGTCGGCCGCCCAGAACGGTGCTGCCCAGAACAGTGCTGCCAAGAACAGTGCCGCCCAGAGCAGTGCCGCCGCGGCCAAGCAACCCAAGGCAGTTGAGGTTTACGCGACGTACTACGGCTGGTACGACAACACCCCGCCTGGCTGCGCGACCGCCTATTCCGGCTGCGCCGGGGGCAACGGCACCTACAAGCATCCGATTACGTTCGCGAGCGATAAGAAGGAATTCCCGGTCGGGACGATCCTGTACTACCCGACCATCGAGAAGTACGTCGTCATGGGCGATGACTGCCAGGAGTGCGACGAAGACTGGGCAGGCAAGGGACCTGACGGCGGACCGAAGTTCCACCACGTCGACCTATGGATCGGCGGCCAGGGCGGCAACGAGTTCGACGTCATCAATTGCGAGGACGGCCTCACGCAGGGCTTGCCCAATGGCTCTGCGCTACAGACGCCGTTCATCGTCAACCCGCCTGCGGACATGCCAGTGAGCACCGAGCCGCTGTTCAACAGTCACACTAATCACTGCTTCGGCGGGGCAACTACCTCCACCACCAACGGCCGGTACAAGAACGTGAAGTCCGGGAACTGCCTTGAGGATCCCGGGGACAGCGCGAAGTCCGGCACGCTGGCCGAGGTCGCGCCGTGTAACACGAGTGCGGCCGAGAATCTCGCCTTCGACGGAGCCTTCTTCGTCGTCCGCAACCTCTGCCTTGAGACTGAAGGATCGAAGCCCGGGTCCGCCATCGAGTTCACCACCTGCAACGGCAACGACCGCCAGCAATGGGAGATCAACCCGAATGGCACCATCGCCTGGATCCAGATCTCCAGGTGCATCGCCGACGTGTCAGGGAAGGTCGAGTTGTCCAGCTGCGCCAGTTCTACAGCCAACCGGTGGACGTTCACGTCTGAAGCCGCTCAGTAGCTCACGTCAGTGAGGCGGACCGCACGGGCCGGCCGGCGCGTGCGGTCCGCTTGACCCCTCCGGCCCCGCTGGCTAGAGGAGCTCGAGGATGGTGGCGTTGGCCTGGCCGCCGCCCTCGCACATGGTCTGCAGCCCGTACCGAGTGCCGGTGGCGCGCATGTGGTGGACCAGCGTGGTCATGATTCGCGCGCCGCTGCCGCCCAGCGGATGACCGAGCGCGATCGCGCCACCGTTCGGGTTCAGCCGCGCCGGGTCAGCGCCGGTCTCGGCCAGCCACGCCAGCGGGACCGGCGCGAACGCCTCGTTGACTTCGAACGCGCCGATGTCGCCGACTGACAGGCCGCTGCGCTTCAGCGCCAGCGCCGTAGCGGGGATCGGGCCGGTCAGCATGATGACCGGGTCGTCGCCGGTGACGACGGCGGTGTGGATCCGCACGATCGGCGTGAGGCCGAGCTCAGCGGCCTTCTCGCTGGTGGTGATCAGCAGCGCGGCGGCGCCGTCGGAGATCTGCGAGCTGTTCGCCGCGGTGATCGTGCCGCCCTCGGGCCGGAACGCGGGCTTCAGCGCCGCCAGGCCTTCGAGCGTGCCGCCGCGGCGGACGCCCTCATCGGCCTCGACCTTGGTCCCGGCCGGGTTCGTGATCGCGGCGATCTCGGCGGTGAACCGCCCCTCGTCCTGCGCCGCGGCGGCCTTGGCGTGCGAGCCGAGGCTGAACTCATCCAGCTGTGTCCGCGACAACCCCCACCGGTCCACGATCATCTCCGCGCCGAGGCCCTGGTTCGGCGCTATGCCGTGGTACCGGGACCGGAAGCCCTCCCCGAACGGCCACGTACCTGCTGTCGACATCCCCATCGGGACCCGGCTCATCGACTCCACGCCACCCGCGACGACCACGTCATAATGCCCGGCGATCACGCTCGCCGCGGCGAAGCTGACCGCCTGCTGCGACGACCCGCACTGCCGGTCCACCGTCACGCCGGGCACCGACTCTGGCCAGCCCGCCCCGAGCACCGCGTTCCTGGCGATGTCGATGGCCTGCTCCCCCACCTGGCCGACGCAACCCCAGATCACGTCCTCCACCAGCGCCGGGTCGATCGCCGAACGCTCGGCGACAGCCTTGAGCACGTGCGCGGACAGGTCAGCGGGCTGAATCTCTGACAGGCCGCCCTTCCGCTTCCCGACCGGCGTCCGGACCGCCTCCACGATGACGGCGTCGCGCATATGACCTCCAGGGGTAGTGCCCGCTGGCTCCCCAGGCAGGCCTCGAAGACTCGACACAAAGGTAGCTAACTACGATAGCTAACTTGGTACACGGTGGCGAGGTGCGTTGTGCCTGCACTAGCTGAACATATCCAGCAGGGTCGCCGACTTCAGCTGCTCCGGGAGCAGCGTCCGGGCGGCCACATCCATGTGCGTCCGCCAGTGCTGCTCCGCTCCGGCCGCATCCCTGGCCGCCAGGAGCGCCAGCAGCTTGCGGTAAGACCGGATCACCTTAGTGAAGCTCCTGACTGCGGCCGCGTCGCCAGAATTGCGGGTAGCGAGCAGCAGGTGCGTCTGCACCACCTCGCGCAGGACGACGCTCTGGATCGCCAGGGTCTTGTTGCCGGCCCGCTCCACCAGCAGGTCATGGAATCGCTGCGTGCACAAGGTCCAGGCAGCGACGTCTGCTGGCAACCGGGGTGATGTCACCAGGGCCTCAAGCTCGTCCACGCAAGCGGCCATGTCCGTCAGGTCCTGCTCAGTCCGGCGACC
>DATHQE010000490.1:0-4662 GCA_035483035.1 Streptosporangiaceae bacterium | reverse complement strand
GCACCCAGCAAAGTCGTCACTTCCTGGCCCTTGCGGACGGGCGTGACGTCCAGTTCAAGATCCTCGAGTGCATACCGCGAAGTGCGCTGGACCGGCGGGTCGAAGCGCAGCGTCTCTTCCACAACCTTCGGCGCCAGCGCCACTGGGTCGGCGCACAGGTCATGCCATTGCTGCGGGTGATCCAGAAGAGCGAGCACCCCGTTGCCGATCAGGTTGACGGTCGTCTCGAAGCCCGCGATGAGCAGCAGCATGAACATCGGCCAGAGTTCAGCTGGCTGGATCTGGTCATCCTCGGCCGCGATCAGGCGGCTGACAATGTCCTCACCCGGCTCGCGGCGACGAAGCTCGACGAGGCGGTCAAACAACGCGCGGATCTTGGCCTCCCCGGCCATGAGTGCTGCCGCGTGCCGCATCGAGGTGATGCCGTCAATTGCGCTGCCTATCAGCGCGCCGTGCCGGGCGAACTCCGCGGCGCTGCCATCCGGGATGCCTAGCAGGTCCGTGATCACCGCTATTGGCAGCGCGACAGCGAACGAAGACACGAAGTCGAAGCTGCCGGCGCTGCGCGCGCTATCCAGCAAGTTGCCCACCGTCTGCGTGATCCGCTTGTCATAGGTCGCGACGGCCTTCGGGCTGAACGACGGCAGGGCGAGCCTGCGCAGCCGGGTATGGTCAGGCGGATTCATCGTCAGGAAGGACGCTTCGATAGCGTCCTGCTCGCTGCGCTTGAAGCCCTCCGGCGGTTTGGTTCCGAACCGCCGGTCCCGCAGGACTGCATTGCAAACGCGGTGGCTGGGAGTGACCAGGCCGCCTGTGCGGGTGGGCAGGATGACACCTTCCGCCCGGATCTCGGTGTAGATGGCGTAGGGATTGACTCGTCCAGGTCGCAGCTGCAGCCTGGCCAGCTTGTCCCGCCGGACGTACGCGGCTAGCGCCGTGTCCGCGCGCTGCCGGTAAAGGTCGATGCCGAACTTCGCTGCATCGCCGAGCTCACTCATGATCGGCTCCTCCTGGCTCCGGGTTGGCGCCGATGCCGTTCAGATACGTGCTGAGGACGAGGTCGGGGGCATCCAGCGGTGCGAGTCGGCCGGTAGTCACCATCTCTGCGGCCATATACAACAGCGAGTAGAACGTTCCGATCAGCCACCACTCAGGCACGGTGGCGACGATGACGCCGCGCTTCTGGGCTCGCTTCAGTACATCGAGGCCACGGGTTTCGGCCGCGATCCAGCGCTCGGCCATGTCGGGCAGCTTGTCGAAGCTCGGGTTACGCCACAGGAACGCTAGCTGCGGGCAGAGCGGGAGCAGCAGGTCGGTCATCGCGCGCAGGCCGCCGTCGGGGCCATCCTCGACCTTGTCGATCGCCTGCTCCCAGAGGTCGATGACGCGATTGCCCACGGCCCGCAGCAAATCGACCCTGGTGGCGTAGTGGTTGTGCAAGGTGGTGCGGCTGATCCCGACCGCCTCGGCCACCTCGGCCAGCGACGCACCCGGATCCGCCACGAGCACCTCGGCCACCGCATCGAGCAGCGACCGTCGTACCCGAATCTGAACATCCATGTTCAATACTGTAGTGGAGTGTTCGCGAAAACGCACCCCTGTTCAGGGGGCAGGTCGTCAGGTCATGATCACGAAGACTTCTCTGGCGCCAGTGCCAGCGGAATTTACATGCTGGCGATCGATCAGTCGGTGAGGACCTCGCGCAAGGTGGCGGCGAATGCGTCCGGCTCGCCAGTGCGGCCGTGCTCGCCGCCGCTGAATCCGTCGTGGCCGCCGGGGAAAGTGACGGGCTCGGTTCCGAGCCGCTCAGCTACCGCCACGGCCGCCCGGCCGGCGATGGCCATCCTGGATTGCGCTCCGACGCCGATGACGATGCGAGTGGATGCGGCCCGGAGCGCGCCGAAGTCGTGCCGGTGGCCAGGGCAGGAAGGCATATTCAGGCGCAAGAGGGCGTCGTCGCGGGCGCCGTCGTCCACGGTCGGCAAGCCGAAGGTAGCCGGATCGGGGCTCGGCTGCTCAGCGAACCTGGCCGGGATCGGGCCCTGATAGCTGACGAGCGCGATGAACCTCGCCATCGCGGGGCCAAAGCCATCGCTTAGATAGCTCTGCTTGATGGCCTCGCATGCGGCCAGCGCTGCCTCACGATCCGGCAGTTCCTGGGCGGCCGGCGGCTCGTGCGCGACTAGGACGCGGACCTGCTGCGGGTGCCGGGCCACCAGGGCCAGCGCGTTGACGGCGCCGCCGCTGCTGGCGAAGATGTCCACCGGCCCTGCGCCGCGCGCCTCGATCAGCCGGCTGAGGTCGTCGGCATGCTCCTGCACCGTGGTCTCGAAAGCGCCGTCGATGCGCTTGCTGCGCCCCGCTCCGCGCGGATCGTACGTCACGACCGTGCGGTCAGTGAAATGGCCGGCTAGCGTCACGAAGCCCTCGGCGCCCATCGGCGAGCCGATGAGTAGCAGCACCGGCAGGGCGCTGGCGTCATTGGTGCGGACGTCATAGTGCAGCACGGCGCCCGGCGCGTCCAGGGCATGAGTCTGCGACTGAGTCATGACTGCCAACCTCCGAGGTCTTGGTCTCCCAAACGTACTGACCGTGCGGGCCGGCCGCCCGGAGGCGGCCGGCCATACTCGACGGCATGGCTATCGGAATCCTGGCGGAGCCGCTGTGCGCGACCTGCGGTGAGGTCGCCGCGCGGGTCGAAGTCGTGCCGCCAGGCCAGCTGCCGGCCCGGTGGCGCCGCTGGAGCCGTAAGCACCGCCAGTCCTTCGAGCAGCACCGCGATCCGGCGCAGTGGTACCTGATGTTCGCCGGCGTCGCCGGCGGTAACGGCTGGGTCGGCGATCCGGTCAGCGCCGACCGTGCGCAGGTCATCATCGAGGCGTTCCGGCGGCCGTACCGCTTCGAGCAGGTGCACACGGCTGGCTTGTACGACGACGCGGGATTCTGCGAGCAGTGCGACGCCGCCTATTGTCACCGGCATTGGCATCTGTCCGGCACCGGGCACGGACATTGCCCTCAGCAGCACCGGAAGACCCTCGACCCGACCTTGCCGGCTAGCTGAGCCGCTACGGCGCGTCCTCGCGAGCGGAGGTCATGACCCAGTTGGTCGCCCACGTCGCGCCACCGTCGCGGGAGAACGCCTGCTCCCACCGCGTGCACCCAGGCTCAACGTCAAACCAGTCGTACCGGACCTTCACCGGCGTCCCGCTGATCACGTCGTCGCAGAAGAACTGGCCATGGCCATCGGTGAACCGCCCCGCTACGGGTTCATCGACCCGGTCGGTCGTCCGGCTGGACACCCACCACATGCGCCACAGGCCAGTCGAAGGGTCAAACATGCGCAGCGTCGCGCCCTCGTAGTGCTTGTCCTCGGGCAGTCCGATCGGAACGAAGGTGTCGAAGTTACCGAGCCCGTCGAGGATCGGGTGCACCTCGCAGATCGCATCGAATTCGATCCAGTCGGTACACGTGAGGTCGAGGACGTTGGCGAGCTTGCGGTTGTGGACGCGCCACCGCCCGATGGCGAAGTCGAAATCCTGCCGGCCGTCGGTCTTGGTGATGGTCATCGGTTGAGCCTTTCCGCTGTGGAGGTGGCTCATCCTGGCAGGCACCACTGACAGTCCTTAATTGCTGGCGATCGGCCCGACGATGATGCTTTCGCAACAAACCCGTGCCAGGCCGGTCACGATCTAGGACGCGGCCTTCCGGCATGCCCCCGGATGCTGGTTCCGTGGAGAGTAGGTGCGGTCTGCGGAGGGCAGCGTGACACGCGACGTCGTCGTTAGGGTGCTGGGACCTGTCGAAGTGCGGGCGGGTGAGAGCTGGCTGGCTGGCCCGCCGCAGCAGCGCGTGATCCTGGCAGCGCTGGCGCTTCAGGCCGGTCAGGTAGTTCCAGTCGGAGAGCTCGTCGACGCGGTCTGGGAGGAGCAGCCGCCTCGGTCTGCGCAGGCGAGCATTCAGGTTCTGGTCACCGGATTGCGCCGCGCCCTAACCGGTTTGCCGGGCGCTGGAGTGGAGCGGTGCGGGGATGGCTACCGACTGCGGATCGCGCCAGGGGAGGTAGACGCGCAGCGGTTCCGGTCGCTCGTGCGGACCGCGCGTCAGGCAGGTGACAGTCAGGCCGCGGTGGCGGCGTTCGATCAGGCGCTCGCGCTGTGGCGCGGGCCAGCGCTGGCTGATGTACCTGGCACAGCGAAGATCGAGGCCATCCGGGCTGGCCTGACCGCGGAACGGCTGTCGGCGATGCAAGACCGCGTCAGCGGCATGTTGCATCTCGGGCGGGACCAGGAAGCGGCCGAGGAGCTTGCTGTCTTGCTGGCCGCGAATCCACTGGCGGAGGCGCTCGCCGGCATGCTGATGGTCGCCTTGTGCCGGCTCGGGCGGAAGGGTGACGCGCTGCAGGTCTTCCGCGATATGCGCGAGCGGCTGTCCGGTGAGCTGGCGGTCGAGCCCGGGCCGGAACTGCAGCTTCTGCAGCAGCGGATCCTGGCCGGTGATCTGGCATTGGAGGCCCCGGCCGGCGGCGTCGCCCGGATTAGCTGGCCACTGGCCGGCCAGGAGCATTCGCCGGTCGGGGGCGACGGGCTCCTCGTGGTACCTCAGCAGCTGCCGGCGGCAGTAGCGCACTTCACCGGGAGGGGTGAGGAACTCAGAATGCTGTCC
>DATHQE010000489.1:0-15036 GCA_035483035.1 Streptosporangiaceae bacterium | reverse complement strand
ACGTCGGCGTCGGCCATGAAGATCACGCGCTGGTAGCGCGCCGAGTCCAGGTCGAACGCGTTGCCTGAGCCTGCGCCGAGCACCTGGATAATCGCGGCGCACTCCGCGTTCTTCAGCATGTCGGCGAGCGACGCCTTCTGGACGTTGAGGATCTTGCCGCGGATCGGCAGGAGCGCCTGGAACTCCGAGTCCCTTGCGTTCTTCGCGGTGCCAAGGGCTGAGTCGCCCTCGACGATGAACAGCTCGCTCCGGTCGTCGGCAGACCGGCAGTCGACGAGCTTGGCTGGCAGCGCCGAAGTGGCAAGAGCAGACTTGCGCCGCTGATTCTCACGGTGCTCGCGTGCCGCGATGCGAGTCTTGGCCGCCGAGACGACCTTCTCGAGCACAGCTCGGGCCTGCTGCTTGCTGCCACGGACGCGGCCCTCGAGGAAATTGCCCAGCTCGGTAGCGACCACCTGGCTGACGATCTTCGCAGCCGCGGGAGTGCCCAGCACTTCCTTGGTCTGGCCCTCGAACTGCGGCTCAGGCAGCCGGACTGAGATGACGGCCGTCAGTCCCTCAAGCACGTCCTCCTTGATGACCGGGTCGTCGCCGACCTTCAGCAGCCTCGCCGCCTTGAGCTGCTCATTCAGCGTCCTGACCATCGCTCGCTCGAAGCCCGTGACGTGCGTGCCGCCTTTGGCGGTGGCGATCACATTGACAAACGATCGCAGCGTGGTGTCGTAGCCGCTGTCCCACCGCAGCGCGACGTCCACCTCAAGCTGGCGCTCGACCTCGGTCGGGGTCAGGTGACCGACATCGTCGAGCACCGGTACGGTCTCAGTGAACATGCCGCTGCCGGTGATCCGGAGCACGTCAGTGACCGGCTCGCCGGCGGCCAGGTGAGCGCAGAACTCGCTGATGCCGCCGACGAACCTGAACTCCGCGACCTGGCCAGTCAGGCCGTCGTCCGAGCTGGCGTCCTCAGCCTGGCTCTCCTCCGCATGCTCGCGCGGCGGCCTCTCGTCGGCCACCTTGATGCTGAGGCCCGGCACCAGGTAGGCGGTCTGCCTGGCCTGCTGCGCCAGCCAGCCGTATTTCCAGTCCGCGCCGGGCACGAAGACCTGGCGGTCCGGCCAGAACCGGATTCTGGTCCCGGTGGCGGCCCTGGCGACCTTGCGGCCCTTGCGGATACCAGAGCCCGGCGTGAAGGCAGCGTCTGGGCCGTCGCCGGAAAACTCCCCCGCCACGCCGCGCCGGAAGCTCATCATCCACTCATAGCCGGCCTTCTCCACCCACACATCGAGCCGGCCGGAGAGCGCATTGACGACCGAGGCGCCGACGCCGTGCAGGCCGCCCGACGCCGTGTAGGAGCCACCGCCGAACTTGCCGCCGGCGTGCAGCCTGGTCATGATCAGCTCGACGCCGGATAGCCCGGTCTTCGGCTCGTTGTCCACCGGGATGCCGCGGCCGTTGTCGGTGACCTCGGCCGAGCCGTCCGCGTGCAGGGTCACTTCGATGTGGCTACAGGCACCTGCGAGCGCCTCGTCGACCGAATTGTCGAAGATCTCACCCAGGCACTGCGCCAGGCCGCGGCCATCTGTCGAGCCGATGTACATGCCTGGCCGCTTGCGGACGGCGTCGAGGCCCTCCAGGACAGTCAGGTGCCGGGCGGTGTAGCCGTCCGCGCCGTGACCCCCGCCAGGGCTGCCGGAGCCAGCGCCCTGCGACCTGCGCCCGGCTGGGCCGTGCCCTGCGGCCGACGCTGAGCCGCGGTCCCCTGACCGGCTCCCAGCCGCCCGAGGACTGGCGGGTTCTGTGCTTACGGCGGTCACAACGGCTCCCCTGGGCGACGACACGGTGTGGCTGGGCCGGCTGCGTGAGCGAGACGGACACGCGCCGCTCGCGCGGACGCGGTGGCAGTGCCCGCTTGCTCACAAGGCCTTGAGGGCAGACTAGCCGCCGCCACGGTCAGCCTCGCGCCACCACGCCGTGCGACATATCGCATGTAGGACACGAAAGGTGTCATAGCAACACATACCGGCCCGAGCGGTCGCGGCCGGGCATAGCCGATTGTTCGCCCTCGGCATACTGGGGGGCTGCGGGGGATGACAAACGACCAGCCCGAGTGTTGTGATGCATAGGAGATCACAGGTTTGGACGGACTGTCGGCAGCGTGGCCGCCAGGGCCGGGAGTATCCCGGCACCGGGTTCACCCGGCACCGTCCTCGAGGCGAGGAGGCGACTATGACCGGAGCGATAGCCCCTACGAGGCCGCTGAGCGCCCTTGACTTGTGTGATCGATGCGGGGCGCCCGCTTATGTACGCGTCCTTCTTCCCGGTTCGGGTGAGCTGCTGTTCTGTGCGCACCATAACCGTAAGCATGCCGAGGCTCTGGCCAAGATCGCAGTTGAGATCCAGGACGAGACCGGCAGGCTCGCAAGCAAGCCATCGGACGCGGCCTCCTGACCTCCACAACTAACGATCGGCCCCTGACCAGCTAGCTGGTCAGGGGCCGACTTAGTGTTGGGGCGCCCGTCCTGAGTGCGCCGGCCGAGCTTAGTCCAGGTAGTCCCTGAGCACCTGAGACCGCGAGGGGTGCCGGAGCTTGGACATCGTCTTGGACTCGATCTGGCGGATCCGCTCCCTGGTCACGCCGTAGACCTTGCCGATCTCGTCGAGCGTCTTGGGCTGGCCGTCGGTCAGCCCGAACCGCATCGACACCACGCCGGCCTCGCGCTCCGAGAGCGTGTCAAGGACGGAGTGCAGCTGCTCCTGCAGCAGCGTGAAGCTGACCGCCTCACCGGGCTGGATAGCCTCGGAGTCCTCGATGAGGTCACCGAATTCGCTGTCGCCGTCCTCGCCGAGCGGGGTATGCAGGGAGATCGGCTCGCGGCCGTACTTCTGCACCTCGATGACCTTCTCCGGGGTCATGTCGAGCTCGGCCGCCAGCTCTTCGGGGGTCGGCTCGCGCCCCAGGTCCTGGAGCATCTGCCGCTGGACCCTGGCCAGCTTGTTGATGACCTCGACCATGTGCACCGGGATCCGGATAGTCCTCGCCTGGTCGGCCATAGCCCTGGTGATGGCCTGCCGGATCCACCAGGTCGCATATGTCGAGAACTTGTAGCCCTTGGTGTAGTCGAACTTCTCCACCGCGCGGATCAGGCCGAGGTTGCCTTCCTGGATCAGATCCAGGAACAGCATGCCGCGACCGGTATAGCGCTTGGCCAGCGAGACAACCAGTCTGAGGTTGGCCTCGAGCAGGTGGTTCTTCGCCCGCCTGCCGTCATCGGCGATCCACTCGAGGTCCAGCCTGGTCTCCGGGCGCAGGGCGGGGGTGTTGTCGGCGAGCTTCTCCTCCGCGAACAGGCCTGCCTCAATCCGCTTCGCGAGCTCTACTTCCTGCTCGGCGTTGAGGAGCGGGACCTTCCCGATCTGCTTGAGATAGTCCTTGACCGGGTCGGATGTCGCGCCGGCCACCGCTACCTGGGCGGCGGGCAGGTCCTCGTCATCGTCGCCGTAGACGAAAGCCTCGTCCTCAGATTCCTCGGCCACCGTCGCCGCAGTACCCGCCTCGGCGACAGCCCCGGCGGCGGTAGGCGCTGCTTCCGGGTCGTCGGCGGCATCGGCCGCCAGCGGGCTGGATCCGGTCAGGTCAGCCTCGACTGCTAGTTCTTCGACGTCCGCTTCCTCGGTGTCGCCGTCGTCAGTCTCGAGGATCTCCAGTTCCTCAAGCTCGGCGTCGACGTCGAGGAAGGCAACGTCGGCGAGATCGGGGTCACCGTCGATGTCCGCCACGTCGGCGAGATCGGGATCGGCGTCCAGGCCGCCGGCCTCGGCTAGGTCAGGATCGGTGTCCACTCCGGCCTGCGCGGCCAGTTCGGGATCCGCCGTCACGTCCGTGCTCCCGTTGTCACGATGCTCTCCCCTACCCGGCAGCTCACTGGCGGCCTTCTTTCCCTGCCTGCCTTCGGCACCAGCTGTACCGGACCGGCCACGGCTCTTCCCTGCTGAAACCTGATCGTCGGCACGAGTGCCGTTGATACTGCCTGAGGTCGCGGACCTGGCCGCCGGCTTGCGGCCGCGGCCGCCCGCAGCTCGCCTGGCAGCCGGGACGCCATCGCCCGGAACCAGGGCTACTGGCTGGTCCGCTGCGTGCGCCTTGCTGTCGGCAGCACCGCCACGGGCCTGCTGCGGAACGCGTGCGTCCGGCGCTGGCGGCCGAGTCTGCCGCCGCGCCGCCGAGCCTGCAGCGCTAGCCACCGCGGTCACCCCTTCCCTCGCTAGATGACGGCCGCCTGGCCGCGACCAGCACCCGGCTGCTCGCACTCGCAGGCAACATTGCCACCTCTCCGGCATACCACTCAGTAAGCAACGGACCCTACCGCGAGAATCCCGCTCCCTGGACCGTGCCGGAAGCGCGGAAACCGCGGCAGGAAAGCTTGCCCTGCCCGAGGTTCTCTCCCGCCCACCACACTAGGCGCAGTATGCGGGTAGGTCGTACCGCTGCGGGAAAGCGTCATTGCTCTCCCTTGCCCGTCGCATTAGCAACGCCCGTGCCTGAGCGCCTGTGGTTGGATCCCCTGTGTTTGGATCCACCGTGCTTGGATCCACCGTGCTTGGATCCACCGGGCTGAGAGCACAACCTCGGGAATGTTACCCGCATTCCTCATGCCCTCCCCTTCCGCACTGAACCGGCTCGCCCCCTGCCACCGGTCTTGTCCCCCCGTGCCGGGACAGGCTGCGCCGGGACATGCAGGACCAGGACGGTGACGTCGTCATCTTGCTCGTACCCGGTCAGCATCCGGTCTACGAGGTAATCAAGCAACTGTGCCGGGTCCTCGGTCACGGGTGCTGGTGCCTGCGCCGCTACGGCCACGAGCTCGTCCAGCCCGGCGTCCAGCCCGCGCTTGCGGTTCTCTACAAGCCCATCGGAATACAGCACGGCAGTGTTGCCGGGCGGCAGCCGGAACGCGTACTGCGACCGCGGGCTGGCCCACCCGAGCGGCGTGCCAGCCTCGGTGGGATCCAGCCGCGGCGGCCCGCCCGGCGACAGCAGCAGCGGCGGGAGGTGACCGGCGTTACCGGCCACGCCTTCGCCCGTGAGCGGGTCGACGACCAGGTAGGCGACGGTCGTGACCTGCTCAGCGCGCTCAGTGGCGAGGAAGAGCCGGTCGAGCCCGGCCAGGACGGCGGCGGGCCGCGGGTCGGTCAGTGCCAGCGCACGCAGCGCGTTGCGGACCCGGCCCATCCCGGCGGCCGCGGTCAGGCCCTTGCCCATGACGTCGCCGGTGGCCACGGCCAGCCGGCCGTCAGGCAGCCGGAAGGCGTCATACCAGTCCCCGCCGATCTCCATATTCCTGGTGACTGGCAGGCACCTGGCCTCCAGCACGATGCCGGGAACGGTCGGCAGCGTGTCCAGCAGCAGGCTTCGCTGGAGCGTCTCCGCCGTGGTGTGCTCGCGCTCGTACAAGGTAGCGCGCTCCAGCGCCAGCGCGCACTGCCCGGCGAGCGCCTCCAGGAAGACGCGCTCCTCCTCGGTGATCTGGCGTGGCCGGGTGAAGGAGAAGCGCAGTGCGCCGAGCGAGGCACCCGACGACAACAGCGGCAGCCCCACCCACGCCTTCTCGTCGCTGTGCTCAAGGAAGAGGCTGACGTCCACGCCCTCGGCGTCGAAGTACCGGCGCAGCGCCTCCGGGCTCTCCAGCAGCACCGGCCTGCGTGAGGTGATGGCCGAGGTCATGACGCTTGCCACCGATAGCGGAATGTCGCCGCCCGGCGCGCCGGGGCTGCCCGGCAGGCCATCGGGGTTGATCGTGCGCAGTCGAAGCCGCTCGGTGTTCAAGATGGCGACGGCGGACCGCTCGGCCCCGATAGCGGAACGGCCGACTTCGGTGATGACTTGCACGACCTGCTCGACGGTCAGGGCCTCGGCCAGCATCGAGGTGGCCTGCTGAAGGCGGGCCGTGCGTAGCGCAGCCGCGGATAGTTGCTCGGTCAGCCGACCGCGCATTTCCTCGGCTTCACGCTGCGCGGTGACATCCGTGCTGGCGCCCATCCACTCGACGATCTTGCCGTCGCGCTCGATCGGCACCGCGCGCACGTCGTAATGCTTGTAGGAACCGGTCCTGCTGCGCACCCGGTACCGGCTGTCGAAGACCTTGCCTGACCGCACGCACTCGCGCCAGGCCGCCTCGACCCGATCTCGGTCGTCACTGTGGATCGCCGCCAGCCAGCCGTTGCTGAGATACTCCTCGGCACTCTGCCCGGTGATCCAGCGCCACTCGGGTGAGTCCTCAGCGATCTCGCCGTCTGGCTTCGTCACCCACACCACCTGGGCTCCGGCCTGCACCAGCGAGCGATAGCGCTCCTCGCTGCGGCGCACCGCCTCGACTGCCTCGTACTGCGGGGTCACGTCGACGCCGAGCGCCGCCACGCCGCTGACCTCACCGTCTCTGGACGGGAACCAGGAGAACGACCAGTTGCGTACCTGCTGCTCGCCGTCTCCGAATGGCGTCGCGATGGCGTGCGACGTCTGCGGAACCGGCCGGTCGCCTGCCGCGACCCGGCTCAGGGCCGCGTGCGCGGCCTCAGCCAGGTCCGGCGGCCAGACCTCGGCCGGCGTGCGGCCCGCCTGATCGCCGTCGTCGCCGGTCAGGGACGCCATCACGGCGTTCATCCGCCGGAAGCGGGAATCCGGGCCGATGAAAGCGAATCCGATCGGCGCCTCGTGCATCAGCGATGCCAGCAGCGCCGAGTCGGACACGTCGAGTCCTGGTAGCCGGGGACGCGGTACCGATGTGCCCGTGCTCATGGCAGGCACCACCACTCCGGCCGAGCGCGCGCCATGGAACGGCTCCTTCCTGCTCACTGCGGACACAAGAAGGCTAGCGGCAACAACGGATGCAAGAACGCGGCCAGCGACAACTGGCCGACGATTGCAGCAGCGGACGGCTGCACGGGCGGCATTACCTTGCCTCCCGGCGCAAGGCCGCTGGCCAGCCAGAACGCCGATTCACGCGCGGCCGCAATGGCGCGGTTGGCGGCCGCAAGGAAGCGCAATTAGCCTCAGGCAATGCTCGGAATCTGGTGGCCGGAGTGACGGTCCGGCGCACCAGGATCAAGCGGGAAATGGCATGCCACCAACTGACCTGTCAGCAGATGCGGACGCAGCGGCGGCTCCTGTTCGGCGCAGATGTCGGCGGCGAGCGGGCACCGGACCCGGAACCGGCAGCCCTCCGGCGGCTGCGTCGCAGCGGCCGTACTGGCGGTCGGGCCGCCCTCGCCAGCTGATCCCGGCCGTCGCGGCGCCCGCGTCGTAGCGCGGCGGAGCGGCTCACCGGTCACGGCCGGCACCGCCTCGATCAGCCCGGCAGTATAGGGATGCGCCGGTGCCGTGCAGATATCCTCCGCTGGTCCCATCTCGACGATCTTGCCGAAGTACATCACGCCGATAGTGTCAGCCATGTACCTGATCACGGACAGGTCGTGCGAGATGAACAAGTAGCTCAGCCCGTACTGGCGCTGGAGCTTGCGCATCAGATTCAGGATCTGCGCCTGCACGGACACATCGAGGGCCGATACCGGCTCGTCGGCGATGATGAGGGCGGGCCGCTGGATCAGCGCCCTGGCCAGGGCCAGTCGCTGGCGCTGCCCGCCGGAGAACTCCCGCGGATACCGGTCGGCCGCATCGGCGGGCAGCCCGACCTCGTCGAGGATCCTGGTCACCTGCCGACGCTGCCCGCGGCGGCGGACAGTTTTCTGGATCGCGAGCGGCTCACGCAGGATCGATCCGACCCGCATCCGGGGATCGAGCGAGGCGAAAGCGTCCTGGAACATCAGCTGAATGCCGGGCGGATGGCGGCGGCGCTCGCGCGGCGACATCTCGGCAAGCTCGGTGCCGCTGAAGACGATGGAGCCTGCGGTTGGCTGCTCCAGCCCCACCAGCAGCCTCGCGATGCTGGTCTTGCCGCACCCGGACTCACCCACCAGGCCGAAGGTCCGGCCCGGCTCGAGCTCGAAGCTGACGTCGGCGACCGCGCTCACAGTCCCGCCCGGTCGGCCGAGCAGACTCCGTGCGACCTCGTAGTCCTTGACCAGACCGGATACGCGCAGCAGCGGCTCGCCCGAGCGCGAGCCGCTCCCCGAGCCTGCGCCCCTCCCCGACCCGGAGCCGCTCCCCGAGCCCGAATCTGCATCCGGCCGCAGCGCGTCCTGGCCACGCGCCCAGGCGCTGACGGGCCGCTGCCCGCCCTGGCTGACCGGCCCGCCCGCGTCGGCGGGCCTGACCGTGGTCAGCGGGAATGCGCAGGCGTACGTGTGACCGGGGTGGTCACCGTCCAGAGCCGGTTCGTGGCCAGCGCACCAGTCATGCACGTAGCGGCACCGAGGCGCAAAGCTGCATCCTCGTGCGCGCAGGCTCAGGTCAGGCGGCCGCCCAGGGATGCTGTACAGCGACCGGCTAGCTGACCTAGCCATCTCCGGCAGCGCGTCGAACAGCGCCTCGGTATAAGGGTGCCGCGGCCTGGCGAAGAGGGCGTCGGTGTGCGCTTGCTCGATGATCCGGCCGCCGTACATCACCGCCACCCGATCGGTCCGCCCGGCGATCACCCCGAGATCGTGCGTCACCAGGATGACAGCCATGCCCAGCTGCGCGCGCAGGTCGTCGATGAGCTCGAGGATGTCGCGCTGGATGGTCACGTCCAGGGCGGTGGTTGGCTCGTCGGCGATCAGCAGCCGCGGCTCGCAGGCCAGCGCGGCGGCGATCATGGCCCGCTGCCGCATGCCACCGGACAGCTGATGCGAGTACAGGCCGGTCACCCGCTCAGGCTCCGGCATCCGGACCAATGCCAGCATCTCGACGGCGCGGGCGGCAGCCGCCTGGCGGTCCGCGCCCCTGTGCACGGCGACGGACTCGGCAATCTGGCGGCCGATCGTCATCGTGGGGTCGAGGGACGCCGACGGATCCTGGAACACCATGCCCACGTCGTTGCCTCGGACCGATTCCATCGATCGCTCGGACAGGCTCGTGAGCTCCGCACCCGCCAGCACGATGGACCCCGCGGCGATCAGGCCGCCGGCCGGCAGCAGCCGCAGGACAGAGCGTGCCGTCATCGTCTTGCCGCAGCCTGATTCGCCCACCAAGCCCAGACATTCGCCGGCCGCGACAGAGAGGGTGACTCCGTCGACGGCGTGCACGGTCGCGTCCTTGAGCCGGATCTCCGTGTGCAGATCAGTGATCTGGAGCACGGGCGCGGCCGCCAGGTCAGCCATCGGCGGAGAACCCGTCGCGCAGGCCGTCGCCCAGCATCGTGAATGCCACCACGACGACGATGATCGCTGCGCCCGGCACCAGGATCTGCCACCAGTAACCGTCAGAGATGGTTTGCGTTGCCGCGCCGATCATGTCACCCCAGTCGACAGACGGGAACTGCACGCCGAGGCCGAGCCAGCTCAGCGTGGCCAGCAGCAGGATCGCGTTCGCGATCTGGAAGCTGACGTTCACCACGATGGTGCCGACGGCGTTCGGCGCGATGTGGCGGATGATCACCCGGAGGTTGCCGCCGCCCATGACCCGGGCGGCCTGGACGTACTGACGGACACGCAGCGTGAGCGCCTCAGCCCGGACCAGCCGCGCCGTGCTGAGCCACGCCGTGCCGGCGATCACCACGATGAGCATCGCCGTCGACGGCCGGTAAATCGAGATCAGCAGCAGCAGCAAGACGATGGCGGGAATCGCGATGGCGGCGTCGACGATGCGCATCATGATGGCGTCGACTGCGCCGCCTAGGTAACCGGCCGTTGCGCCCCATAGCGAGCCCAGGACCGCGGCCAGCAGGCCGGCGACCGCTCCGACCTCCAGCGACACCTGACCGCCCTTCATGAGCCTGCCAAGCTCGTCAGCGCCGTCGGCGTCGGTGCCGAACGGATGGCCAGCGCGCGGCGACAGATTCGCCGCCGACAAGAACACGTGCGTCTGGTCGGTGTGATACAGCGTCGGGCCGAGGAAGCAGAAGGCTGCCGTGGCGATGACGATCAGGCCGCCTGCCGTGGCTAGCGGGTTCGCCCGGCAGATCGCCAGGCCGCGGCGGGCTCGCCCGGCCAGTTCGGCGCGCTGCACCGCGGCCTGCGGGCCAGCCGACGCCGGGCCGGCGTGCCGCCCGCGACTGCCACGCGCCGGCGCGCCTTCGCTGGCCGCCTGATCCGTCATCATGCCTGCCCGTACCTGACCCGCGGATCAAGCACGGCGTATCCGATGTCGGCGAGCACTGACCCGATCACGGCGCCCACGCCGATCACCAGCGTGAAGCCCAGCGTCACCGCAAAGTCGTGGTTGAGCACGGCCTGCCAGATCTGCCAGCCCATGCCCTGAATATTGAAGAGACTCTCCACGACCACGGCGCCGCCGACGATCTGCGGGAAGCTGAGGCCGACGAGCGTCACAACCGGGACGAGCGAGTTGCGCAGCACGTGCGCGGTCAGGACCCGGCGCTGTCCGGCGCCGCGCGCCCTGGCCGCCTCGACGTACTCCTGGGCAAGGCTGTCGAGGGCTGATGATCGCATGTACCGGGCAAAGATCGCGATGGTCACCAGGGTCAGCGTCAGCACGGGCAGGGTCAGGTCGCGCACGTCGGTGACCACGCCCAGGATGCCGGGCGCCTGCGGGCCCTCGGCACCGAAGACATGGTGGTCGACCGCAAAAAACAGCACCAGCAGGGCGCCGAGCACGAAGGTCGGCATGCCGTAGAACAGGTAGGTCAGGCCGCGCAGCACGTGGTCGGCTGCCCGGCTGCGCCGGACCGCTTGCAGCAGCCCGAGCGGCACGGCGACCGCCAGCGCGATCAGCGTCGAAATCCCGGTCAGGGCCAGCGTCCGCGGCAGGCTGGCGGCGAGCAGGTAGGAGACGGACTCGTTCCGTGCTCGCGAGTAGCCCAGGTTGCCCTGCAGGACTCGCCCGAGCCAGCTGAGGTACTGGAGCAGGAACTGCTGGTGCGCCGAGCCGGTCCCGAGCACGGCCACGGCCGCTCCGCCGGGCGCGAGCCGGAGCAGCCCGAACACGATCAGCGTCACGAGCAGCACGACGGCGACTGCCTGGAGCAGGCGGCGGGCCAGGTACGCCGTCATGAGTCTGGCCTGCCTGGCCCCAGCCGGCTCACTGCCGGTAAGCCCACTCTTCCGGCGTGATGTTCAGCGCGCTGTTCTGGACGCCGATGTCCAGGCCCTTGATCGTCTCGATCAGGGTCGGCGCGTCCGGCTCGTAGACCACCGGCAGCTGGCCGGCCAGGTAGTTCTGCCAGTTGTACATCGCGGTATCGAACTGACCCGGTGTCCGGGCGTGCAGCGTGTCGAGGATCAGCTGGTCGTTGTGCGGGTTGCTGTAGGCACCGCCGTTGTTGGGGACGCCGGTCTCGAACAGCTCGTCGCCGGTGGGCAGGTAGTCGGGTGCGAACGTCCAGGAACCCCAGTAGGCCAGCTGCCAGGTGTTGACTGGCGGGCTGGCGAACGCGGTGCTGATCACGTCGTCGATCGATTCGGCGTCGAGGTTCACGTGGACGCCCACGAGCGAGGCGTTGGAGGCTAGCTCCCGGACCGCGGACTCCATCCAGTCGGTGCCGGTCGCGTACAGCAAGGAGAAGTTCAGCCGTGCGCCGGCCGCGATGTTCGCACCACACTGACCCGGCGCCGTGCCCGGGTGGATGCAGGTGTCGGTTCCGTTCGGAACCACCGACCAGCCGTTCGAGCTCAGCAGCTGCTGAGCCTTGGGGATGTTCAGCGTCCACTGGTCGCCCGCCTGACGCAGCTGCGGCGAGAGGTACTTGGTCACCGGGTAGGTGCCGACCGGGCCGGTCGTCGCCTTGCCGTAGCCGTGCAGCGGCCCGTTAATGACGCCTTCCTCGTCGACCAGGTACTGGAACGCCTGCCGGAAGTACAGCTGCCGGAAGATCGCGCCCTGGCCCGTGTCGTTGTTGAAGTTATACGGGAAGTAGCTCAGCTGCCAGGCGTAGAGCGCGCCCACCTGGTAGTTGGACAACGACGGCGGGTTGGCCCCGACATTCGCCCCGGCCGGCGGCACCGGGGCATCCACCGTCGGGAGATAGCCGACGTCAATGGTCTGGTTGCCGCTCGGGTCCTGGAGCACGTTGTACTCGGCCTGCTCGGAGGTGAAGGGCAGCTCGACGAACGTCGTCACGTGGTGCGCGACGACCGGGCCCCCGTACTTGGAGTTGAAGACGAGCGTCAGCTTGCCCTGGCTGGTCAGGCTCTGGATCTTCCAGGGACCATCGACCACGCTCCAGATCGGCGACGAGGCGAAAGTCGACGGGCTCTTGGTTGCCTGCGAGCTCAGGTAGTCGTACACCGCGGCGCAGGCCGAGATGTTGGTGGCGCAATCGCTGGGTCCCGAAGCCGTCCGGTCCCAGGCGGCGGGCATCGGGGTGATCTCGCTGAGCTCGTTGTTGGTGAACCACGACTGCGAGAACTGCGGGGTGGTGATCTGCATCGTGACGACGTACTGGCTGACGGCCCGGACGTTCGTGATGTCGCTTGGCAGGCCCTTCGGGCTCCAGAACGCGCCGTTTTGGCCCTCGGCGATCATCATGTTCATCCAGAACACGACGTCCTGCGCGTCCACCGGCTCGCCGTTGGACCACTTGTAGTTCTGCTTCAGCTGGATGGTGACTACGTGCCCTCGGTAGGTCGGCGGGTCGGCCAGGCTGAGCGCGGCGTTCAGGTACGGGTTGGCGCCGCTGCCGAACCAGTACAGCGGCCGGTAGAGCTGGTACTGGAAGTCGTTGACGTTCCAGACGGAGTCGTCGCCAATGTAGTTCCCGGCCATGAACGGGAACGGGTAGTTGGCAGCCGTGCCTGGTTGCATCGCGTAGGTGACCGAGTTGCCACTCGCCGCAGCGGGCTGACTCGCGCCGGACGTGGCGCTCGAGGCAGGCCCGCAGGCGGCCAGCACCGTGGCCAGTCCGGCCGCGGCGCAGCACGCGCCAAGTGCGCGACCACGCAGGCCGCGTCGCCGGGCCTGCCGGATCGCCGCAAGTCCTGCTCGCATGAAGTAACCGCCGTCCTTCTCGCACCGGGGAGCACCGCCAGCGGACATGCTCCACGAGTCCCAGATTTACGTCTTACACACTCAAATTCTTAATTATGACTTATGTACCAGACCTGCGGCGCCTGGCCTGCTGGGCGAGGCGCACCTCGCGGTACGCCCGGCGATGGCCCAAGCTGGACGCGCCGCCGACTCTCCGGACGGCTGTCCAACTGCGGGAACGCCGGCCGGCGGGAGGCAGGGCACGGTCCGGACGCGCCAGGCGTGAGCCCAGGCAGGCATGGCACAGTAGGACCGTACCGGACTAATTAGCCGTTCGCAGGATAGACGGGTGGAACCAGCGCGCTTCCTGTCACCTGATTCCGGCGAAGTACCCCGGATTACTGAGAATCGGGCGCCGTGATGGCGGGGCATGGCGTGCTCGCTCCGGAAATCTGCGAAGCTAGACGGGTGAGCCCCCAAAGCCGACGCCGAGATCCAGCGGGCGATAGGGGTCATCGCGGCGCACCCGGGCCGCCGCGGGGCCGCAACGGCGGTGGCGGGCTAGCCGGACCGCCGCCCAACGCCCTGTTCGCCGAGATGCTGCGAGCTGCTCGCGAATTGCTCGCCGTGCGCAGTCCGCTAGATGCCGAGCTCATGGTCAGCGAACTGCTCGGGACCTGGTGGGGTCACCGCGCGGCCGGCAGCGCGCGAGGTGCCAGGCGCCGGGCCGGCATCGAGGAACTGATTGGCGAGGGCCTCGTGCGGTACGCGGCCGAGCAAGGCAGCCCCGCCGCGCTAGCGCTGCTGTCGGGCATCGCCTGCCTCGGCACGTCGCGACAGGCCATCCAGGCCGAGTACGCCGCGCTCGCGCTCATGGACCAGGGCGTCGCCCGGCCGGCCTGGGCGCAGCACGTCGGGGCCGTCGAGGCCGCCGAGTGCTACGTCAACTCCGATGCCTACGGCGACCGGGACGAGGTCGTCTGCGTCTTCAGCTACGCCGGCCAGGAGGAGCACGCACTGGTCGTGGTCGTCGACTACAACGCCGGCGGGCTGGCCCGCGACGGCTGGGTGACCTCGCAGGTGGGCAAGCTCCTTGACTACTGCAAGGACGGCAGCGCCGCCGGGCCGACGTTCATGCAGATCGACCCGCCGCAGGCGCGCCGGATCCTGGCCGCCGCGCTGGCCGCCACCGAGGCGGCTCCGGACCCCACGGTCAGCGCCTCGTTCCCCTCCTATCACGCCTTCATTCGGGCCAGGGTTCGCACGCTGCCGCCGGTCCTGGCAGCGGGCCAGGTAAGCCAGGAGACTGTGCCGGTCGCGCCTGCCGTCAACGCCGTCAGCCGCCGGGCGGTGTGGCGCAAGGACCGGCGGGCCATGCTGGTCGCCGAGTTCCTCGCCTCCGACGACGCCGAGGACCTGTCGGACCGGCAGGCCGCAAGCAGGTGCGCCGACCACATCGTGGACTACGGGTGTGATCGCGATTTCGGCCGGCCGCTGCGAGTCAGCCCCGCGAAGGCGGAGACGTTCCTGCTCGACTGGCTGCCGCGCAAGGTGGTGCTGTCGAAGGCTGACCAGGAAGCCATGCCCCACGTGCTGCTGGCCTGGGTCCGGTGGGCCGGTGCACGGTCCGGGCTCGATGGGGCGGCGGTCGCGGCCACGCTGGAGGCCGTGTTCGACGCCATGCGCACGTTCCCGACCGTCTACCGCGACCCGGCGTCGTTCGGCCTAGAGCCGGACATGGTGAGCCGACTGCTTCCGGACGGCGACCTGGAAGCCCTGGCGCGGCGAGTTTTCGCGTTCCCGTTGCTACGCGGTTCCTATCGGGGCACCGACCTGGCCACGCTGGACCCGGCCAGCCATCCCGACCGGCGCATCTTGCTGGCCGCCGACCATGACGACGCCGACGCCCGGCACGGCCGGGGCGAACGCGACGCGACCAGCGAGCACATGGACCGGCACATCATGCTGGCCGACCGGCTCTGGCGTGGTGACCCGCCCGAGCTCTGGGATGCCGCGCAGCG
>DATHQE010000488.1:0-3029 GCA_035483035.1 Streptosporangiaceae bacterium | reverse complement strand
GGCCGAGGTCCTGCTGGTGCACCGGCCCAAGTACGACGACTGGTCGCTGCCCAAGGGCAAGAGCGAGCCAGCTGAGCACATCCTGCTCACCGCGGTCCGCGAAGTCTGGGAGGAGACCTGCCTGCGGCCGGTGCTCGGCCCACGGCTGCCGACCGTGGAGTACATCAGCTGGGGTCATCCCAAGCGGGTCAGCTACTGGTCGGCGTTCAGCTTCGGTCACGAAGCCGCGCCTGGCAACGAGATCGACGCCGTGTCCTGGCTGCCCCTGGCGCAGGCCTGCGAGCAGCTGGCCGATACGCACGACGATCCGGTCATCTCCGCTTTGCGGCCGCGCGAGACAGTGCCGTTGATCCTGGTCAGGCACGCCTCGGCCGGGCACAAGGCGGACTGGCCCGGCGACGACGAGTCGCGGCCGCTCGATACCAGGGGCGCGGCCGATGCGCGCCTGCTGGCCCGCCTGCTGGCCTGCTTCGCGCCCACCGCGCGGGTGATCAGCTCTCCCGCGCTGCGCTGCGCTGCGACCGTGCGCCCGTTCGCCGCGGGATTCGGGGGGACCGTCAAGGTTGCGGTCTCACTTGCCCCGCGCAGCCGCTACGCGGGTTTTTCTTCCTACCCAACGAGTCCGCGTGATTCGTTCCGGCGTCTGCTTGCCGATCTCGTGGCTGATCGCCGTCCGGCCGTCGTGTGCCTGCACCGGGAGACGCTGCCCGATGTGCTCGCCGCGGCGTGCTCGGTGCTCGGCGCCCCGGCGGCGATACCCGAGGATCCATCGCTGGCCAAGGGCGGCTTCTGGGTCGCGCACGCGGCGGCCGGTGAGCTGGCCGCCCTCGAGCGCTACGAGCCCTGGTGATAATGCCTCCGTGTCGGCTGCCCTAATGTCGGCTGCCTCGGTGGCGTTTGGCTTGCTGTCGGCTGGTTCGGTTTCGGCTGCCTTAATGTCGGCTGGCTTGCTGTCGTCTGATTCGGTGGCGGTTGGCTCGGTGTCGGCTGGCTGCCTGTCGGCTGATTCGGTGTCGGCTGATTCGGTGTCGGCTGACTCGCGGGTCTGCGCGGCGAGGCGCCGCCTGCGGCGCAGTACGCGCCGGGTGATGTACGCCGCCAGCAGCACCGCCAGCGCGATGAGCACGTAGTAGGAGTAGAGCGTTATGTAGTGGTAGATCGTAGCGATGTGGGTTCCAGCCAGGTAGCCGAGGCTGACCCAGGTCCCGACCCACAAAGCGGCACCTATGGCGTTGAAAATAAGGAAACGCAGCCAGTGCATGCCGGTGATGCCGGCGATTATCCCGTTCGCCTGGCGCAGGCCCTCGACGAAGCGCGCGAACGTAATGACTATGGCGCCGCGCCGGTTGAAGAAGGCCTCGGCCTTGTCCAGTCGCTCTTCGGTCAAGAACACGTACTTGCCCCACCGCAGGGCCAGGGCACGGCCACCAAAGTGCCCGATGGCGAAGCCGATGTTGTCGCCGATGATGGCCGCGATGAAGGCCACGGCGCCGACGAGCACGACGTTGAGCCGGCCGGCGCCCGCGTAGACGGCCCCGGCGATCAGGATCGTCTCGCCGGGCACGGGAATGCCGAAGTCCTCCAGCAAGATCAGCAGACCGATGGCCCAGACGCCGAAATGCTGCAGGGGTGAGGAGAGGGCGTTAAGGAAGCCGGGCAGCGGCGGCGGGCTGCTCGCAAGTGCCGTGACGGTCATCAGCACCGGTACGATTACTCCTCGGGTTCGGCGGAGCCTTCCAGCTTAGCCGCCTCCGTGGCGTGCGCCGGGGCGTCGCACAGCACGCGGGTGACCGGTTCGGTGGTAAGTTCGATCTGCCAGGGCCTCGCCCCGTATCCGGCGAGCGCCTGGGCTACGGCCTGCTCGTCGCATGGCCGCGGCGGATCCCAGCTGAGCCTGCGCAAAGCGTCGGGGGACAGCAGGTTCTCCACCGGCAGCCTGCTCTCCTCGGCTATGGCCGTCACGACCGCGCGCGCTGCCGCTAGGCGCGCGGCGGCGGCGGGATCACGCTCGGCCCAGCGGTGCGTCGGCGGCGGCCCGTTCGGTATCGCTCCGCCGGTGGGCTCGGGCAGCTCGTCGTCGGCGCTGGCCCGCGCCCGCGCGACCGCGGCCAGCCAGTCCTTCTCGTGCCGCCGGGCCTGGCGGCCGGCGAACCCGCTGATCTTGACCAGCTGGGCGTGGTTGGCCGGATAGGACCTGGCCGCCTCGACGATCGCCGTGTCGGGCAGGACCCGGCGCGGGGACAGGTCGGCGATCTGGGCGATCCTGTCCCGGACCATCCAGAGCTCGCGCACTACGGCGAGCCCGCGGCGGGACTGTACCCGGTGGATGCCTGATGTGCGCCGCCACGGGTCCGGCCGTGCCGGGGCCGGGCGGGTCGCGAGCACGGCCTCGAACTCCTGGCGGGCCCACTCGGTCTTGCCCTGGGCGGCGAGTTCGGCCGCGAGCGCGTCGCGCAACTCGACCAGCACCTCGACGTCGAGGGCGGCGTAGCGCAGCAGTTCCTCGCGGAGCGGACGGACGGACCAGTCGGCCGCCGAATGGCCCTTTTCCAGGTGGAAACCGAGCACCTCCTCGACGAGCGTGCCGAGCGCCACCCGCGGGTAGCCGAGCAGCCGCCCGGCCAGTTCGGTGTCGAAGAGCCGCTGGGGCCGGAAGCCGACTTCGGCCAGGCACGGCAGGTCCTGCGACGCCGCGTGCAGTACCGCCTCGGCGTCGCGCACGGCGGCGTCGACGCCGGACAGCTCAGGGCAGGCGATCGGGTCGATGAGCACCGTGCCCGCTCCGGCGCGGCGAAGCTGGACCAGGTAGGCACGCTGGCCGTAGCGGTAACCGGAGGCACGTTCGGCATCGACCGCGACGGGGCCCTCACCCCGGGCTAGCCTGCCGGTGACCTCGGCCAGCGCCGCTTCCGTCTCGACGACCGGCGGCAGGCCGTCGCGGGGCTCGAGCAGCGGGACGATCCCGCCAGCCTCACTGCCTGCGCTCACCCGTGCCCCGGTTGCCGCAAGGCCCGCGTTCCTGGCGGTTC
>DATHQE010000487.1:0-6926 GCA_035483035.1 Streptosporangiaceae bacterium | reverse complement strand
GGACGGCAAGCTGACGCCGTCCGCTGACCGGTACGCCGGGTCGGCGGCCAGTTCGCGCCCGGCCGACGCCCGCGGTACCCGGCGGTACTCCTCGATCAGCGTGATCGCGGCCGGCGGCAGCGGCGCCGACCCGACCTCCGCGCCTAGTCCCGGAGCCAGCCGGGCCACTACAGACGCCGACGTCGGCCGGCTGCGCGGGTCGCGCTCCAGGCACGCCCCGACGATCACGGCCAGTTCGGCAGGCAGGCCAGCGAGGTCCGGCGGCTCAGTGGCCAGCCGGACGAGGACGTCGACGACGGTTTCGCCTCGATACGGCGCATGGCCCGTAGCGGCGTAGAGCAGCGTGGCGCCGAGCGAGTAGATGTCGCTCGCCGACGTCGCCTGCCGGGTATCCCTGGCCTGCTCGGGCGCCATGTAGGCAGGCGTGCCGACGCTGCCGCGGGTGACCGTCAGCTGAATCCGCTCGGCTGCGCGCGCGACGCCGAAGTCGATGACGCGCGGTCCGTCCGGGGAGACGAGCACGTTGGACGGCTTGAGGTCCCGGTGCACCAGGCCAACGCTGTGGATCGACTCCAGGGCTTCGGCACAGCCGGCCGCGAGCCAGCGCACCGCCGGGACCGGCAGCGGGCCGCACGTCCGGACGAGCTTGCTGAGCGACGGCGCGGGCACGTAGACGGTCGCCAGCCATGGCACGTCGGCCTCGGAGTCAGCGGCGACGACAGCCGCGGTGAAGGCACCGCTGACGCGGCGGGCGGCAGCCACCTCCTGGCCGAACCGGCTGCGGAAGTCTGGCTCCTCGGCGAGCTCGGTCTTGATCGTCTTCACGGCCACCAGGCGTCCAGCCGCCGACCGGCCGAGATACACCTGGCCCATGGCGCCTGCGCCGAGTCGGCCGAGCAGGACGTAGCCACCGATCTGCTCCGGGTCCCACCGGCGCAGCGGCTGTACTAGCGCTCGCGGCACGACAGGGCCTCCTCCCCGGCTGGCATCAGGTCAGCACACCATCATGTCCGGATCGATGTGCGCAAGGATGGCCTTCGGCAGACGCGCCCCGATTGCCCAGTCTTCGGCCGTGTTGTCGGAGCCGGTATTGTGCCCGGATGCGCGTTAAGGCAGTCTTCCTGGATCTTGACGGCACGCTGCTCGACTACGAGGGCGCGGCGTGGGCCGACACAGTCGCGGACGTCTGCACGGCACTGGGCGATGGGCGACCTGACCTCGACACCGAGGCGCTGTGCACCAGCTACACAGACACGTGTTATGCGTTCTTCGCAGCGCTCGAAAGTCCCGCCGGACAAGTGCCGGTACGGCAGCCGGACGGGTTCGGCATCTGGCGCGAGCTGTGGAGACAGGCCCTGGCCGACTGCGGTCAGGCCGACCCCGCGGTCGTCGACGAGGCTGTCCGCCGCTACGTCGCCAGCCGGACCGCGCGCTACCAGCTGTTTGCCGACGGCCTGCCGGCCATCGCTGACCTGCGCGCACGCGTGGACCGGCTCGCCCTGATCACCAACGGGCCTGCGGACACGCAGCAGCACAAGATCGACGTCGTTGGCCTGGCACGGCACTTCGACGCCATCGTCATCTCCGGTGCCGCCGGTGTCGCCAAGCCAGACCCCGCGATCTTCGAGCTGGCGGCCACGCAGCTTGACCTGCCGCTGTCAGCGATCTGGCATGTCGGTGACAGCCTGCAGGCCGACGTTGCCGGCGCTCTTAACGCCCATCTCGGCGGCGCCGTCTGGCTCAACCGCTCAGGAGTGCGCGCAACCGCGGCGCTGGCTCGCGCTCGGCCTCATTTCGAGATCGCCTCGCTCGATGAACTCGCACCGCTCCTAGCGTAGGGCATAGGTAGGGTACCCTATGTGTATGGTTAAGACGTCTGTGTACTTGCCGGACGAGCTCAAGCGGCAGCTGGCTGAGGCGTCCCGCGCATCGGGTGAATCCGAAGCGACGATTATCCGCAGCGCACTGGAGCAGTGGCTGGCCGGAATGCTCCGACCACGGCGGTCACCGCACTGGGGGACGGTTGACTTCGACGATCCGGACCTGGCCGACAAGGTCGACGATGCCCTGGCGTCGGGATTCGGCACTGTTGGATTCGGCACTGAGTGATCATCTGCGACACCAGCGGCCTGGTCGCCGCATACTCCACAGCAGACCACCGGCGCGGTCGGATCGCGGACCTGCTCGGCAGTGAGCCCGACGCGCTGATCCTGTCGCCCTTTGTCCTGGCGGAGCTGGATTACCTCATCGCGACGCGCGCTGGTGTCCATCACGAGCTCCGGGTCCTGAGCGACGTCGCCGCTGGCGTCTACACCCTCGCCGACTTTGGTACGGACGATGTCGCACATGCAGCTGAACTCGTCGAGCGCTACCAGGAGATGCGCATCGGGCTTGCCGATGCGTCGCTGGTCGTCCTCGCGGCTAGGTTCGACACGACACGGCTCCTGACGCTGGATGAGCGGCATTTCCGCGCGATCCGGCCGCTGCGCGGCGACGCCTTCACCATCCTGCCGGCCGACGGCTGAAGCACCATGGCCTGGCATCCTCGCCGGCCAGCGCCTCAGGTGAGCGCCAGCAGCCAGCCCGGTCCGGCTACCGCGGCGCCGGCGGCGACACAGCGCTGGCGGAGCTCCCGGTCGGCGGTGACGACGACGCGCCGGCCAGCGATCTGCGCTGCGAGCGCGGCGATGGTGTCGTCGCCTGAGCCCTGCGCGGCGACGACGCGTACCGGACTGCCACCCGAGTCCGTCGCCGCGGGTCGCGCGCCACCTTCGACGACCATGACGACGTCGGGCAGCCACCGCATCCCCGTGCGCCCGTCCGCGGCGCGATCGCGCTTACCGCTGCTGGCGTGGTCCCGCCGGGCGCGTGCGTCGTCGCCGGCGCCGTTGTCACCAGGCCCGTCGTCGCCGGCGGCCTCAGCCGGGCTCAGGTCAGCCGGCAGCTCCGTAATGCCACGGGTCACTAGCGGAGCCAGCTCGTCCCGCAGCCTGGTGGCGGCGCCCGCTCGATCGCGCCACCAGCCGTCCGGCCGGGACCCGACGACGTTCGCGCCGTCGACGATGATCGTCACCGGCGAGAGTTCACGGCGCAGCTCATCCCAGTGCGCGGCGAGCCCGGGATGCAAGTCAAGCCGCGCCACCTCTGCCGCCGGGACCCAGGCGACCTCGTCGGTCTCGTCGTCGTCGGAACGGACGGCAAACGGCTTCTCAGCGTCAGCGAGCACGGTCGTGTAGGACCATCCGCCGTGATCATCGGTGAAGACCCCGCGCGGACGCACCGCTTCGGGGGGCACGCCGCATTCCTCGGCCGCTTCCCGCAGCGCCGCGGCGAGCGCTGACTCATGGCTGTCCCGCGCCCCGCCGGGCAGGCCCCAGGTGCCGCCGTGGTGACTCCACCAGGTCCGGCGCTGGAGCAGAACCGGTCCGCCCGTCACGAACGCGAGCAGTCCCGCGGCGCCGAACCGGCCCCAATGCCGATGTCCGAGCTCGCACCGCACCCACCCGTTCCCGTCCCGGCTAGCCATCGCGCGTGGCCGCCGCCCGGTAGCGCAGGCCATCCATGAGCAGGTCCAGGAGTCGGCCGGCCTGCTCTCGCTGGCTGGGCTCGGTGACGGCCAGCGACACGCCGCTGACGCTCGCCATTAGGTCCGCAGGATCGAGGTCATCGCGCAGCGTGCCCTCGGCGGCGCCCGCCTTCATCAGCGCCGTGAAGGCGCCGAGCAGACGGGCCCGGCTCTCGGCAAACGGGTTGCCGCCCGATGCGATCACCAGCCGCAGCGCGTCCGACATGCCGCGCTTTGTCGTCATGTACTCCAGGAACATGTCCATCCAGGTGCGTAGGGCCTTGTCCGCCGACATGGCGTTGAGCAGCTCGGGGACCGAGTCGCACAACCGGGCAAGCTCACTGCGGTAAGCGGCGTCGACGAGCGCCTCGCGGCTCGGGAAATGCCGGTAGAGCGTGCCGATACCCACACCGGCGTCTTTCGCGATGGACTCAAGGGTCACCTCGGGCCCGTTGCGCGAGAACGCCGTCACGGCGGCCGCCAGCAACAACTCGCGGTTGCGCTGAGCATCGGCCCGCTGGGGCCTGTCGGCGCCAGTCACATGCCCTCCCTCGCCTTCCGCTCGTCGGCCAGCGCCGTTCCCCAATTTGCTAACCGGAGGTGGCTCCGGTTAGTCTTGGGCCATAGGCGGAGGCTCCTCCATTTCCACATCGTACCCCGCACCGCGGCTGAGAGCTCGGGAGAACTCCATGACCACGCGAATCATCACGCCGTATTCGGCACAGACGACGGCGGACGACATCGTTGCCGGGCTCGACCTCACCGGGCAGCGCATCATCGTGACCGGCGGAGCCTCGGGCATTGGCATCGAGACGGCCAGATCGCTGGCGGGCGCCGGGGCCGAAGTGACGCTCGCGGTCCGGAACCTGGACGCCGGACGGCAGGTCGCGGCACAGCTCACCGCCGAAACTGGCAGTAAGCAGGTGCTGGTCGCGCCGCTGGACCTGGCTGACCAGACATCTGTCCGGTCTTTCGTCGCGAGCTGGCACGGCCCACTGGACGTCCTGATCAACAACGCCGGGCTGATGGCCGCACCGCTGACTCGCACGCCTGCGGGCTGGGAGATGCAGTTCGCGACCAACCACCTTGGCCACTTCACGCTGACAACCGGCCTGCGCGGCGCGCTGGCCGCTGCGGCGCGCACCTCCGAGCAGGCACGCGTGGTGTCGGTGAGTTCAAGCGCGCACCTCGGGTCCGGGATCGTCTTCGACGACATCCACTTCCGTGTCCGGCCGTATGACCCGTGGCTTGCTTACGCGCAGTCCAAGACGGCCAACGTCCTGCTGGCAGTGGAGGGCTCCAGGCGCTGGGCGGATGACGGCATCACCATCAACGCGCTGATGCCCGGTGCGATCCGCACTGGGCTGCAACGCTACGTCAGCGACGACGAGCTCGACCGGATGCGCGCCGCTACCGGCAGTTCGGCACCCGGCTGGAAGACGCCGCAGCAGGGTGCGGCCACCTCGGTGCTGCTGGCGGCCGCTCCGCTACTCGACGGCGTCGGCGGCAAGTACTTCGAGGACTGCAAGGAAGCGCTGCCAGCCGAGCCGGGCACGCGCCGCGGCGTCGCTGCCCACGCCCTCGACCCCGACGCAGCCGCCCGGCTATGGCAGGTATCGGCGGATACCGTCGGCGCGTAGCCGGGCAACTGCGAGCCGGGCCATCGCGCTTAGGCTGTCATCCATGCCTGACTCGCCCATCACCGCCCAGCTGGCCAAGCTGCGCCAGCATCGCACGGCCCCGCTGATCCTGGAGCTTGATCTCACCGATGGGATCACCGAGACCAAGCCGACCGACCCGGTCTCGGCGATTACGGCCAGGAACAGGCCGGCCTTGCCAGACATACTCGACGGCCTGCGCCGGGCCCGCGACGACGACCGGGTGACAGTCCTGGTCACGCGCCTCGGCGGCCGGTCCTTCGGCCTCGCGGCTGTGCAGGAGCTGCGCCGGGCCGTCGCCGACTTCGCCGATGCAGGCAAGACGACCATCGCCTGGGCAGAGTCGTTTGGCGAGTTCTCCGCCAGCAACGTGCAGTACTACCTGGCGACGGCGTTCGAGAAAATCTGGCTCCAGCCATCTGGCGACCTTGGCCTCACCGGCCTCGCGGTCGAGCGCATCTTTCTGCGCGGCCTGCTCGACAAGCTAGGCGCCGACTTCCAGGTCGCCAAGCGGCACGAATTCAAGAGCGCAGCCGAGCAGCTGACGGAGACTCACTTCTCCGAGCCAGCTCGGCAGGCCACCGAGAGGATGACGGCCTCGATCACCGAGCAGCTGGTCCAGGGCATCGCCGAGCGGCGCCGCATCAGCCGCGACAAGGTCAGTGAGCTCATCGACGCCGGGCCATACCTCGCCGCCCGCGCCCAGGCCGAGGGCCTCGTCGACCAGCTTGGCTATCGCGACGAGGTGTACGCCGAGGCGCGCAAGCTGGCCGGGCCGGACGCAGCGATCCTCTACCTTGGCCGGTACCAGCGTGGCAAGGCGCTCGCCGAGCGGGCGCGGTCCGCCGTCACGAAGATGCCGGCCGGCCACGAGCCAGGCGTCGCCGTGATCTACGCCACCGGCCCGATCCGCCGCGGGCGCAGCGGCCGCGGCTTGCTGACCGGCGGCGCGATGGGCTCGGACACTATGGCGGGGGCCATCCGGGCGGCCGCCAGGGATGAGCACGTCCGCGCGATTTTGCTCAGGGTCAATAGTCCCGGCGGCTCCTACGTGGCCTCCGACACCATCTGGCGGGAGGTTGTCCGGGCCAGGGCCGCCGGCACGCCGGTAGTCGTCTCGATGGGCGACGTCGCAGCATCAGGCGGCTACTACATCTCGATGGCCGCCGACCAGATCATCGCGCAGCCGGGCACGATCACCGGGTCGATCGGCGTGCTCACCGGCAAGCCGGTAATTGGCGAGGCACTCGGCCGGGCCGGCATTACCGCCGACCGGATCGTCCAGGGCGCGCACGCCGCGATGTTCTCGCAGCTGGAGCCGTTCTCCGAAAGCGAGTGGGCGCTGATCAACGACTGGCTCGATCACATCTACGCCGACTTCACCGGGAAGGTCGCGACCGGGCGCGGCATGACGCCGGAGCAGGTGCACGAGATCGCCAGGGGCCGGGTATGGACTGGTGCCGACGCGCTGGCCCACGGCCTGGTCGACGAGCTGGGTGGCATCGACCGCGCCGCCGCGATCGCGCGCCGCCGGGGCGGCCTGCCAGCGGACGCTCCGCTGCGCGTGTATCCCCGGGTCCGCCCTCTCGACCGGCTCCGGCCGCCAGGTTCCAGCGAGAGTCGCGGCGCTGCGGCGGCCAGCCTCCTCGCTGACAGCTGGGGACCGGCCGGGCGCCTCGCGATGCGGCTCGGGCTGTCACCGC
>DATHQE010000486.1:0-9788 GCA_035483035.1 Streptosporangiaceae bacterium | reverse complement strand
ACGTTCACGCACTCGACGGGGCCGATGCCGGCCGGGAAGGCGAAGGTCTCCGGCTCGCTGAACGGGGGTGTGGTGTACCAGCCGCGATCGGCCTCCCAGATCACCGGCGGGTTCAGGCATTCCTCGATCGTGGTCCAGATGGAGAAGGTCGGCGCGAAATCGTAACCGGCCACCGCGAGGTTGGCGCCGTCCCGAACGCCGAGCTCGTCGATCTCGCTGAACAGCTCGTCCGCGGCATACCGGGCGAAGACATCGGACAGGCCGGGCTCGACCCCGATGCCGACCAGAGCCAGCTGGCCGGCCCGCTCCCACGCCTCAGCCATCGCGAACTGCTCGTCGCCGAGCTTGACCCCAGTTGTGCCGTACGGGTCTTCGGGATCTGGGTGCGACAGCGACATGGCCATGTCCAGGTACGTCACTCCGGCGGCTAGGGCCGCCCGGAACAGCGGCATCACGAACCGCGGATCGGTGGCGTTCATGAGGGCGTCGCAGCGGTGCTCGGCGAGCAGAGCCGTGGTGGCCGCCTCGTCTCGGGCGTCCAGCCGGACGGCGGTGTAGGACTCCTTGGCGGCCGCTGCCTTCTGCGCCCTCGCCAGGTCGTAGTCTGCGATGATCAGCTCGGCGAATGGGCGACGGGCGGCGATTCGGGCGATAGCCGTGCCGACCCCGCCAGCTCCAACTAGAAGTATGCGCATGGCAGCGATCCTAGCCCCGGCCCGTCAGGTGCTCTCGACGGGACTAGTTGCAGTTTCTGTACGTTACAACTGAATTCGTTGCCAACTCTGGCAATACGTGCTAGAACCGTGGCTCATGTGAACTAGGCTGACGTCAGTACATTCAGCTTCCGGCGCTAGCACAGAGTTAACTAACCTGGCAGGCACGATGCAGACGGTCGGATGTGCGTGATTAGCCTGGTTGGGTACAGCTGACTAAGGGGTGGGGCATGGCTGCAACTTCACCGGATATCCAGCCGATGGAAGAGGCCCTCGGCAAGGGCCTCAAATCAGGTGCCCTGGGCCTGATTTCGAGCACGGTGATCGCGACGGCGTCCGTCGCGCCTGCTTACAGCCTGGCGGCGACACTGGGCTTTGTTGTGGTCGCGGTAGGCATCAAGTCGCCGCTGGTCGCGATCCTCGCGTTCGTTCCGATGATCTTGACCTCCATCGGCTACAGCGAGCTGAATAAGGCCGATCCCGACTGTGGCACTACTTTTACCTGGGCCACGCGCGCGTTCGGCCCGAAGACCGGCTTCGCCGGCGGCTGGGCCATTGTCGTCGCGGACGTGCTGGTCATGGCGAGCCTGGCGCAGGTCGCGGGACAGTACATCTTCCTGCTCTTCAATGCCAACGGCATCGGCCACAACCCGGCGAGCAGCTGGGTGCTGCTGACGGGGATCCTCTGGATCGTCTTCATGACCTACATCTGCTACCGCGGCATCGAGGTCTCGGCGAACTTCCAGAAGGCGCTGCTCTCGATCGAGATCACCATGCTGCTGATCCTGTCGGTGGTCGCGCTGGTCAGGGTCGGCAGCGGCAACCATCCGGCCGTTTCCATTCACCCGAGCTGGTCCTGGCTCAGCCTCAGCCATCTGCCGTTCAGCGCCTTCGCCTCCGGGCTGATCCTGATGGTGTTCATCTACTGGGGCTGGGACACCGCCCTGTCGGTGAACGAGGAGACCAAGAATCCGACGAAGACCCCAGGCCGGTCCGCGATCCTGTCCACCATCATCCTGGTGGTGACCTACGGCATCGCGATCTTCGGCGCGCAGTCCTTCGCTGGCGTCGGGACCACGGGCATCGGCCTGGCCAACCCGAACAACTCCAGCGACGTGCTGTCCGTGCTCGGCCACGCCGTCTTCGGCGCGGGCACCGTCGGCAACGTCTTCTATCGGCTGCTGCTCATCATGGTGCTGTCGTCGGCCGCCGCGTCCACCCAGACCACGATCCTGCCGACCGCCAGGACCACGCTGTCGATGGCGGCCTACAAGGCGCTGCCGGATTCGTTCGCCAAGATTCACCGCAGGTACCTGACGCCGACGGTGTCGACGCTGGTCATGGGCGGCATTTCGATCGTGCTGTATGCCGCGATGAACTACATCTCCGGCGGGAATGTGATCGCCGATGCGGTTACCAGCTGCGGTGTCTTCATCGCCACTTATTACGGTCTCACCGGCTTTGCCTGCGCCTGGTATTACCGGAAGAACCTGACCAGCAGCGCCCGCAACCTGTGGATGCAGGGCATTCTGCCGGTCCTCGGCGGCCTAATCCTGTGGTTCCTCGGCGGCTGGAGCCTGTACTTGGACTTCAGCCTGACCAGCCCGTTCGAGGCTTCGTACACGACGTTCACGATTCCGGGCACGCACGTGAATATCGGCGGCGTGTTCATCATCGTCTTCTTCTCCTGGCTGATCGGTCTGCTGCTCTTCATCTTCCTGCGGATCAAGCAGCCGCCGTTCTTCAAGAAGGAGACGCTGACCAGGTCGACGCCAACGTTGGTCCCGGACAAGTAACCGACTCCTGCGCTACGAGCCCGCCGCGGATCATCGACACGGTCCGCGGCGGGCTCTTTTGCGTTCGGCAAAGCCTTCTAGCTGGCGTCGCGCCTCGCTGTCGGCGCTACCGCCTAGGCTTGGGACGTGACCGCGATGGTTGTCGACTCCCTCTTGGACGGGCTGAACCCGCAGCAGCGTGCTGCCGTGCTGCACCAGGGCAGCCCGCTGCTCATCGTGGCGGGCGCGGGCTCGGGCAAGACGCGGGTCCTGACGCATCGGATCGGCTACCTGCTGGCCGAGCGCGAGGTCGAGCCGAGCCAGATCCTGGCCATCACGTTCACCAACAAGGCCGCCGGGGAGATGGCAGCCAGGGCGGCGTCGCTGACCGGAGCGCGGGCGCGGTCGATGTGGCTGATGACTTTCCACTCGGCCTGCGTGCGGATCCTGCGCCGTGAGGCCAGGCGATTCGGGTACCCCTCCAGCTTCTCGATCTACGACCAGGCGGACTCGCAGCGGCTGATGGCCATGGTCTGCCGCGAGCTCGAGCTGGATGCGAAGTTCTTCCCGCCGAAGGCGATGGTCAATCAGGTCTCCGGCCTCAAGAACGAGCTGATCGACCACGAGACCGTGCTCGCCAGGGCCAGCGGCTACCGCGAGAAGGCTCTCGGCGAGGCCTACGGCGAGTACCAGCGCCGGCTTGTCGCCGCGGGCGCGATGGACTTCGATGACCTGATCATGGTGACCGTCAACCTGCTACAGGCGTTCCCTGACCTTGCCGAGGAGTATCACCGCCGGTTCCGGCATGTCCTGGTGGACGAGTATCAGGACACCAACCACGCCCAGTACACCCTGGTGCGTGAGCTGGCCGGCGCGGGCGGTGATTCGCCCGCCGAGCTGGTCGTCGTCGGCGACGCCGATCAGTCGATCTATGCCTTCCGCGGGGCCACGATCAGGAACATCGAGGAGTTCGAGCGCGACTTCGCCGGCGCCAGGGTGATCCTGCTCGAGCAGAACTACCGGTCGACGCAAAATATCCTGGCCGCCGCCAATGCCGTCGTCTCGCGCAACCCTGGCCGGATCCCGAAGAACCTCTGGTCCGACGCCGGCGACGGTCCGCCGATCACCGGTTACGTCGCCGACAGCGAGCACGACGAGGCTGCCTTCGTCGCCGAGGAGGTCGACAGGCTCGCGGATGCAGGCGAGGCGGCGCCCGGCCAGGTAGCGGTGTTCTACCGGACTAACGCGCAGTCCCGCGTCTTCGAGGAAGTCTTCATCCGGTCTGGACTGCCCTACAAGGTGGTCGGCGGCGTCCGCTTCTACGAGCGGCGCGAAGTCCGGGACCTGCTGGCCTACCTGCGGCTGATCGCCAATCCCGGCGACGAAGTGTCGCTGCGGCGGGTGCTGAACACACCCCGTCGCGGGATCGGTGACCGAGCCGAGGAGTACGTGGCCGCGCTCGCGAATCGCGACCGGATTAGCTTCGCCGCTGCTCTAGCCAGACCAGATGACGTGCCAGGGTTGCCAGCCCGGTCGGCTCGCGCCATCGAAGGCTTCAACGAGCTGATGAACGCACTGCGCACCATGGCTGAGGAGAGGAGCCCGGTCGGCGATCTTGCTGACGCGATCCTGGATCGGACCGGCTACGTCGCTGAGCTCCAGGCATCCTCCGATCTTCAGGATGCGAGCCGGATCGAGAACCTGACCGAGCTGGTCTCGGTGGCCAGGGAGTTCGATGCCCGCAATCCCGGCGGGACGCTGGCTGAGTTCCTCGAGCAGGTATCGCTAGTCGCCGACGCCGATCAGATTCCCGAGGGCGAGGAGCACGGCGGCATGGTCACGCTGATGACGCTGCACACCGCTAAGGGCCTAGAGTTCCCGGTTGTGTTCCTCACCGGCCTGGAGGAGAACGTCTTCCCGCACGAGCGGTCGATGGGGGACGAACGCGAGCTGGCCGAGGAACGCAGGCTTGCCTACGTCGGCATCACCAGGGCGATGGAGCGGCTTTACGTGACGAGGGCGGCGACACGCACCTGGTTTGGGCGGCCGGGCTACCACAAGCAGTCCAGGTTCTTGTCTGAGATCCCGGCCGAGCTGATCCAATGGCGCCGCGACGAGTCCGCCGCGACCCAGCCGGCCTCGGAGCGGCTGGCCCGGCGACCGGGTGTTCGGGCCATCGGCAACCGCCCCGTGCCCTCGCTCCAGCCCGGCGACCGGGTCAATCATGACTCGTACGGCCTCGGCACTGTGCTGTCGGTCGAGGGCCGCGGAGACGATCCCGAGGCGAAGATTGACTTCGGCGGCGACTACGGCATCAAGCACCTCGTCCTCAGGTACGCCCCGATCGAGAAGCTCTAAGAGCGTCTGGCGCGCCGCAAGAACCCGCCGGCGGCATGCAACCTCGCGGGCAGTGCGGTACTCCTGCGGATTAGACGTTAGTCGCGGACCGGACTAGCCCGGCGAGGGCCTGGGACCGGCTGTGCGGCGGCCAGGCGATCACCGTCGTAACAGTCGGCGCGTCCAGCAGCGGCACCGCGGCGAGGTCGCTGCGCAGATTGGCCCGGCACGACTCCGGCAGGACCGCCGAAGCCCGGCCGAGCGCGATCAGCTGGAACAGCTGCGTATTGTCTCGGGCTTGCGGGCCGGGGCCTTCGGGGTAGGTGCCGTCGGTGGCGGGCCAGCGCGGCCGCGGCAACCCCGGCAGCGCTGCGACGTCGGCCATCCGGAGGCGAGGCTGGCCGGTGAGCGGGTGCCCGGCCGGCAGGACCACGACCTGCCCTTCGGTGCACAGCTCCTCGGTGTCAAACCCGGCCGTCGAATCGAACGGTCGGTGCAGCAGCGCCACGTCGGCCCGCCCGTCGCGCAGCAGCCGTTCCTGCTCGCCGATCCCGCAGAGAAGCACGTCAACGGTGACCGAGTCAGGCTCGGCAGCGTACGCCTCGAGCAGCTTCGATAGCAGTTCGCTCGACGCTCCGGCTTTCGTGACGAGGACCAGGCCGGGCTGGCCGGTCGCGGCGAGGGCGGCGCGGCGGGTACGGCGATCGGCGGCATCGACCGCGTCGAGTGCTGCCCGGCCCTCGCGCAGCAGCACCGAGCCCGCCTCGGTCAGACTGACGGCGCGGCTGGTGCGTTCCAGTAGCGCCACGCCAAGCCGCCGTTCGAGCTGCCGGATCGCCCGCGACAGCGGTGGCTGGGCGATCCCGAGCCGCTGCGCGGCCCGCCCGAAGTGCAGTTCCTCGGCGACGGCGACGAAATACCGCAGCTCCCGCGTCTCCATACCGCCACGGTACCGGCGGGATGGCGAGTGCCGCGCTGCCTCAGGCCGGTCCTTGGCCTGCGTTCGGGGAGCAAGTGCCTGGTGAACTGGGTCGATACCCAGCAGGTATCGCTGCCCACCCAGACGGTGTTGGACGCCCTGGCCGGGCGCGGACAGGATCGAATGCATGAGTGAACACACCATCGCGCTGGTCACCGGCGCGAACAAGGGGATCGGGTACGAGATCGCGGCCGGCTTGGGCGCGCTCGGCTGGAGCGTCGGCGTTGGCGCGCGAGACGAAGAGCGCCTTGAAGTTGCGGTGGCGAAGCTGCGCGCGGCTGGCCTCGACGCGTTCGGCGTGCCGCTCGACGTGACCGACGACGCCAGCGTCGCCGCCGCCGCCCGGCAGATCGAGGCGGGGGCCGGCCGCCTCGACGTGCTCGTCAACAACGCGGGCGTGCTCGGTGGCTGGCCGCAGGAACCAACATTGGTCGACCTCGCGACCGTGCGGACGGCCGTGGAGACCAATGTGATCGGCGTCATCCGCGTCACCAACGCGATGCTGCCGTTGCTACGCCGCTCGGCGTCGCCGCGGATCGTGAACATGTCCAGCAGCGTCGGGTCCCTGACTCGGCAGACCACTCCCGGCGCCGAGACGGGTCCGATTTCCGTCGCGTACGCACCGTCGAAGACCTTCCTCAACGCCGTCACTGTCCAGTACGCCAGAGAGCTGCACGACACCAACATCCTGATCAACGCCGCCTGTCCCGGCTATACAGCGACCGACCTCAACGGTTTCCGTGGTGTCCGTACGCCCGAACAGGGAGCGGCGATCGCGATCCGGCTCGCGACCCTGCCCGACGACGGCCCGACCGGCGGGTTCTTCGAGGACGCTGGGGTGGTGCCCTGGTAACGGGCGGGCGCGGCCGCTGCAGTTCACCTCAGGGGGTGGCTCCGCAAACGATCGGTCGGACGCCTGCGGGCATCGGCCTAGCGGGCATGGATGATCTGACCGCGCGACTTTGTCGGGCTCCCTACCAAGCGAATGTTCCAGTCCACGATTCAGAAACTGTCAGTGGGTGGCGGTATTATCGAACATATAAGCGAGTGAACTAAAAGACCCGTCGACATTGCGGAGGGAGGCGAGCCGTGACCGATCCCGGCTGGGATATCCCCGGAGTTTCGCGCGGCGCCGCCGACTCCGCCGGTGCCGACGCGCCTGCGGCCGCGGGCTCGTCTCGGCGTGCGGCGAAGGCTGCGGGCAGGGCCCGCCCGTCGGTTAGCGCGTCGGCGATGGCCGGCTCGTCGGCGGGCGCGTTCGCTGGTGCCGCGGCCAGCGGGCCGTCGCCGGCGGGTGCACCCGACGCCTCCGACGCACCCGGCGGCCGCGCCGCCGGTGCCGCCGCTGACCCGCTGACCGCCGCTACGCCCCTCACCGCCGCAGCGTCATTACCCGCCGCTTCGCCGGGCTTGGAGGCCGGCGATCCGGTGGAGGCGCTGGCGATGCTGCGGGCGGGGCTGGAGTATCTCGCCCGCGCCGACGCGGCCGGCTGGACCGCGGGGCTGCAGGCTGACTGCCTGCGGGCGCTGGCGGTCGCCGAATCGCAGCACGCCGCCGCGCACGCCCGGGTGCTGGCCGCGTTCGCCGTGCCGGGCGGCGGACTGGCCGGCGACGGGCACCGGTCGCCGCGGGTGTGGCTGACCTGGCAGACCCGCGCGACCCGCAGGGCCGCCGCCGGGCACGTCGCCCGGATGCGCGCCCTGCAGGCCCACCCCCGGGTCGCCGCCGCGCTCGCGGCCGGGCAGGTGTCGCTGTCGTGGGCCCGGCAGATCACCGACTGGACCGGCCGGCTCCCCGGCCAGCACCACGACGACGCGGACGCCGAGCTGCTCGCCGCCGCGGCCGCCGGCACCGGCCTGGACGGCCTGGCCGGGATCGCCGAGGAACTCCACCGCCAGCACGCCGGCCCCGACCCCGACGGCGACGGGTTCGACGACCGGGCGGTCCGGCTCGCCGCGACCCTCGGCGGCGCGGCCCGCCTCGACGGTGACCTGACCGCCCGGTGCGCCGCCGCCGTCGACGCCGTCCTGGACTCCCTCGCCGCCGTCCGCGGCCCCGAGGACACCCGGACCCTGGCGCAGCGGCGGCACGACGCCCTCGAGGAAGCGTGCACCCGGCTGATCGCCGCGGACTGCCTCCCGCAGCGGGCCGGGCAGCCGGTCCGCCTCGAGCTCGACATCACCCTCGACCAGCTGGCCGCCGGCGGCGCGGGCAGCGCCGCCGGGCCGGGCGCCGGCTGCGACGCGGCGATCCAGCCCGTCGTCACCGGCCACGTCGACCACCAGCTGCTGGCCCGGCTCGCCGACCCCGACTACCGCACCCGGCTCGCCGCCGCCGCCGCCACCCGCCAGGCCGGCGACCAGTACGGGCCCGTCCTCGAGCAGGCCGTCGCGCTGCTCTCCGGCCCGGCCGGCCGCGCCGCCCTGCTCCGCCGCAAGCTCGCCGGCCCCGCCGGCGCCGCGATCAGCCTGCCACTCGACATCGCCGGCACCCTCGACACCATCCCCGTCCACCTGCGCCGCGCCGTCCGCAAACGCGACAAGCACTGCCGCTTCCCCGGCTGCGACCTGCCCGCCGCCGGCTGCGACGTCCATCATCTCGTGCACAGGAAAGACGGCGGTCGGCACGCCCTGGCCAATCTCGGCCTGTTCTGCCGGTTCCATCACCTCATCGCCATCCACCGGTGGGGCTGGCACGTCACCCTCCACCCCGACGGCACCACCACCGCCACCAGCCCCGACGGCACCAAAACCCTCCACTCCCACCCGCCACCGGACATGGCCGCCTGACGTATCGCTGATCGCTGATCGCTGATCGCTGATCGCCATCGACTGTGCGCTGTTACGTGACGCGATCTCGCGACTGGGAGGATTGGCTCCGTGGATGTCACCCGCAGCTGGCGGTTCGTGAGCGTCGGCATTGAGGGCCAGCCGACTCACGTCGCGGGAGTTAACCTGTGGGCGGCGGACTGGACCGCAAGTTGCAGTCGGGTCACGGTCGCCCACCCTCGATACCCCTCGCAGCGACGCACGATCTCCGTCTACGAGGTGACGGACTCGGCCCCGCCGATCCGATTCGCTGCAGGCAAGTTCTCCAACGGCGTCTGGGGTTTCTTCGTCCCGGTCGATTCCAGTCGGAGCCCCTTATGAACCCGACCATCCCGATCCCTGACAGTGACGATGAGCTCGAACTGGCGCCAACAGCCGACGGGTTTGGATACACGGCCAGCATCACCAGACGACGAAGCGACGGATCTGCGGCTTGGACCGCACTTCCGCCTCTCGGCGAACGACAGGACGCTTGGACAACTGTCCAGCTGCAAGGCCACCAGGTTGTGGCCAACACGTGGTCGGCCTTCGAAGTTCACCTCGATCTCAAAACAGGCAGGGAGATCGGCCGCGAGTTCACCAAGTAGCAAGCCCTAAAAGGACCAGGCACCTCCGGCTCGATGTCTCGCCAGTCCCAACGGCGCCAAAACCCCCACAGCCATCCGCCACCCGGCCAAGAGCCTGACCAGCACGAACTCCAAACCCAACGCACAGGCCCCGCGTGCCACCGATGCGCAGCTGACGCGTTAACGCGGCCCGGACCTCGTGCGGCGATCCTGCAGGCTCGACAGTCAGGTTACATTTCGCAGGTTACATTTCGGTCATGAGCGGAAGATCGCGCGGCGTGCGCTGGTGGCGAGCGGCCATCCAGCGAATACATCGGTGGCGGCCGAGAACCCACCCACAAGTCTGGTCCTATGCCATCGCCAGCGGGGTGGTCATCGCCGGGCTTCTACTGATCGCGGGCGATCGCTCCTCAGTCCTGGGAACCGCCGTCGGCGCTGCCATCTACGTCTGCTGCATTGGGGGAGCAGAGAGTTACAGGCTGTCGCGTCGGCGAGACGCAACCGTCGTCGCTGATTGGGTAGCCGCTCGGCCACATTCGCGCCTTCCTGGCGAGCAGACCATCCCACCTCCTTAGATCAGCCGGCTGGT
>DATHQE010000485.1:0-11763 GCA_035483035.1 Streptosporangiaceae bacterium | reverse complement strand
AGGAGATGGCGGTCGCCGAGCTGGAGGCGCAGCTCGATGATCAGGTTGGAGATGATCTGCTGCGATTGGTGTTCATCTCGTGCCATCCGGTTCTTTCCACGGAGGCGCGGGTTGCGTTGACGCTGCGGTTGCTGGGCGGTCTGACGACGAATGAGATTGCGCGTGCGTTTCTTGTGCCGGAATCGACGGTGGCGCAGCGCATTGTTCGTGCGAAGAAGACTCTTTCGGAGGCGCGGGTTCCGTACGAAGTGCCTCGCGGAGCCGAGCTGGTGGAGCGGCTGTCGTCAGTACTTCAGGTGATCTATCTGATCTTTAATGAAGGATATTCGGCGACTGCGGGCGACGACTGGATGCGTCCCGGGCTGTGCGCGGAGGCGGTCCGGCTCGGCCGGGTGCTCGCCCAGCTCGCACCGGCCGAGCCCGAAGTGAACGGGCTGGTCGCGCTGCTGGAGATCCAGGCGTCCCGGATCCCGGCGCGCACCGACTCCGCTGGCGCCCCGGTACTCCTGCTGGACCAGGACCGGGCTCGCTGGGATCGCCTGCTGATCAACCGCGGTCTGGCCGCGCTGGAAAAAGCACTAGACCAAGCCGGGGAACGGGGTCCTTACGTGCTTCAGGCGGCTATCGCGGCGTGCCACGCTCGCGCGTTCCGGCCAGACGAGACGGACTGGCCGCGCATCGTCACGCTGTATGGCGTACTTGCGGAGGTCATGCCGTCGCCAGTGGTCGAGCTCAATCGCGCTGTCGCTGTGTCGATGGCCTACGGCCCGCAGGCGGGGCTCGAGCTGGTTGATCAGCTCGCGGCCGAACCGGCGCTGCGGGGTTACCACCTGCTGCCGAGTGTCCGCGGCGACCTGCTGCGCAAGCTCGGCCGAGCCAGCGAGGCGCAGCTCGAGTTCGCCCGTGCCGCCGCTCTGACCAGCAACGAGCGGGAACGGCAGCTCTCCGCCGACCGCGCCCGCGAGGCCGCCGCTGAAGCCGCCCCGGGCAACTGACGCTGCCCCTGGCTAATAGCCGCGTGCGAGAATGGCCGCGTGCCCGAATCATTTGCCAGCCGGTTCGCGGCCGTCCGGTCAGTGCGAGGCCCGCTCGTCTTCGGCCTCGACCCGTCCGCCGACCTGCTGGAAGCCTGGGGACTTGGCGATAACGCCGACGGGCTCGACCGGTTCGCTGACATCGTGCTCGAGGCCGCCGCGGGCGCCGTCGGGCTGGTCAAGCCGCAGTCCGCGTTCTACGAGCGGCATGGCTGGCGCGGCATTCGCACCCTCGACCGGCTGATTGCCACTGCCCGCGACACAGGGCTGCTCGTCATCCTCGATATCAAGCGCGGCGACGTGGGGTCGACGAACGATGCGTACGCCGAGGCGTACCTGGGCAAGGGCGCGCCGCTTGCGGCCGACGCGATTACCGTGCATCCGTACCTCGGCCTGGGCGCGATGACGAGCTTCGTCGCGCGGGCTGCGGAGTCGGGCAGCTGCCTGCTGGTCGTGACGCGCTCGTCGAACCCCGAGGGCCGCCCCATGCAGGCGCCTGTCGAGCAGGACCTGCTGCACGAGATCGGCGCGCTCAACGCCCGGCTGGCGCCTGGTGATGTTGGTCCCGTCGGCGCGGTCATCGGCCCGGTCCAGCTGCAGCCTTTGCTTGACTTGGCGGCGGCACAGTGCCTGTTCCTCGCGCCTGGCGTCGGCGCGCAGGGCGCGACTCCCGCGGACGTGGCGGCGGTGTTCGCGGCCTGTCCCGACCGCGTGATGCCGAGCGCATCCCGGTCATTGCTCCTGGCCGGCCCTGATGTCAGCAGGCTCCGCGACGCCGTCGCCGCCCTAGCGGCCGAATTCCGGGCGCTGCTGCCAGCCTGACCGACAATGGGTGCGGAAGCGCTGTTGCCATACCCGCAGCTGTTCCGCACCCATGCCGGTGCTAGTTGGTACTAGTTGACGCCGGGGATGCCGGTGCCCGGGATGACCGCAGTGACGTGCAGGTAGACCGGTCCGCGGCGGCCGCAGGCCGCGAACCCGCCCTGGAACGGCATGTTGATCGCAGAGTAAGCACCCGGCGCGTACACGCGGAGGAACTGAGCGCTCGCCGGCTTGCACGCAGCGGGCGGGTAGTTACCAACGTCAGTGATCTGAAGGAGCACGTGGGTAGTGCCGCCCGGCCGCAGGGTCACCAGTGTCGACGGCCGCGAATGGTCTCGTCCGGCCGGGCTGCCAAGCTGCCGGCTGGCGTTGTGCGCCGAGACGCCGGGGTAGCCGTACAGCGTGCATGTGCTCTTTGACGTGTTGGACAACTCAAGGTCGTAGTACGTGCTGCCGGCCGTGCCGTTGCCAGGCGAGCCGAGCCAGACAGTGAGCTCGCTGGCGTAGCAACGGTGCGTGGCCGCGGGCCCGCTCGCGGCAGCTCCGCTGCCGGAGGACGCAAGCGCAACGGCTGGCAGCAGGATGGCCGCGCCGGCGATGGCAGTGCCGGCCAGCACGCGCCGCATGCGGTGGGGTGTCAGCTTCACAGAAATCTCCCTTGCCTTAGTACTGGGTACTGACACCGCTAAGACGACGCAGCAAGGCGGAGCGTTGTATTTCGAGACAACAGGCCACCGGGTCCGCGTGACAAGCTGGCGGGATCATGGTGGTGAGAGCCGCGCGGACGGACGGGAGTTTCCATGATCTTCATCACGGCCAAGTTCCGGGTACGGCCCGAGGACGCAGACGACTGGCCGGTGATCGCCGGCCCATTCACCCGCGCCACCCGCAGCGAGCCGGGCTGCCTGTGGTTCGACTGGTCTCGGAGCCTGGACGATCCGACCGAGTACGTCCTGGTCGAGGCCTTCCGCGACGGCGAGGCCGGCGGGGCGCACGTGCAGTCCGCGCATTTCAAGGAGGCGCAGCAGACGTTGCCCCCGCACCTGGCGCAGACGCCGAAGATCGTGAACTTCACGCTCGAGCAGGACGACTGGTCCGAGCTCGGCGAGCTGGCCGTGCCCGGCAGCTAAGCCGGCAGGCGAAGTGGCTAGACCGGGACCGGCCTGTCAGCCTCCCGGCCGGAAAATGAACAGGCGTCCGCCGCGCAGCGGGGGCGACTCGGTGGCCGCGGACAGCGCGGCGGATGGCCGTCGGCAGACACCGACTCCGGTCAGCGTCTCGGTATCCGGCGCGTCGAAGGCCAGCTCGTCGAAGCCGGCTGCCGAGAACCAGGACCGGATCTGGCCGGTCAGGTCCGGCGGCCGCCGATGCCGAGTCCAGATCACCGTGCCGCCAGCGGCGCACATCGCGGCCGCGGCGGTGGCGGTCTGGCGGATGTCCTCGTCGCTGACGTTGCCGAATATCCCGCACAGCAGCAGGACGTCAGCCGGCAAAACTTCGGCGTAGGTAGCAACGTCGCCGGCGTCTGCTTCTCGCACCGTCACGCCCGTCAGGCGAGCCGCGGCCGCGCTGTCCCTGGCAACGCCGGCATTCACCGGGTCAAGCTCGACGAGCAGTGCCGACACGTCATCCCGGCGCGGATGGCCTGGGAGCACGCCGATCACGTCCCGGCCCTGCCCGGCGCACAGACTCACGAGCCGGATCGGCCCGGCAGGCGCCGTCGAGAGCGCAGCTGACACATGCGCCTGAACCAGCGCCAGTCGCGTACTCAGCCCGGACGCCGGATCCTCATACCCGTCGTGCCAGCGGACCCAGTCGCGTGTCACGAGACGTTGCCGTCAGCCCGCAGGCCGAGCCCGCGGGCCACCTCGGCATACCCGGCCAGGGCGTCGGCGCCGGACTCGGTCAGCAGCTGGATGCAGACGTGATCGGCGCCAGCATCCAGGTGTGCCTGCAGCTGAGCGGCGACCTGCTCGGCGGTGCCGTGCGCGACTAGCGCGTCGACAAGCCGGTCGCTGCCGCCGTCATTGACGTCCTCGTCGGTGAAGCCGAGGCGCCGCAGGTTCGATGTGTAGTTGACCAGGCCGAGATAGGGGTTGGCGACGCGCCTGCGGCCGAGCGCACGGGCCTTCGCCGGATCCGCGTCGAGCACCACCTTGTGCTCGGGCGCGAGCAGCCGGTCCGGTCCGAGGATCTCGCGCGCCAGCCTGGTGTGCTCAGGCGGCACGAGGTACGGGATCGCGCCGGCCGTATGGTCGCCGGCGAGGCGCAGCACCCGCGGACCCAGGGCGGCAAGGACAATACCTTCGGCGGGAACGCCGTGGTCGGTCAGCTGATCGACGTAGCCAGCGAGGGTGTCGTACGGACTGACGTAGTGTGCCGTGGCCTCGGGATGACCAGCGCCGACGCCGAGCAAAAACCGGCCGGGGTAAGCGGCCTGGATCCGTGCCCGGGAGTTCGCGACAGCGGCTGCCTCGTCCTTCCAGATGTTCACGATGCTCGTGCCGACGATCAGCGTGCCAGTCGCGGCGAGTAGCTGGTCGACGATCTCGAGATCCGCATCCGGTGAGCCGCCGAGCCAGAGGGCGCCGAAGCCAAGGCGCTCCAGGCCCGCCGCGAGGTCAGGCGTGGCCTGGACGGCAGGTCGCCAGATCCCGAACCGGCCGAGCTGATCGCGCCACTGCGATGTCATCTGCCCTCCTCAGCGTCGCTAACAGTCTGCCGGACCTCCCGCGCTACAGGCCTATGAGGTCGGCCATCAGTTCCATCTGCTGGTCGAAGAACTCAGCGCGGGCGTCGATCACGTTGTTGAACTGGCCGAACAGCTCGAAGCTGACGACGCCGAACATCTGGATCCACCCGGACAGCCCGGTAAGAAGCAGCTCCTCAGGCACATTAGCCGCGATGGCATCGCGCGTGCGGGCGAGGTCGGCACGCACGGACGCGGCGACAGGGACCGAGGACCGGTAGCCAGCACCCGCGAGCTGCCCCGACTCGACGCCGTCGGCCAGGATCCGCGCCAGCACGACGGGCGTCCGCGCGGCCGCGGCAATCGTGTCCGGCGGCGCGGCGTATCCCGGTACCGGGCTGCCATAGACCAGCGCGTACTCAGCCGGATTGGCGAGCGCCCAGCGGCGCACCGCGCGTGTCGCGCTCAGCCAGCGCGCGCGCAGCTGGCCCCGGTCGGACACTGCGGCATCGGCGGCCTCCACCGCCGCGCCGAGCGCGTTGTAGGCGTCGACGATCAGCGCCGTCAGCAGCTCGTCCCGGCTGGCGAAGTACCGGTAGATCGCGGACGACACCATGCCCATGTCGCGGGCGACCGCGCGCAGTGACAGGTTGGCGCCGTCTGTGGCCAGATGCGCCCGCGCCGCTGTTTTGATCTCCGCTGTCATCTCGGCCCGGACCCTGGCCCGGATAGTGCTCGCAGGCATGAAGAGAGTATTGCACACAAACGAGAGCAGTGCTCTTGCATCCGCTCGCGACGTATGGCAGACTCATGCTTACAACAGAGAGCAGTGCTCTCAAAAGTAAAGCGCCGGCCACCATCGGCGCTCCAGGCGACACCAGGAGCAGAACATGTCTGAGCACGTCATCGTCGGCGCAGGGGTCGTGGGATCCGCCACCGCATTGCTACTCGCCGAGCGCGGCGAGCACGTTCGCGTCATCAGCCGACGCGGCACGGGACCTGACCATCCCGCTATCGAGCGGGTGCCTGCCGACGCGACCGACGCCGAGCGGCTGACCGAGCTGGCGGCCGGCGCGGTGGCGCTCTACAACTGCGCGAATCCGCCCTATCACCAGTGGCTCACCGACTGGCCGCCACTCGCGTCGGCGCTCCTGACCGCGGCCGAGCGCAGTGGCGCCGTGCTGGCCACCATGAGCAACCTGTACGGGTACGGGCCTGTGGACGGGCCGATCACGCAAAAGACGCCGCTCGCGGCTACCCACCCCAAGCTGGCGCTACGGGCCCGGATGTGGCAGGACGCCCTGGCGGCGCACGAGGCCGGTCGCATCCGCGCGACCGAGGTCCGCGCCAGCGACTACATCGAGGCCAATTCGCTGCTGTCCTACGGGATCGGCAAGGCCCTGCTGGCCGGCTCGCGCGGCTACTCGCCCTGGCCGCTGGATGTGCCGCACAGCTGGACGTCGATCGCGGACTGCGCCAGGACGCTGATCGCCGCGGCGGCGGACGAGCGAGCGTACGGTCAGGCCTGGCTTGTCCCGACCAACCCCGCGCTGACCGTCCGGCAGCTCGCGACGCAGTTCTCCGAGGTCAACGGCGCCCCGGCGGCCAAGCTGATGCCGATCCCTTACCCGGTGCTGTGGGCGACCGGGCTGTTCTCGCCGACGATCAAGGAACTGCGGATTACCCGGTACCAGTTCACCAGTCCGTTCGTGATCGACTCCAGCGCCACGACACAGGCCTTCGGTCTGGAGCCGACGCCCCTGGACGCCGCCCTCCGTGACGCCGCAGCCCGCCTTGGCAGCTAGCCCTCCCTCAGCGAGCACCGCGCAGCGGCAGCCCCTGGCCATGGCGGCCTGGGGCTGCGCCGCGCGCGACGTCGTGTGTTCGGTCCGCTACCAGCAGGAACTATTACAGTGTGGTTAAACCTGGCTGACACTTCTCAAAAAGTCTGCTGAATCACCGTATAATGCCTACTCAAGCAGTAGGAATGCCGAGAGATTTTCTCGCCCAAGGTGGCGCGGACCGAAGGAGTTGTCGGGTGTCCAGGACTCATCGCCTAGTTACTGCGGCGGTCGCCGCGCTAGCCCTGACAACTCTCGCCGCGTGCGGAGGAGGCAACGTCGCCAAGGTCGGCGGTGGCAGCTCGGCCCCGACAGGCAAGCCGCAGAAGGGCGGGACGGTCACGATCGCCGAGGTCGGGGCTTCGCCGAACGACATCTTCCCGCTGCTGACAGCGACCAACTCTAACGGCTACAACGCCGACCTGACTCTTGGATCGTGGCCTTGGCTGGTCTATTCCGGCGACGGAGCGAACTCGGTCCCGAACCCACAGGAGAGCCTGTTCAGCTCGCTGAAATGGTCCGACGGCGACAAGGTCATCACGATCGTGCTCAAGCCGTGGAAGTGGTCCGACGGCACGCCGATCACCAGCCGTGACTTCACGTTCGTCTACAACCTGCTCAAGACCAACTACAACGACTGGTTCGACTACGTGGATGGCCTGTTCCCGGTCGACGTCGCGAGCGTCGCGACGCCGAACGCCAGCACGGTAGTCATCAACCTCACCCGGTCGTACAACCCGCAGTTCTACGAAGACAATGTGCTGGCCACCATTCCGCTGTTGCCGCAGCACGCCTGGGACAAGAGCTCGCTGACCGGCCAGGTCGGCGACTACGACCAGACGGCGTCCGGGGCTAAGGCCGTCTGGACCTTCCTGCAGGCGCAGGGCGCGGACATGGCCACCTTCGCCACCAACCCGCTCTGGCAGGTGGTGGACGGGCCATGGAAGCTCTCGCAGTTCCAGAGCTCTGGTTATTACAGCTGGGTCCCGAACACGAACTACTCCGGGCCGGACAAGCCGATCCTGTCGAAAGTGATCTGGACGCCGTTCACGACCGACACCGCCGAGATGGACACGCTCCGCTCCAACACCACGCTGGACATAGCAGGCGTCCCGCTCAACGACGTCCGGCAGATTCCGGCTCTGGAGGCCGAGGGCTACTCGGTGGCACAGGTGCCGAACCCTGGTGTCGCGGAGATCCTGCCGAACCTCTACAACCCGACCGCGGGCCCGCTGCTGCGCCTGCTGTACATCAGGCAGGCGATGGAATACCTGATCAACCGCCCGCAGATCGTCAGCAAGGTGTTCGCGGGCTACGCAGATCCCGGCAACGGACCTGTGCCGGTGCTGTACGGCAAGCAGTTCGACTCGCCGCTGGAGAAGGCCGGCGGTCCGTACCCGTACTCGCCGGCGAAGGCGATTGCACTGCTGAAAGCGCATGGCTGGAAGGTCGTGCCGGGCGGTACCGACACCTGCGTCCGGCCTGGCGCTGCGGCTTCGGACTGCGGCGTCGGCATCAAGGCAGGGCAGCCGCTGACGTTCCAGCTGCTGTTCGGCTCCGGGACCGCATCGTTTGACCAGCAGAACGCGGCGTTCCAGTCAACCGAGGCGCTCGGGGGCGTCCACATCACCCTCAAGTCCGAGCCCTTCGACACCCTGGTGTCGACGACGGGGACCTGCAACGCCCAGTCCCATCCGGCGGCGATCTGCGATGACTGGCAGCTCGAGCAGTACGGCTACAACACCTACCTGATGGACCCGTCCGGGGCGGGCTCGTTCAACACCGACGCCAACGGCAACTATGGCGGCTACTCGAGCCCGGAGATGGACAAGCTCATCAACGCCACTGAGTACGGCTCGAGCACGGCTGCGTTCTTTGCCTACGAGGATTACGCGGCCAGGCAGCTGCCGCTGCTGTGGCTGCCGAACGCCTCCTTCGTCTTCGTCTACAAGAAGAACCTGGCGGGCGTCACGCCCCTGAACCCGTTCTCCGGTCTGCTCAACCCTGAGGTCTGGTACTACACGACGTCCGGTTCATGACCTGGTACCTCGTCCGGCGGATTGGCCAGTCGATTGCGGTCGTGATCGGCGTCATGATCCTCACGTTCATCCTGGTGCACCTGGAGCCGGGGAGCACGGCGAAAGCCGTGCTCGGGCTCAAGGCGACGCCAGCGAGGATCGCGCTGTTCGACAACACCTACGGGCTGAACCGGCCGCTGCCCGTGCAGTTCTGGCTGTACTGCGACCACGTGCTGCATGGCAACTTCGGCGTCTCCTACACGGCCGGGCAGCCAGTGTCCACGCTGATCGCCCAGCGGCTGCCCCGTGATGCGGTCCTCCTTGGCACGTCCACGCTGCTGGCGCTGATCATCGGCGTGCCGATGGGGCTCTATCAGGCTCTGCACCACGGCACTGTCCGGGACGACATCGTGGCTGGCACCTGGTTCACGCTGTACTCGGCGCCGGACTTCATGGAAGCGCTGCTGCTGATCGCCGTTTTCAGCGTGCACTTCCATATCCTCCAGCCCAACTTTCCTGGCGGGATCACCTCGGTCGGCGGCCTGTTCGGCGACCTCAATGCCTTGGTGCTGCCTGTGGTCGTGCTCGCCATCAATAGCGTGGCTGGCTTCAGCCAGTACATGAGGTCCTCGGCAATCGAGGAACTGGCGCAGGACTACATCCGGACCGCGCGCGCTAAGGGCGTGCGACGGCGGCTCATCCTCACCCGGCATCTGCTGCGTAATGCGCTGCTCCCGATCGTGACGATCCTCGGGCTGGCGCTGCCTGACATCGTCGCCGGGGCGGTGATCGCGGAGGCGATCTTCAACTTCCCCGGCATGGGGCTGCTCTTCTGGCAGTCGGCCCTCAGCCACGACTTCCCGGTCATGCTGGGCGCCACGCTGATCATCGGGATCGCGACAGTGCTCGGGAATCTCGTCGCGGACGTCGCCTACGGCATCCTCGATCCAAGGATCCGGCATGCGGTCGCCTGACGACGCGGTGGTCGCTGAAGCGGCGGGCCTGGCTCCGGGCGGGGCGGCTCCGGCTGGCGGCGACTTGGCGACCCGCGACGCCGGCAACCTGGCGCTGCACGACTTCCTGCACAACAAGCGCGCAATGGGCGGCTGCGGCGTCGTGCTGTTGCTGGTCCTTTTCTGCTTCGTCGGGCCGCTGATCTACCGGACGAACCAGACCGCCGTCAACCTGGGTCTTGCGAACCTGCCGCCGGGGCCTGGCAATCCGCTCGGTACCGACGAATACGGCATCGACATCCTCGGCAGGCTGATGGTGGGCGGTCAGTCCTCGCTGGAACTCGGATTCTCGGTCGCCATCGCCAGCACCGTGATCGGTGCCCTCTATGGCGCCATCTCCGGCATGATCGGCGGCATCGTCGACGCCTTCCTGATGCGCATCGTCGACACCCTGCTCGCAGTGCCAACGTTCATCCTGCTGCTGATCGTCACCAGCATGTTCACGCTGAACCTGACCGCCATCATTGTGATCCTGACAGTGCTGTCGTGGCCCTACGTCTGCAGGCTGGTCCGGGCCCAGGTGCTGTCGCTGCGAACCAGGGAGTTCGTGCAAGCCTCGACGGCGATGGGCTCGACGCGCATGCGCATCCTGGTCCGCCACATGCTGCCGAACACCTTCAACATCTTCATCGTCACCACGACGTTCGCGGTCGCCGATTCGATCTACGCGTTGTCCGCGCTGAGCTTCCTCGGCCTTGGTCCGCCGCCGCCGTTCGCGGACTGGGGCACCATGCTGACGACAGGGGTCAACGATCTGTTCGACAGCTACCCGTGGGAGGTGTACCCGGCGCTGATCATCCTCGTCGTTACCATCCTGGCGTTCCGGCAGATTGGTGACGCCCTCAACGACATAGCGTCGTCGCGATCGTCCATCAAGTAGCCGGCCCCGCCCGCGAGGGGTCTGTCGGCATCGCGAGCTAGTCTCATCGTCGTGGCACCAGACCCTGCGTCGGACCCGGTCCTGGCGCGCTACCTCGACCTGGTCGACGACCTGATGGGCATCGACGGCGTGACACCCCCGCCGGGCGGGAGCGGATTCGGCCGCGGCTCGCTGAAGTACCGCGGCAAGATCTTCGCGATGCTGGTGCGCGGCAGTCTCGTGCTCAAGCTGCCCGCTGACCGGGTGACGGCCCTGATCGCGGCCGGCGAAGGCGTCGCCTTTGACGCCAACAAGGGCACCCCGATGCGGGAATGGTTCAGCCTGTCCCCCGATTCGGGCCTCGACTGGGTATCGCTGGCGACCGAGGCGCTGAATTTCGGCGGTCGGCCGCCCCCTGATTAGGAGCCGACTCATGAGGATTGTCGTCACCGCCCCGACCGGCAATGTCGGGTCACGGGTCGTCCAGTTGCTCTTGCAGGCGGGGGTCCGGCCAACGCTTCTGGCTCGCGATCCCGCGCGGCTGGATCCAGGTGTGCTGGAGCGGGCAGACGTCGTCCGGACGGACCTGGCCGACTCCGACGCCGTTGTGCAGGCGACTCGCGGCGCCGACGCGCTGTTCTGGCTCGCGCCGATGATCACAGACCCCGAGGCCGACCCGGTGGCCTGGTACGCCAAGCTCGGCGCCACTGCCGCCCGCGCCGTCACCGAGAACGGCATTGCCCGCACCGTATTCATCAGCAGCATCGGCGCGGAGCAGCGCACCGGGGTCGGCGAGATCGACGGCCTGGCCAGCACCGAGGAATTCCTCGGTGCCACCGGATCCTCGGTCCTGTTCCTGCGCTGCGGTTACTTCTACACCAACCTCGATCTCGACTCCCTGCGCCACGGCGTGGTCCGCATACCGGCCGCCGTCGACTACGCGCAGCCGTGGGTCGACCCGCGTGACATCGGCGACATCGCCGCGGCTCGGTTGCTGTACGGCGGCTGGTCCGGCCGTAACGTCCAGGCCGTCCACGGCCCCGAAGATCTCACCCTCATCCAGGTGGCCCAGATCCTCACCGAGGCGCTCGGCCGCCCGATCCGCGCCGAGACCATTTCGCAGGACGCCCTGCGTGCCTCTTTGCGGGCGGCCGGCTTCGGTGACAAGCAGATCGAGGGCATGGTCGGCATGTCAGCCGTGATGCGCTCAGACTTCATCCCTGAAGACAAACGAGGCATCGTCACGACGACGCCGACCACGCTAGCCGCCTGGGCTCACGCGCGCCTGCGCCCGCTGCTCCAGGCCGAATCGGCAACCTGACCGAGCTAGCGCCTGGTTCCGCGGATCCCGGATAAGCGGAGCGGCGGGCCCTTTCTGCGCGGGCCGACATTAAGGACGCACTGCCTGGCGGCCAGGGGCTGCGAGTCACACGAAAGTCACACGGCGTCTGTTGTGCTGTCGGCTGCCAACAAGGCGGCCCGCCCGG
>DATHQE010000484.1:0-3642 GCA_035483035.1 Streptosporangiaceae bacterium | reverse complement strand
CCGGGGCTACGGCCGGTACTCCTCGGTACGGGCTTGGTGGCGGAGGGCGAAGATCGCTGCCTGGACACGGTCTTGCAGACCGAGTTTGGTGAGGATGCCGCGGACGTGGGTCTTGACAGTCTGCTCGCCGATCGCCAGGTCTCGCGCGATCTGCCGGTTGCTGTGACCGCGGGCGATCAGCCCGAGAACTTCGCGCTCGCGCGGTGAGAGCGGCTGTAGCGGGTCGTGCGGCAGTGGGCGGCGGATTGACTGGGTGAGCCGGGTCAGCAGCTCTGGGCTGAGGCTGGCGGTGCCGATTGCGGCACTCCGGACAGCGGCGATGACGTGCTCAGCCGAGGCCGTCTTGAGCACGTAGGAGGTGGCTCCGGCGTGCATGGCGCGGACGAGGTGCTCGTCGTCAGTGGCTGAAGTGAGCACCACCACGGCAGGCTGGTGCGGCGCGTCGTGTAGTGCGGCGATCACGGCGTGCCCGTCCAGTCCGGGCATGTACAGGTCGAGCAGCAGCACGTCGGGGCGGGTGGCCGCGACGACGTCCACCGCCTGCTTGCCGTCTCCGGCTTCACCGGCGACTTGGATGTCCGGCTCCTGACTGAGCAGGTAGCACAGCCCGTCCCGGACGACTCGATGGTCATCAGCGATCACCACGCGGATCGTCATGGCACCGGTACCCGGACAGTGATCGCGGCGCCGCGGCCAGGTGCGCTGTCGATAGCCACAGTGCCGCCGAGTTCAGCGACCCGGTCCCGGATGTGGGCGAGCCCGGAGCCGGCGTGCTGAGCCGCCGGGTCGAAGCCGGTGCCGGTGTCGCGGACAGCAAGCTCGATGTGCCCGTCCTGGCGGCTCATCGAGACGGCTAGCCGCCGGGCGCTGCCGTGCTGGACGGCGTTGGTACAGGCCTCCTGGGTGATGCGCAGCAGGGCATGCTCGACGGGTGCGGGGGCGGTCACGTCGTCCAGGCTGGCATCCACGGTGACACCGAGCCGGTCGTAGGCCGTGCAGATCTCCTGCAGGGCCGAGCCGAGCCCGGCACCGTCCAGGCTGGCCGGGCGCAGCTCGGCCAGCAGGGCCTGCATGTCGCGCAGCGCCTCCTCGCTGATGTGCTCGATCGCACGGGCCTGCTCATTGCCTGGGTCGGCCCTGCGCATCCCGCCGGCGATCATCCGCAGCCCGAACAGGTGCTGGGAGATCGCGTCGTGGATCTCTCGCGCGATCCGGGCTCGTTCCGCGGCGCGCGCGTCGCCGCTGGCGCGTTGCCGTTCGGCGGCCAGCGCGGAGCCGAGCTGCCGGGTCATGGTGGAGAAGTTGGATTCCAGCCGGCCGACCTCGTCCCGGCCGGAGACGGGCAGCGTGACCGTGTAGTCGCCGTCCGCGACCGCGAGCGTGGCTCGTTCCAGGCGGCGAACGCGCCGGACAAGACGCCGTGAGGCCAGCATCCCGAACAGCACGCCGACCGGCAGGATGACGAGTAGCAGCGCATAGGGACCAGACAGCAGCTGGCCGGTCTCGCCGAGCTGACCCAGCTCGCTCCAGGCGCGGATGGGGCTGATGAACCGAGGCGACCAGGGCGCTTGCACATAGACGTAGGCCACCAGTCCCGACCCGCTGGCTGGCGGCTTGCTGATGCCCGCCCTGGGCGTCGGCCAGATCGACATGAGCACGCTGCCCTCCGGCGTGGGCACGCTGCCGGTTTTCACGTACATGTTGGTGGGGCCTGCTGCGATTGCCGCGATCGCCTGGACGGGAAGTTCGGTGGCAGACGGCCTTCCGGGCGGGTAACGGGATGGTGCGGAGGACGCGACGACCATGCCGTCGGCGGCGATCGCCACGACCGCGGTGACCGCCAGGTGGCTACCGATCGGGCCGGCAATCGCCGGAACGAGCAGGGTGCCGTCCGGGGCCGGGCGCGCCAGGCCAGGCTGCGCCGGCTGGCCGGGTTCGCCGAGCACGGTGCCAGCCGGCACGCCATCGGGATAGCGCTGCGAGAGCTCCTGGCCGTAACTCCTCGCAGCGGCGTCCACCTGGGCCTGTAGCTGGGAACCGTTGACCAGGGAAGGCACCTGGAAGCCGAGCACGAGCGCCTCGACCAGCACCACGACGGCGAGCGTGACGACAATGTACGACACGGTCAGCCGGGCCGATAGCCCCCACGCCCTGTGTCGCATACCGTCCAGCACACCTGAACGCTACCTCCGCGCAAGCCGAAAGCGGCTCCCTCCAACGAGGGACCCGCGCTACCCCTGGCGCGTGAGGCGCCCGCCCACGCAGGGCGGGACGCTGGCTGCCATGAACGAGACAACAGGCCGCCGCCACGCTGGCGTACAGCGATGAGCGTGCTGGAGCTCCGGCGAGTGTCCAAGGTTTACGGCCAGGGCGGTGCCGAAGTGCGCGCCCTCGAACAAGTCACCTTGTCGGTAGACCAGGGCGCCATGGTCGCGGTGATGGGGCCAAGCGGATCAGGCAAGAGCACGCTGCTGACTATCGCGGGCAGCCTGGAAGAGCCGACCGAGGGCGAGGTGATCGTGGGCGGTGCCGCGCTGGCCGGCCTGTCACGCAACGATAAGGCCCGGCTCCGGCGGCGCACGATCGGCTACGTCTTCCAGGATTTCAACCTGCTTCCGGGCCTGAGTGCTTCCGAGAACGTGAGCTTGCCCCTCGAACTCGACGGCTGGCGCGCACGAAGGGCGCGATCCGCCGGTCTGGCGGCGCTGGCGGAGCTCGGACTAGCCGAGCGGGCAGACCATTACCCAGACGAGCTATCGGGTGGCGAGCGGCAGCGGGTAGCGATCGCACGAGCCATGGTCGGAGAGCGTCGGCTGCTGCTGGCCGACGAGCCCTCCGGCGCGCTCGACTCGGCCAACGCCGAGGCGGTCATGCAACTGGTGCACGACGCGTGCAAGAACGCGGGGATGGCCGCGGTTGTCGTCACCCACGACGCACGGCTCGCCTCGTGGGCCGACCAGGTGGTATTCCTGCGCGACGGCCAGGTCACCGACCAGCCCGGCCAGCCCGACCCGGCCGTGCGTCCGGAGACCCTGCTGGCGCCGGGGCGGCCGCAGTGAGCGCCACGGTGCGAGAGCGGCCGGCGCGCCCGGTGGCCAGGAACGGGGGCGTCCCCGCGCGGCGGGCGGTCGTGCGCTGGGCCTGGCGGCTGTTGCGGCACGAGTGGCGCCAGCAGCTGCTGATCCTGGCGCTGATCACCGTCGCCGTCGCGGCCACCTTCATCGGATCAGCGGTGGCCACCAACACGCCGCCCCCGCCGGGCGCCGGCTTCGGCACCGCGACCGACATGGCCACGTTCCCCTCCCTGAGCCCGCACGTCACGGCCGAGATCGCGGCGCTGGCCCACCGGTTCGGCCGGATCGACGTGACCGTGAACGAGTCGGCCCCGATCCCGGGCTCCGTGCTGACCTACAGCCTGCGTGCGCAGGATCCGCACGGACCGTTCGGCCAGCCGATGCTGTCGCTGACGAGCGGTCACTATCCGGCCGGTCCCGGCCAGGTGGATCTGACGACCCGCCTGGCATCCGAGTTCGGCCTGAAAATCGGAGACACCTGGCGCAGCGCCGGTGCCGTCCGGCGGGTGGTCGGCTTCGTGGCTAACCCGCAGAACCTGCTCGACGAGTTCGCGCTTGTGGCGCCCGG
>DATHQE010000483.1:0-2622 GCA_035483035.1 Streptosporangiaceae bacterium | reverse complement strand
CCCGGCCGCCGTTACCTTGAGCCCGCGCAGCTTACGGCCGAAGCCGGGGTCGGTGCCGAGGGATCCGCCCAGGTGCACCTGGAACCCTTCCTCGCCGTCGACTATCGAGCCCTTCAGCCCGATGTCGGCGAGCTGGAAGCGAGCGCAGGAGTTGGGGCAGCCGTTGACGTTGATGGTGATCGGGCTGTCGAAGTCCGGCAGCCGCTTGTCCAGCTCGGTGTACAGCTCGCGGGCGCGGCCCTTGGTCTCCACGATGGCGAGCTTGCAGAACTCGATGCCGGTGCAGGCCATCGTCCCGCGCCGGAACACGTTCGGGCTGGCCGTCAGGTCGATGGCCGCAAGCTCGGCCACCAGCTCCGGCACAGCTCGCTCGGGCACGTCGAGTACGAGCAGCTTCTGCTCGATGGTGGTGCGGATCCGGCCGGAGCCGTAAGCCTCGGCGAGGTCGGCGACTTGCCACAGCTGCGAACCGGACGTGCGGCCGGTGTGTGGCGCGACCCCGACGTAGTACAGCCCGTCGCGCTGCCGGTGCACGCCGATGTGGTCGCGCGAGCCGGGCGCAGGTGCGGGCGGTGGCGGACCGTCGGCGAGCCCGTTCCCGTCAAGGTATTCGGTTTCTAGAACCTCGCGGAACCGTTCTGCGCCCCAGTCCGCCACCAGGAACTTCAGCCTCGCCCGGCTGCGGAGCCGGCGGTAGCCGTAGTCGCGGAAGAGGCTGGCGACCCCGGTCCACACCTCAGGCACGCGCTCGGCGGGCACGAACGCGCCGAGGCGCTGGGCGAGCATCGGGTTGGTCGACAGCCCGCCGCCGACCCACAGGTCGTAGCCAGGCCGGCCATCTGGCCCGATGACGCCGACGAAGGAAACGTCGTTCACCTCGTGCGCCGTGCACTGGTTGCCGCAGCCGGAGATGGCCGTCTTGAACTTGCGGGGCAGGTTGGTGAGGTCAGGGCTGTTGGTGGCGATCTCTTCGGTCGCCCGCAGGATCGCGCTGGCGTCGATGATCTCCGCCGCGTCGATGCCAGCCACCGGGCAGCCCAGGATGTTGCGCGGCACGTCGCCGCAGGCCTGCTGACTGGAGAGGCCGACCTCTTCGAGCCTGCTCCAGATGGCCGGGACGTCTTCGATGCGGATCCAGTGGAACTGAACGTTCTGCCGGTCGGTGACGTCGGCCAGGTCCTGGCCGTACTCCTTGGCAATGCCGCCGATGGTGCGGGTCTGGTCGGCGGACAGCTGGCCGCCGGGGATGCGAACCCGCATCATGAAGTACGGGTCCTCGATCTCGGCATCCTCGAGGGCGCCGGTCTTGCCGCCGCCGATGCCGGGCTTGCGCTGGGTGTACAAGCCCCACCAGCGGAACCGGCCGCGCAGGTCGCTCGGGTCGATCGACTCGAAGCCAAGGTGGGCGTAGCGGTTCAGGATGCGGTCGCGGACGTGCAGCCCGTCGTCGTCCTTCTTGAATCTCTCGGCGGGATTAAGCGGCTCGTGGAAGCCGAGGGCCCACTGGCCCTGGCCGCGAAGCGGCTGGGATGGCATGTGCGGGGTCCTTCTGCTGGCGTGCTGCGGGCACTGACGGCGGCTGCCCGGCTGACCGGGCGAGCTTTGCGGTGCGGTGGAACCTGAGTCAGCAGGAAGGACAACAGATCGCGCTGGATACGCGGAGCAGGTCAATATGACGCCGGCAGACGAGCCACATGCCGCGGCTGGCGGTCGGGCTGGTCACTACTGCCTCCGGATGCTCGGCGCTGTATGCGCGGTCGACTTTGGTCGAGCCTGACCGCGCTACGCTGCGCAGACTGCGCTCCGCCCGCACGTGTGCGGGAGATAGCGCCGTATCGACGGTAACATCTGCCAGCAGCAATCACACAACGGGATTTATTTCTGTGACCCAAACTCTGCTGGCGCGAATCTGACCGCAGCCTCGCCGACGGCCGTGGTAGCCCATGATGGACCTCATGTCATCCGATGGCGGGTCGCTAGCGCCGGAGCACGGGGACGAGCGCAGGTTGGCCGATGCGACGGCCAGGCGGGCGGCGGTCGTCGTGAACCCGACCAAGATCGACGATCAAGCTCGGTTCGTCGAGGCGGTCGAGCGTGCCATGCGTGACCACGGCTGGAGTGCGCCGCTCTGGCTCGAGACCACCCCCGAGGACCCTGGCCGCACCCAGGCGCAGCAAGCTGTCGAGGCCGGGGCTGACCTGGTTCTGGCCTGTGGCGGCGACGGCACAGTGACCGCGTGCGCCGAGGGGCTTACAGGCAGTAGCGTTCCGCTGGCGATCCTGCCCATGGGCACCGGCAACCTGCTCGCCCGCAACGTCGGGCTGCCGGCGCACTGGCCGGAGGCACTGGCCGTGGCGCTCACCGGCACCGACCGGCGACTCGATTCCGGCAGTGTCAGCGGTTCCGGCAGTGTCAGCGATTCCGCCGGTGTGAGCGATTCCGCCGGTGTCGACGGTTCGGGCAGCCTGCACCGGAGGTCCTTCGTCGTGATGGCGGGCCTCGGCCTGGACGCGAGAATGCTCCGCGACACCAGCGAACCGCTCAAGCGGCGCCTCGGCTGGGCCGCGTACGCGGTATCCGCAGTGCACCACCTGCGGGACCGGCCGATGCGCGTGACAGTGG
>DATHQE010000482.1:0-2528 GCA_035483035.1 Streptosporangiaceae bacterium | reverse complement strand
CTCGCCGGGATCCGCGGTGGCGTGCAGCGTGGCAGGCAGCGCGATGCCGGGCAGGTAGTCGGGCGACTCGTGCCGCGCATTGATGTGCTCGGCCAGCTCGGGCCGCCGGCACCACAGCGTGACCGGAGTCCCCGCGTCGCTGAGCACCTGGGCGAACGTGGTGCCCCAGGCTCCGGCGCCCAGCACGGCAGCCCTCACGAGGCTGCCCTCCGCCTGCGAGTCCCGGTCCGGGATTCGCAGGCGTCGCGGTCTGCAGACACGATCACTGGCCGGTGGTCCCCGCCGCCGGTCCCTCACCAGCCGAGTCCGTGCGACCCGCGTCCGCGGCACCGAGATCCGGCCGGGTACCGAGATCCGGCCCGGCGCCGTTCGCGCCGCCGGCGGCCGCGGCCGAGACGCCGCTCGCTTCCTGGAGCGTCCGCAGATCCTGGCGGAGCTTCCGGCGCGCGACGGCGGGGTGATAAAACTCCGCCGGCGGAGTGAGTCCCCGCAGCCCGCCGAGCAGCGCGGTGACCTCGGTCATGATCTTGTCGGTGGCGGCCCTGAGGACCCGGTTGCTCAGCGGCTGGCCGGCGAACTCGGACAGGTCGACCGGCGGGCCAGCCACGACCCGCACGGTCTTGCGTGGCAGCAGCTTCGGCACGAACTTGCCGTACGGCAGGATTCGCTGCGCGCCCCAGTGTGCGACAGGCACCACTGGGATGTTGGACTCCAGCGCGAGCCGTGCCACGCCAGTCTTCGACACCATGGGCCACTGCTCGGGATCCCTGGTGACCGTGGCTTCGGGGTAGAAGATCACGCACGCGTCATTCTTCGCCGCCAGCTCGGCGGCCTGCTTCAGCACGAGGGCCGCGTCCGCCTGACCGCGGTAGACCGGCAGCTGGCCGAGCTTGCTAATGATCGTGCCGATCACGGGGATCGAGAACAGCGACGACTTGGCGAGGAAAACCGGGTAGCGGCGGGCGCTGTCGGCAAACAGCGAGATGGCGAAGATGTCCATGTAGGACAGGTGGTTGGCAGCCAGGATCGTCGGGCCGGTCGCGGGGATGTGCTCCTGGCCGCTCCAGTCGAGCCGCATCATCATCCGGATGCCAGGCCGCAGGATGATCTTGGAGACGTTCCGCCAGGCGCCCGAGTAGCTGCCGTCAGCCGGCTTGCGCGCCTTCTTGCCTGCCATCGCTTCCCTCCGGGCTCGCGGCCGCCACGTGGCCGTGGCGCCCTGATGTGCCTCAGTCTGTCCGGTCCCGCGTCGCCCTGTCGAGGCGTCGCGGGAGGATCATAGGCATGGCACCCGACGTCCACCGCGAGACCGCCCGACCGGCCACGCTGACCTGGTCGCTAGTAATCCCCGTCAAAGTACTTGCCCAGGCCAAATCGAGACTCACCGGGCTAGCCGGCCAGCGCAGATCCGAGTTCGCGCTCGCGATGGCCGCCGACACCGTGTCGGCGGCCATCCGCGCCGACAATGTCGCGGCGGTCCTTGTGGTCACCGACGACCCGGATGTCAGCGACATCGCGGCCAGCCTGGGCGCAGTCGTGCTCGCTGATGCGCCGGGCGCGGGGCTGAACGAGGCGCTGAGACACGGCGCCGCTTACTCCGGCGACCGGTGGCCAGACCGCGGGCGGGCGGGGCTGGCTGGTGACCTGCCGGCGCTCCGGCCGGCCGAGCTGACCGCGGCACTCGGGGCGGCGGCACGGCTCGGCACGGCGTTCGTTCCCGATACGGACGGAACGGGGACGACGCTGTACGCCGCCGTACCCGGTACGCGGTTCGAGCCCCGGTTCGGCCCGGCGTCACGGGACCGGCACCTCGCGACCGGCGCTGCTGAGATCGGCACTGGCGAGATCGGCACTGCTGAGATCGGCACCGGCCTGATCGGCACTGCTGAGATCGGCACTGACCTGGCCGGGCTGCGCCGGGACGTCGACACAATCGAGGACCTGCGCGCGGCGGCGAAGATCGGACTCGGCCCGCGTACCCACGCATTGCTGGAAGCGGACGGCATGAATGCCGAGTTACTGGGCCTATAGCCCCAGTAACTCGGCATCCATGACCTAGTTACCGCAATTAACGAGACGAACTTTTCGGTGATAGCAGCCTAAATATGCACGATCGGACACGTGAGCGTCCTGGTGATGCCGGCCACGCCCTGGATCTGGGCGACGACCAGGCGGCCAAGGTCATCCACGTTGTCCGATTCGGCCCGGACGATCACGTCGTACGGCCCGGTGACGTCGTCAGCCTGAGTGACGCCGGTGATCTGCCCGATAGCGAGAGCTACCTCGGCTGCCTTCCCGACCTCGGTCTGGACGAGAATGTACGCCTGCACCATGTCGCCCTCCACGGTCGTGGTTGTCACGGCAACGCTACCGTAGGAGCGGCCCGTGATCAGCAGGAGGCAGGAGGCCGTCATTACCGTCGCCGATCTCGGTGAGTTCGGCCTGATAGCGGCCATCCGGGCGGTGCTGCCGCCAGACCCGGCCGCCATCGTCGGTGTCGGCGATGACGCGGCGGTGCTTCCCGTGCC
>DATHQE010000481.1:0-2558 GCA_035483035.1 Streptosporangiaceae bacterium | reverse complement strand
TGACGTTGTCCGGGTCGAGGGCCCGCGGACCGATGTCACCGACCTGTTCGGCGTCGTCACTGATGGTCGGGCCGGCATGTTCGCCCAGATGAATGCCGGGAAACGCAGCGTCGGCGTCGACCTGGCTGTGCCTGGCGGCGCCGACCTCGTCCGCGAGCTCGCGGCGCAGGCCGACGTGCTGATCGAGAACTTCCGGCCCGGCGTCATGGACCGGCTCGGGTTTGGCTACGACCGGCTGGCCGCCGCGAACCCGCGGCTGATCATGCTGTCGGTCTCCGGCTTCGGCACGACCGGCCCCGACGCTGGCCGGCGCGCCCTTGCCCCCGTTATCCATGCCGAGTCCGGCCTGCTCGCCCGCCAGGCTGAGCTGGACGGACGCGAGCCGTCGGATCTGCCGCTGGCGCTCGCCGACACCCTGACCGGCCTGCACGCTGCCATCGCTGTGCTCGCCGCGCTGCATCAGCGCAACGCGACTGGCCACGGCCAGCACATCGGGCTCAGCATGCTCGCCGCGGTCGCAGCTAGCGACGATCACGCGCATGCAGCGATCGACGGCAGCCCCGAGCCGTACACCTCCCGCGGCACGATCTGGCAGGCACCCGGCGGGCCGATGCTGATCGCGGCGCCGCCGAAGCACGCCTGGGTCATGCTCGCGCGCGAGGGGCTGATCGAAGATCCCGCTCCGCCCGGCACCGACCTGGACACCAAGGTGGCGCTGCGCCAGCAGGCCATCCAGGACTGGATGACCGGGTTCGCCGACCGGGCGAGTCTCATCGCCGCGCTGGAGAGCGCTGGGATCGCCTGGGCCGAGCTAGCGCAGAGCACGGACGTCTTCGCCGCCGGTGCCCACTCGGCCAGCGTGCCGGGCAGCGCGCGCCGAGTCGCCGCGCTCCCGTACGAGTTCTCCGGCGCCTCAACGGGTGTGCGGCGGGGCGTGGCCCGGCGCGGCGAGCACAACACCCAAGCGCTCGCCGACTGGCTGGGCGTCGACGCGGATGCCGTCGCCGCCATGACTACCGCCGGAGTCCTGATCGCCGGCTGAACGGCGGCCTGCCGGCCGGTCTACGGTGGAGCCAGCAGCCGCGACTAGCAGACAACCTCGAGGAACTGCATGCGATCTGAAGTGGGTGGCTATGGCACCGAGTTCGAGGTGACCGGTGCGGGCAAGCCGGTCATGCTCCTGCACGGATTCCCCGACAGCGGGAATCTGTGGCGGCACCAGGTGCCCGTGCTCTCGGTCGCCGGCTACCAGCTGATCGTGCCGGACTTGCGCGGGTACGGACACTCGGCCAAGCCTGCAGACGTCGACGCGTACGGCCTGCTCCACCTTGCCGGTGATGTCATCGGGATACTCGACCTGCTCGGCATCGAGCGGGCGCACGTCGTGGGCCACGACTGGGGAGCAGCGCTGAGCTGGCTGCTGGCCGCGCTCCAGCCAGACCGCGTCGATCATCTGGTGACGCTGTCGGTCGGCCACCCGGCTGCGTTCGCTGACGCTGGCCTCTCGCAGCGGGAGAAGTCCTGGTACATGCTGCTCTTCCAGTTCCCGGGCGTGGCGGAGACGTGGCTGAGCGAGAACGACTGGGCTAACTTCCGCGCCTGGTCACAGCATCCGGACGCGGACGCCGCCATCGCCGAGCTGGAAGCAGGCGAGTCGCTGACGCCCGCGCTGAACTGGTACCGGGCCAATGTCCCGCCGGAGTCGCTGATCGCGCCGCGGCTCGCGCTGCCGCCCGTGCAGGCACCGACGATGGGCATCTGGAGTGACGGCGACCGGTTCCTCACCGAGGCGCAGATGACAGGCTCGCAGGAGTACGTCCAGGGCCCGTGGCGGTACGAGCGGCTGGCGGGCCCCGGGCACTGGATGCAGCTCGAGGCGCCGGAAGTGGTCGCCGGATTGCTGACGGACTTCCTGCCGGCCTGACGGCGCAGCCGGATCCGGGCATTCCGTCGAGCGGAGTCAGCCGGGTACCGGATGCCACCGGACGATCCGGAAGCCGTACCTGACGGCGTTCTCCAGCGCGCCCCGGTCGAAGCGGCCGTCAGCGTCGCGCGGGACGCCGATGAAGGCGGCAGCACGGGGATTGGCCTTCGTAATAGTCGTGAGCAGCCTGTCAATCTCGGCCGGGTCGCTGACTAGCTCCGGCGCGGCCATGATGTCCTGGCCGCGCAGCCGGATCCGGACGGGCATCTCCGGGCGGAGGTTGAGCTTCCACTTCCCGCCGCCAGGCGACAACAGAGTGTCGCCGTCACGGACGTAGCTGATCGGCTGGCGGTAGAGCTTGCCGGTCTTGCGGCCCCGGATGAACGCGAGCATCAGGCTGCCGCCAAGCGGCGTCGCGACCGGCAGTCCGAGCACCGCCCGCATCGGCACGTTGATGACGCGGAACGCGCGGACTTGCAGCCGGCGGCTCAGGGGAGGCTTCTCGGTAACAGGCATGGCATGCGCTCCTTCGGCCACGGTCGGATTCGGCCCAGTCGGATTCGGCACGGTCGGATTCGGCCCAGTCGGATTTGGCCCAGTCGGATTTGGCACAGTCGGATTTGGCACAGTCGGA
>DATHQE010000480.1:0-21176 GCA_035483035.1 Streptosporangiaceae bacterium | reverse complement strand
TCATCGAGGGGCTGCGTCAGGTAAACGGAATAGTCGCCGGGACCAGCCGGATGCCATGGCTGCGGTTCGTCGCCTTCAACGCACTAGGCGCCGTCCTCTGGGTCTCGGTCTGGACGTCTGTCGGATACCTGGCAGGCGGCCACATCACCGCGATCTACGACGCAGTGACCCGTTCCTCGCTGTACGTGCTGATTGGCCTGGCCGTCGCGGTGGTCGCCCTCATCACCAGAGCCGTCATGCGCCGTCGGCGTGGACGGCGAGGACCACCACCGCCGGAGGCCGGCCCCGAGCATAAGGCCAGGCACCATGACGCTGACAGCGGCCAGTTAGGCTGTCGACTGATGATCGTGGCGCCGGAGGTCAAACTCCTGTCTCAATTGACCTAATCTGGCGTGTAGCCTTCGCGGGTCGCCCTACGCTGAGCGAAGACGTGCAAGCCGGGCCAGCGCACACGAAGCGAGGGCAGCAGGAGCCCAAGACCGTGCGGCGCGGCGATACCCTGCCACGACATCAGGACCGCACGTCCGCTGACGGAGGTATGGCCGAGGTGACACGGGCATCCATCGACTCGGCCGACCCGCCCGGAGTGCCCGGACCGGCCGGAGTTCCTGGATCGGCTCGGCCGGCTGACGGGTCCGAAACGCACGGCACGATCGAGCTGCCGAATCCGAGCAGTCCTATCGAGCGGGTCATGAGCACCGTGATCCGCAAGCTGGCCTGGAGCCGGCTTGCTGATCCCAGGGTCGCAGTCTCGGTAGCCGGACTCGGGCTGTTGCTCGGAATCCTCGTCGGCGCTACGGCGCCGAACACCGCGACACTGCAGATCAGGCTGCCGCTGTCGCATCTCCTGCCATCGCTCAGCCACTACAACGCCCTCACCCTGACGATCCTGTACGCGGGCGACATCCTCGCCTGCCTCGGGCTGGCGGGCATGCTGTGGGCGCACAGCCAGGGCTGGCGCCCCAATGCGCGTCATTTGCTCCTGGTCAGCGCGGGCGTTGTGGCCGTCATGGTCTGCCTCACGCCTGTCGGGTCATCCGATACCGCTAGTTATGCGGCGTATGGCCGCATCTCGGCGCTCGGCAAGAATCCGTACCAGGTCAGCCCGCTCAAGGGCCTCGGGACCCACTCCGAGTACTACCAGGTCATCGGCGACGTCTGGAAGAAGACGGCGTCCGTCTACGGGCCAGTCGCCACCGCCGTGCAGAGATTCGCCGCCTCGATCGGCGGGGCGAACGCCATCACCACCATCTGGGTCCTGATGATCCTCAACGGCCTGGTGTTCATCGGCGTGGGCTGGCTGCTGCTGAAGACCTCCGATGATCCCGTCCGCGCGACGCTGCTGTGGACCGCGAACCCCGTTATCATCCAGCAGCTGGTCAGCGGCGGTCACCTGGACACGTTCCTGGCCGGGGCGGCGATCTGCGCGATCCAGGTCGCGCGGCGCTACCCGGGCCGGTGGGGCGACGTCCTGGCCGGCGTGCTGATCGGCCTCGGGTGCGGGATCAAGGCCAACTTCATCCTGGTGGCCGTCGGGCTCGCGTGGCCCATGCTCCGACGCCACGAGTGGCTTCGCCTCACGAGGATCGCGGCAGTGTCCATAGTGACGCTTGCCCTGCTCTACAGCCCTTACGGGTTTGCGGCGGTGAAGCCCTTGCTCGGCGGCACGAAGCTGGTCATCTTGCCGTCCCCGTGGCGGATCTTCCAGGCCATCGGCGAGGGTGTCGGCGTCAGCTCCACTGTCATGTCGATGATCATCACCGTGCTCTGGCCGATCGCGATGATCGTGGTCGCATGGCTGATCTATCAGCGGATCTCCTCAGACCAGCCGCGAGAGGTCGTGGCGCCCTTCGCCCTCACGTATGCCTGGATCCTGGTCGCCCCGTGGGTGTTCCCCTGGTACACCGCGCTCGCCTGGGTGGCGCTGACCCAGGTTCCTCGCAACCGGATGACCCGGTGGCTCACGATCGTCACGGTCCTGCTCGCCATCTGGCATTCCGGTGGCGGGCAAAACCTGGTCGGACCTGCAGGAGCAGCGTGACGTCCTCAGGTCAGTCACATTCGTGGGGGCGTCCGGGGGCACCGAATGCCCGCGCCGCGAGCAGCCTCGCCGCAGCCGCGGCGGTGGATCACCAGGCCGAGCACGTTTCACGCGCCGCGACGGCTAGTCTTCCAGCCCGCGGCTTGCGCGTCGTCCGTCAGCACTGGCTGGTCGCCGCGCTGCTCACGGCGGGCCTTGTCATGCGCCTGCTGGCCCAGTTCGCCTACCGCCCGGCGCTGTTCTACATCGACTCGGTGAAATACCTGTACAACGCTGGCGGGAACGACCCCGAGGGCTACAAGCTGCCGCTGCGGGCGATCCTGCTAGTCGCCAACTTCAATACGGTCGTCGCGATCCAGCATCTGCTGGGCGTTGCCATGGCCGTCGTCCTGTATGTGCTGCTGCAGCGGCGGGGCGTGTCGCGCTGGCTGGCCGCCCTCGCGGTCGCGCCCATCCTGCTCGATGGTTATCAGCTGCAGAACGAGCAGACGATCATGCCGGGCACCTGGTTCGAGGCCCTCATCGTCGCTGGCATCGCCATCTTGCTCTGGAAGCCGGCGATCAGCTGGCGACGGGTGGTGGCGGGCGGCATCGTCCTCGGCACGTCAGCCACGGTGGCCCAGGTGGGCGAGGCACTAATCCCCGCCGCGGCGATCTTCGTACTCGCGGCGGCTGGCGGCGGCTGGCGGCGTGCCATCGGCAAGACAGCGGCACTGTGCCTGGCGTGCGCGCTGCCCATCCTGGCCTACTGCACTGGCTCCCTCGTGCTCACCGGTGACTTCTTCCTGTCACATCAGGGCGTCACGTCGCTCTACGGCCGGACAGCGGCGGCGGTCGACTGCACCACTATTAAGCTGCCCGCCGACGAGCGCGGGCTCTGCCCGACGAAGGCTGAGCAGGCCAGGGGGAACGACTGGCTCGAGTTCGGCACGTATGCCCCGGTCCAGGGCTACTACCGGACGCTGCCGCGAGCTGAGGTCGACACCCTGGTGACGAACTTCGGCCACCGCGTACTGGCCCAGCAGCCGCTCCGGGTTCTCGATGCGTACGGGCGCGACGTGCTGAAGCTGTACGCGGTGGACCGCGTCACGGCGCCGGGCGACCCGCCCATCAGTCGCTGGCAGTTCGAGACCACGTTCCCGTACTTCTCGTCGCACGCGACGCCGTCGATCGTCAATGCTGCTGTCGGCCAGTTCGGCGGCGGCAAGCCAGCCGTGTGGCGGCCAGCAGCTGCGTTCTTGCACTCCTATCAGCTCGACGGCGGCTACACTCCGGGATCCGTGCTGGTGCTGTGCACGCTGACGGGGCTGGTCGGCTCAGTTGTCGTGCTGCGCAGGCGGGCCGCCGGACCGACGCGCCAGCTTGCCCTAGCCTGCCTGCTGTTCTTTGCTTCGGCCGTGTCGCTGCTGCTCATCTCCGATCTCTTCGTCTTCTCGTGGCGGTACCAGCTGCCTGCCTTGGTCACGCTCGTGCCCGCGGGCGCGCTCGGGATCAGCATCATCATCCGCTCGATCAGGACCCGGCGCAGTCCCGGCGCGATTCAGCCGGCGCCTGGAGAAGCTAGGTCAACATGATGGCTGCCGGACGCGCCGGGCACGGCCAGCTGCGGCCGTCGTGGGCGCCCGACCCCGCGCTTGCCGCCGCGCTGCTGGCGATCTCGCTGCCCGCGGTGCTGGCCGTAGCGGAGACCTTCACGAGAACCTCGTCGTCCATGCTCGACTTGCGCGTCTATCTGTGGGGCGGCGGCTTCGTCGTCCACGGGCAGAACCCGTACCAGCACATCTTCCGGCACTTCCTGTTCTTCACCTACACCCCGTTCGCGGCGGCCGTATTCGCGATCCTGGTGCCACTCAACCTGATGGTCACGAGGTGGCTCATCACGGCGGCAAGCGTCGCGTCGCTCGTCGCCGTGGTGTGGCTGACGTGGGGAAGTCTCGGGCAGCCGCGCTCGCAAGGACGTGTCGGCTGGACGCTTGGGGCAACGGCGGTCGTTATCTGGATCGAGCCCGTGCGGCAGACGCTGTCCTACGGTCAGGTCAACCTGCTGCTGATGCTCCTGATCGTGGCGGACCTCTGCCTGCCGGACACCCGCTGGTGGAAAGGCATCGGCGTCGGCATAGCGGCGGGCTTCAAGCTCACGCCGCTGATTTTCATCCCCTACCTGATCCTGACCCGGCGGTTCCGGGCTGCGGCAGTCGCTGCGGCGACCTTCGCCGTCACTGGTCTCGGGTCTGCCTTGCTCATGCCCGGGGCCTCACATGATTACTGGCTCAACGGCCTGTTCCTCACTCCTAATCGCATCGGGAACGTCCGCTTCATCGGGAATCAGTCGCTGTACGGAGCAATTGCGCGGCTGGCGGGTAGCACAACTGCGGCGCGGCCCTACCAGCTCGCAGCCGTGGCGGTCGTCGGGACAGCGGGGCTCCTGCTCGCGGCCTGGGCGTCCCGCCGCGGCCAGGAGATGGTCGGCATCCTGACCTGCGCGCTCACTGGCCTGCTCGTGTCGCCGATCTCCTGGTCGCACCACTGGGTCTGGGTCGCGCCGATGATGGTCGTGCTGGCGCACCTCGCGACGAGCCCGCTCGCGCTGCCTGCGGCCCGGCGCTGGCGGCTTGCCTGCTGGCTGGGTGTCGCTACCGTGGCGGCCGTGTTCTCTGGCGTGCTCTGGCTCGAGCCGGCCTCGGCCGTGCAGGGCGAGGTCATGACCGGTCTTCAGCAGCTCCTCGGCGACATCTACGTGCTGGCCGGGCTGGCGGGCCTGGGCGTGATCGCCGCCGCGCTCGCGTACGCGCGACGCAGGGACCGGCGCCCGTCAGCCACGGTTGCGGTGGCTGCCAGTGAGCAGCCGCTCGCACAGCCGGGCTGATTGAATGAACGGCATGCGCCCGGTCTTCACCAAGCCCGCCAAGCTCGCTTCTGGTGATCGGGTGGCCGTGTTGTCGCCCTCTTTCGCCGCGCCGGGCATGTTCCCGGCCGTGCACGACCTTGCGATGAGTCGGCTTCGTGCAGAGTTCGGCCTGGAGCCGGTGGAGTACCCGACGACCCGCCAGCTGGGCGCGTCGCCGCAGGACCGGGCCGCTGACCTGATGGCCGCGTTTACGGATCCGGGGATCCGGGCCATCCTCGCCAGCATTGGCGGCGACGACCAGATCACCGTCCTGCCCTTCCTCGACCCGGCCGTCGTGGCCGCTAATCCCAAGCCCTTCGCTGGATACAGCGACAACACCAACCTCCTCAACTGGCTGTGGAACCTAGGCGTCGCGAGCTACCACGGCGGCTCCACGATGGTCCACCTCGGCCGCGGTGGCGGCTTGCACCCGGTTTCTGCGGAGTCGCTGCGCGCCGCGCTGCTGACCGGTGGCGACATCGAGCTGCGTCCGCTGGCGGACTTCAGCGAAGACGAGCTGGACTGGGACGACCCGGCGTCCCTGGACCAGCCACCACCCACGCAGCCGAGCCCGGGCTGGAGCTGGCACCAGCCCGGCCAGGTCGTCAGCGCTCCGACGTGGGGCGGGAACCTGGAGATCTTGCACTGGAACCTGGCGGCGAGCCGGTGGATCCGGCCGCCCGATGACTACGCCGGCTGCGTGCTCCTGCTGGAGACATCGGAAGAAATGCCGCCAGCCGAGGAGACCTTCCGGATGCTGCGCAACTTCGGGGAGCGTGGGCTGCTCGGCCAGTTCCCCGCGATCGTGGTCGGCACCGCCAAGGCCAGCAGCCTGCACGAGCACCGGACGGCTGAGCAGCGAGAACGCTACCGCGCCGATCAGCAGGCGGCTATTCTGCGCGCCCTCGGCAGCTACAACCGCGACGCCATGGTCGTCTTCAACGTCGACCTCGGGCACACCGACCCGCAGTGGGTGCTGCCCTACGGCGGAATGCTGACTGTCGATGGGCCAGGCCGGCGCATCGTCGCCCACTACTAGCGTGGGCGCACACTTCGGGTCCTAGCGGAGGATGGGTGCGTGATCGGTGATCGGTGGGGTGTGAGCGACAGCGATGCCTTGCGGCCCTATCCGTGCGACGAATTCGTTGCGTCGCCCACCCTGCAGGCGTGGCGCGGCGTGCGCGTCGAGGCGCCTGCCGAAACGGTCTGGGCGTGGGTGGCACAGGTGCGGCTCGCGCCGTACTCCTACGACTGCATCGACAACCTGCGCCGGCGGTCACCTCGAGAACTTGCCGGTCTTCCCGAGCCACGCGTGGGAGAGCGGTTCACCACCGCTGCCGGGCGTGAACTAGGCCGAATCGTCTCGGTTGACCGGGGTGTGCAGCTGACAGGCACCATCATGGGAGCGGTGATGTCCTACGTCCTGGTGCCTGAGGATGACCGGACGACCCGCCTCCTGCTCAAGGTCGTCATGCACACTGCCCGCTGGAAGGCACCCGCGCTATCGGTCGGCGACCTGATCATGGCCCGACGGCAACTGCTGAACCTCAAGCAACTAGCCGAGCGTCATGACAGAGCCTGAGCTTGAGACGGCACTGATCGTCGAAGTCCCAGCTGCCGAGCCCGTGGTGGGCCAGTTCCGGGCGCAGTTCGATGGCAACGCGCCGCTGGGCATTCCGGCCCACATCACGATCCTCGCCCCGTTTATGCCAGCGAGCAGGATCGATGCTGGCACGCTGGCTGACCTTGAGAATCTGGCTAGCCGCACCAAGGCGTTCGACTTCCTGCTCGACCACACGGCCTGGTTCGGAACCAGCGTGCTCTGGGTCGGTCCGCGAGATCCGCGCCCGGTCCGGGAACTTACTGAGCGCGTCTTTGCCACTTTCCCCGAGTTCACGCCATTTCAGGGACAGTTCGACGAGGTAGTCCCGCACCTGACGGTCGGCTATGACCACGACCTCGACGAGATGCTGCATGCTGAGCAGGTCATAGGCGCGAATCTGCCCATCCCGGCTCGCGCTGTCGCGGTCACGCTCATGACCGAGCTCGCACCCAGTGGCCAGTGGTCTACGTTCGCGACCTTCTCGTTTCGATAACTGCACGGTCCGCCAGGGAGGCGCCAGTGGGTCAGTCCGGTGCGCGGGCAGGCGGCGACGCGCTGCGTCGTGGTGGCTTGGTCGAGCGTCCCGTCCAGCTCTACCGCGACGAGTGGGGAATACCGCACGTCCGCGCAGAGTCAGCGCACGACGCCTTTGTTGCCCAGGGTTACGTGCACGCCATGGACCGCTTCTGGCAGATGGATGCGAGCCGGAAGCAGATGGAAGGCCGATGGGCCGAATGGGTCGGTGCCGCCGGGCTGCCCGCGGACAGGCTCGCCCGGCGCCTGCGCGCCGGTGCCGCGTCCATCCGCGATTATCAGGCGCTCGGGGCCGATGCCCGGGCGATGGTGGACGCATACACGGTCGGCGTCAACGCGTATCTGCAGACTCATCCGGCCCCCGTCGAGTATCACCTGGTGGAGAGTGCACCCGAGCCGTGGCAGGGCTGGCACTGCATAGCCGCCATGCGGCAGCGCGGATACCTGATGGGCTCGTTGTGGCACAAGCTCTGGCGAGCTGGCGCGGTCGGGATCGTCAGCGCCGAGAACCTGGTCAAGCTGCGCTACGACGACGGCGGGTCCGATCGCCTGTGCATTCCGCCCGGCACCGACGCCGCCCGGTGGATGGCGAGCCTCGCGGACCTTCGAGAGCCGATCCGCGCGCTCAGCTTGCTGGCTGCGCGTGCCGATGTCGACGGCGGGAGCAACAACTGGGCGCTGGCACCGAGCCGGACCACTACGGGCAGGCCGATACTGGCGGGCGACCCGCATCGCGCATTCGAGCTGCCAGGAATGTACGCGCAAATGCATCTGCGCTGCGAGGAGTTCGACGCGATCGGCTTCACCGTTCCCGGCGTACCGTGCTTCCCGCACTTCGGCCACAACGCGCAGGTGGCCTGGGGGGTCACGCACGCATACGCCGACCTGCACGACCTGTACGTCGAGCAGTTCGACACTGGCGATCCGTCTCGCTACCAGCATCGAGGCGAATGGCTGCGGGCGGAGACGACGACTGAGGACATCAAGGTTCGCGGCGGTGCCTCGGCTCCGGTTGAGATCGTCGCGACCATCCACGGCCCGGTCGTCGCCGGAGATCCGGCCCGTGGCGCCGCGGTGACGCTGAAGTCGGTCCAGTTCTTTGACCTCGACCGGTCGTTTGACTGCCTCCTGCCCATGCTTCGGGCGGATTCGGTGGATTCGCTGTTCCAGGCCGTACGGGGCTGGGGGCTCATCGACCACAACCTGGTGGCCGCGGATACTGACGGCCATATCGGCCACCTCGTGCGGGCGGTGATCCCGCGTCGGTCCGCCGTCAACGGGTGGCTGCCCGTGCCCGGCTGGACGGGTGAGTACGAGTGGGACGGCATGGTCGCTCCCGAGCAGATGCCGCGCGCCGACGATCCGGCCCGCGGGTATCTCGTGACCGCCAACAACAGGGTCGTGACCGCTATCCCGGAGACGGGTGAGTATTTCTGCACCGACGCGCATCCGCCGTATCGGGCCAGGCGAATCGAGCAGCTCATCGCCGGGCTCGCGGCCGCGTCGCCGGCGGACATGGCGACGATCCATCGCGACGACGTCAGCGAGCCTGCGCGCCTGTTCCGCACGGCGCTGGCTGACGTCACGCCCGCGAGTGACGCTGCTCGTTCCATCCGGGACATTGTCGTCGGCTGGGACGGCCGGATGTCGCCAGACTCGGCGGCAGCCGGCTGCTATACGCGGCTGCGGTGGGCGCTGGCCGGCCTCGTCGGCAGCCGGTCCGGACTCGCCGCAGCCGGGAGCGCGATGCAGCTGCCGGGCGGCGTCTCACCCGTCAGCCACCTGTGGTGGGTACTGCCGGCCCTGCTGCGATCGGATGACCTGTCGCTGACCGGCGGCAGCACGTGGGGCGAGCTGCTGGCTGAGGCACTGGAAACGGTCGCTAGCTCACCCCGGGATGTGCCGTGGCAGCAGCTGCACACGGCCGCGCTCACGCATCCGCTGACGCCCGTGCTGCCGGACGCGCCGGCTTCCCTCAGCCCCGCCGGTGCGGGGGTCGGCGGCGACAACGACACCGTCTGGGCGACCGGATGCCGGGCGGAGTCCGGCACGGCGGCGGTCTACGGCGCCGTCGCACGCTACGTGTTCGATGTCGGAAACTGGGACGACTGCACGTGGATCGTCGTCGGCGGCGCATCCGGAGATCCCGCCAGTCCGCACTACGCAGATCAGCATGACGCGTGGTCCAGGTGCGAGCTCATCCCGATGCGCTACGACTGGGACGCGATCTCCGCCGCCAGCCCGCAGCTGACGCTGCAGCCAGACGGCAGCGTGTTCGGCGCGCCGCCGCAGTAGCGGCCTGCCGAGCAATGCCCCCTTGCGGCCGTTGCACGCAGCCCTACCGTCGCGGGCCCGGCGGGGCGCATAGTTGATCCTGGAGGATGCCATGCGGGTCCAGGTCAGCGCCGAAGCGGGCGAGTTTGTCCGCGGCCGGGGTGGCCGGCTGTGGGTCTGGGCGGCACAACCGCGGATGTGCTGCGCCGGCGCGGCGGCCTACATGCACGCGGCGATCGAGCACCCGGCCGGGCTGTCCGGCTTCCGCGCCCTACCCGCGGCTCCGGCCGACCTGGAGATATGGTTCCGCGCTCCAGCGGGCCGGCTTCCCGAGGTGCTGGAGATCGGCGTGCGGGGCCGGCGCCGCCCCCGCATTGAGGCCTACTGGGATGGCTGCCTGTTCGCGCTGTGACCGGCGAGCGGACCGCGCGCTCTACCCGGCCGTGCACCCGCATCCCCGTGCTCAGCCCGACGAGCCGTACTGAATCGGGACGTGGATCACCTGCGCCTTAGTCCAGTCGCTGGCACCTGGGACGAGCTGCCAGACGGTCAGGGTGGCAGCAGCGACAGCCAGGGCTTCAGGCTCGCCGCTGGCCACGGGCGCCAGGGTCGCAGTCCCCGGCGGCAGCGCCGGCAGTGCCTGCCATTGGGTGCCCGATCCGCTGACGACGTCGGCTCGGCCGCCAGCCATGACGGCCACTGCGCCAGCGTTCCCGAAGGACGCCGAGTCCATGGTGGCGGCGCGCAGCGGGAGGGCCGGCGACAATGTCCAATGGCCCCCGTTGTCCGCTGACCAGCCGGCCAGCAGGCTGACATCATGCCCGCTGCCTGCCGCGAGCAGCGTTACGAGCTGGCCCCCCACCCGGGTGAGCCGCAGTACAGCAACGTCCTGGTCGGCGAAGGCCGCTGGTATCTGCGGTCCAGCTTGCTGCCAGGTCCCGCCGATGGACGCGAAGATGCCTGCCGTGCCTGGCTTGGAGCACGCCCCTGCCAGCAGCGGCACCCCCGACGGGGTGTATCCGGCGGCGGTGAAGGCGCTCAGCCCGCAGCTCCGGCCGGCCGTCGTGGCGGCGATGGTCTGCGGTGTGGCGAGGGTCTTCCAGCTCGCCGATCCGCCGGCCGTCTGTTCCGCGGTGCCGTCGGTAAGCAGGGCCATCATCGTGCCGCTGGCCGACGGCGTGGCTAGCGCATCCGGGGTGCTGGCCAGGGGCGCATCGAGCGGGCTGAGCGCCGACCAGGCCTGCCCGCCGTCACCGGTCTGGATGAGCGGGGTATAAGTGAGGTCCTGGCTTGGCCGGAACGCCGTCACCAGGAACTGGCTCCCACCCGCGACGACCAGGCCGCCGTTGTCCGCGGTGCCGGGCGGGGTAGCGAGCATCCAGGTGCTGCTTCCCGCGGGACGGCTGAACAGCTGCCAGAAGTTGTTGTACTGGCTGGCGGCCCCGCCCATCACGACAGTCGCCCACGTGCCGCCCGCAGTCGCCACGGAGGTGTTGAGCGATGCCGCGGTCATGGAGACCGGTGCCGCGGAGCCGCGCGAATGCGGCGACGTGCTGCCGCAGCCGACGGCGAGGACGGCCGTGGCCAGCATGGCTGTGGCGGCGGTGATCAGGCGGGAGGTGCTCATGACCTTCCCAGCAGCTGGCGGGCGGCGTCGGTCAGTTCGGCGGCGAACGATGACTTGGTGGCCTGCGTTCCGGGTCCGGGGTCGAAGTTCAGCTCCTGGCGGACGTGGCCGTTCTGGTCGATGACGAATGCGTAGTCGCCGTGCCCGATCATGGACCCGGCGGGGAGGATTTCGACGGGCAGGCCGTAAGCGTGCCAGACCTGCTGGAGCTGAGTGCTGGTGCCAGTCAGGTAGAGCCAGTTCCTGATCGTGTTCAGGCCTTCCTGGCGATCGAACGCCTGCAGGTAGCCGACCTGGGTGTCGAGGGGGTTGTAGTTGACCGCGACCAGTTCGACATGGCTCGTGTCAGCAGCGAGTAGCTGGCCGGCCTGCCGGAATTCCTGCCCCATCAGCGGGCAGTCACTGGTGCACACCGGATCGAGGAACCCCAGCAGCACCACCTTGCCGCGCAGGCTCGCCAGGGTTACGGCACGGCCGTTCTGGTCGGTGAGGCTGAAGTCGGATGCCTGGTAGTTCAGCGGCGCGCTGTCCCCATCGATCGCCTGGGCGAGGATGGTGTCCGCGACGGGGTTTGCCTGGGCGGCCGCCATCGGCGCGGCGCCCAGGAGGATCACGCCGATCGCGCCGATGGCCGCGACGGAGCCGATGCCGGTCGAGGCCAGCGTCCGCGGCGTCGCAGCGACTCTGATCCGGTCCCGCCAGCTCGCCTCTGCGCGGGCGGTGACTGCGGGCTCGACCGCCGCTGCCTGGTCGGGCGCCGGCGCCGATGCGAGCGCCAGGTAGCCGCCGACCGCGAGCAAGGCGAACGGCAGCATGCTGTTGGGATCGGTGCCAAGGCCGCCGAAGAAGCCGAAGTCCTCGACCAGGACCCAGTCGGCCACGGACAGCACAACGAACCCGGCGAGGACCGGGCCGATCAGCCGCCGTCGGCCGCTGAGGAACACGGCGCCGGCGACGGCGAGGGCAGCCACTGCGAACAGGTTGACCGCGAACCCGTGCGCCTCATCGAAGTTCGTGAACGCGGTGATCCACGCGGACAGCATGTGCGGCTGCGGCGTAGGTGCCATCGCCGAGGTCATGCCGGCCAGAGTGCCGGGCTGTCCATGCGCCGTGCCCTGCCAGAAGCCGCGACCTGGCCAGGCCTGCAGGACCGCCATGCCTAGCAGGAAAAGCCCCAGGCCGCCGAGGACTGTCCGGCCAAGCCGCCGGTCCTGCCAGGCGCGAGCCGGCAGCGCGATCAGCGCGCCCGCGACCGCGTAGACGAGCGCCGCACCGGGGGCGCCGAACAGCCACGTCAGGCCGGGAGCGAAGATCCCGCCGAAGGATTCGCCGAACACCCAGACCACCAGGCCCCAGCCGACGCTGACGAGCCCGGCAAGCTGGGACAGCGGCCCGCAGGCTGCGACGAGTAGCCAGATGCCGATGCCGACCTGGATCCATACCGCGGCTGCGCCGGCCTGCATCGGATGAAACGACCACGCTGTGCCGGCCCAGTTCACCACGGTCTGTACCCAGTGCGGTGAACTGGCCGCGGTCGGCTCGATCACCTGCGACGGCAGCCCGATCGCCATCTTCGGTTGCGCCTGCAAGATCCCGTCGAGCAGCCATACGATCCCGAAGCCGATCCGCAGCACCTGACGCCAGGCAGGCTCGGCCGGGCGAGACACAGTCACCGCGTCGCCCGACGCAGCGGGCAGCCACGCTCGCAAGCCCAGCCAGGCCAGCCCGACCATAAAGAAGATCAGCAGGGCGATGAGCCCCTGGTGCAGCAGCGCGGCCTTGAACGCCGCCACGACCGTCGGGTCGCTGATGTTGATTCCCGAGTTCATCCCGGGCATGAGGCGGTCTCCTCTGCAATGGCCTTCTCGGTGGCGACATTGACCGATGCCGCCACATTGTCGATCATCGTGAGTTTCTTTCCACGCGGGCCGCGTACGCCGCGCACGTCATTCCGCGAATCGACAGCTCGAGCCGCACGCCGGAAATCTACACAGCAGCGAAAGCGGTCGGCAACCTGATCGGCCTGATAAACATTACCGAGGCTTAGCAGCAATACCCGTGCGGGGTTTAACTAATACCCGGCCACGGTATCTAGGCGGCCAACAGGATACCCCCGGATCGTATTATGGATACCCTGCCCGGGTTCCGGAGATACCCCGACGGGGTTTATCAGGCCGACGTGTTTAAAACGCGGTGCGGTTATTTACCGGGGTTGCTTGTAGCGGCCGCGAGAAGTGAATTAGCCTTTTCGCGTAAGCGCGGGAGTGAAGTCGATGCCGGTGAAGGGATGCTGAGATGACGGGGCCCAGCTGGCTGGCCGTCGGCCTAGCCGGGCTCATGCTGCTCATCGCCGGTACCTGCGCCGTCCGGCTGGCCATCTGGTGGCGGCGCGGCCGCGGCACCGAGCCGGACGCGGACGGCCTGCATGTGGTCATGGGCGCGGCGATGGCCGGCATGCTCGAACCACGGCTGGGCCTGCTCCCTGATGCCGTCTGGCGAGTGGTGTTCGTCGCCGGTGCGGCGTGGTTCGGATGGCAGGCGGCTCGCGCATGGCGCCGTGGCAGCCCGCGCCGGTCTCGCTGCGCGCACCCCGTGCCCCATGCTGTCGAGTGCACTGCCATGCTCTACATGCTCTTGCCGGCCAGGTCCGCTGGCCGTGGCGCGGCGATGGCCATGCCGGGCATGAGCGGCACCTCGGCCGTAGGCAACCCGGCCCTGGCGCTGGTGCTTGCGCTGTTCATGGTCGGTTACATCCTGTGGACCACCGATCACCTCGCCGCCCTGTCCAGGGTCAGCGGTCCATCCGGCGGGCAGGCGCTCGCTCCCCGGCTCGCCGCCAGTTACAAGATCGTCATGAGCATCGCCATGGGGTACATGCTCCTCACGATGGTGGCGTGATCACCGTTGCGACCTGCGATGTAAAGGCTTGTCATACGGCAGGCTGATGCGGCGGCCCGGCCTGCTGGGTACCGTCTGTATTGTGTCGGGCGACCATCCTGCTGCCAAGCCGCTCGGACGGTCCGTGAGCAAGCGGCAGTGGCTGGTCACCGTGGTGCTCGCTGGCTGCGCCGCGGCAGCGGCCCTTGCCCTGGTGCTGGGCGCCGGCCCCCGCGGACCGGCGTCAGTACTGCTGCTCGCTTGCATCCTGTGCGGCCTCATTGTGGCGCTCCGACGGTGGCCGCTGCCAGTATTCGCCCTGTCACTCGTGGCGACCGGATCCATCATGGCCTTCGGCACCGCCCCCTTGCCGCTGGCCGCTGTGCTGGCGGTCGCCACCTACTTCGTCGCGTCCCGCCTGCGCAGGCGGTTGTCGATCCAGGTTGTCGTCGCGGCTGCGCTGGCGCTGAGCGCGTCGCTCCTGCACGCCGCTGTCGCGGCCAGGGCCCCGCAGCTGGCCGCTGAGGCCGTCGAAGGATTCCTGCCGCTGGCAGCAGGCTGGTTCGTGGGAGACGCCGCGGCGGCACGCCGGCGTTACCTGGCTGGGCTGGCCGAGCAGGAGCAGCGTGACCGGGCCGCCGAGGCTGACCGCGCCCGCCACGAGATCCGCGCCGAGCGGGTACGCATCGCTCGCGAGCTGCATGACGTCGTCGCGCACACCCTCGCGGTCATGACCGTGCAAGCTGGGGTCGGCAGGCGGCTGATGGCGCAGCGGCCGGAAGAAGCAAGGGCCGCGCTCGAATCGATCGAGATCATCGGCCGAACCGCCCAGGACGAGCTTCGTGTGGTGCTCGGCTTGCTGCGCGACGAGGACGTCGAGTCGGACTCGCTCGCGCCCATGCCGAGGCTCACGGACCTGACCGAGCTCGCGGAGACGGTGCAGGCCTCGGGGACGCCGGTAACGCTGCGCACGTCCGGCACCGATAGAGAACTCTCGCCCGCCCTGGAGCTGTCGATCTATCGCGTTGTCCAGGAGGCGCTGACCAACGTCGTCAAGCATGCGCCAGGCGCCAGCGCGACGGTCGAGGTTGCCATCTCGCCGGCCGAGGTCCGAGTCGAGGTCACCGACAACGGCCAGCGCGCGGGTGCGCTGTCAGCAGGTCGCGACGACCGGGCCGCCCACCGGGCGAGAGGCCAGGGGATCCGCGGGATGCACGAGCGGATCGCGGCCTTCGGCGGCTCGCTGGTGGCCGAGCCGCTCGCCGATCGCGGCTTCCGCGTCGTTGCCACGGTGCCTGCCGACGACGCGCGATGACGACCAGCGTCCTCGTCGTCGATGACCAGGCCCTCCTCCGCACGGCGTTTTCCTCGCTGATCAACGCCGAGGACGACTTGCGAGTCGTCGGGGAAGCAGTGGACGGGCGGCAGGCCGTCGAGCTCGCGCTCAGCCTCGCACCCGACGTCGTGGTGATGGACGTCCGGATGCCAGTGCTGGACGGGATAGAGGCCACCCGGCGTATCACCGCCAGCGATGTGTCGCCGCCGCGGGTGCTCATCCTCACGACCTTCGACCTTGACGAGTACGTGTTTGATGCGCTCCGCGCTGGAGCTAGCGGCTTTGCGCTGAAAAGCCGGCCGCTCGAGGAGCTCTTGAGCGCGATCCGCGTCGTCGCCGCCGGCGACGGGCTGCTGGCGCCCAGCGTCACCCGCCGCCTGATCGCGCGGTTTGCGGCTCAGGGGCAGGTGCCGGCGAGACGCATGCGCGCGCTGGATGAGCTGACCGAGCGCGAGCGCGAGGTGCTGACGCTCGTCGCGCGAGGCCTGTCCAACGCCGAGCTAGCCGACGCCCTCTACCTCAGCCTGCCCACGGTTAAGACGCACGTCAGCCGGATTCTCGCCAAAGTAGGCGCCCGGGACCGAACCCAGCTCGTCGTCATGGCCTACGAGTCGGGTCTCGTCTCCGGGGACTGAGCGGTCCCGAGACAGCGCGGCAGCGTCATCCGGGCGCTCACGGGCATCGGCCCGAGGGATGACGTGCATTCGATGCTCGAGCATGACGACCGGCGCGCGCTGCTCCGACACGATGACATCGCTAGCCGCGACCGCACCTGCCGGACTTGCGGCGCCGGTCTGGCCTCGATGATCCTCGGAGGGATAGTGCTAGGTCTCCCCATACTGATCCTGCTGCTGGTCGTCAGCGGCCTGGCAGTCGGCGCCGTCCGGCTCAGTGCCCGACGCCGCGGCCGACCGGAGCGCGGGCAATCAATCCGGCTGGAAACGACGCCAGAAGTGGCGCGAGTGGCCGACCGCGAGGTTCTTACCCCGGCCGACTCCGGCCGAGCTGCCCGATTGCCGGCGCTTCCGCCGATGTCACCACTTCAGACACCAGCTGGCGGCTGGGCGGTAGAAACGCACGGGCTCACCAAGAGGTTCGGGCCGAACGTCGCCGTCGATGACGTCGAGCTGCTCGTGCCGCGGGGATGCGCGTTCGGGTATCTCGGGCCCAATGGTGCCGGCAAGACGACGCTGATTCGCACGCTGCTCGGGCTCACCCACGCCGATGGCGGCACGATGTCCCTGCTCGGGATCGGTGTCCCCGCGGAGCGGAGCAAAGCCCTCGGCCGGGTCGGCGCCATCGTCGACGAGCCACGCTTCTACGGCCATCTCACTGGCCGGGAGAACCTGCGCGTGCTGGCCGCGGCGCGCGGCGGCGGGGCCGGCCTGCGAATAGGTTCGGCGCTCACCAGAGTCCGCCTCGCCGACCGGGCCGACGACAAGGTCGCCTCGTACTCGATGGGCATGCGCCAGCGCCTCGGGGTAGCGGCCTGCCTCCTCGCAGATCCAGAGCTGCTCATACTCGACGAGCCGATGAACGGGCTTGACCCCGCAGGCATGCACGAGATGCGGGAAATGATCCGCGCCTTCGTCGCCGAAGGACGGACCGTCATGCTGTCCTCGCACTTGCTGGACGAGGTCGAGCGCACGTGCGACGCGGTGGCGATCGTCGACCGAGGACGCGTCGTCCGCCAGGGCTCGATCGACGACCTGGTCCGGGGTCGCGGCACCGTGGTGCAGGTCGACTGTTCTGATCCGGCCGGGGCTGCCCGCTTGATCGACGCGAGCACGATCGCCGCCGAGATGACCATCGGCGACGGCTCGCTGACACTGACTCTCGCGCCGGCCGCGACCCGAGAAGTCGTGGCCGAGATCAACCGGCGGATCGTCGACGGCGGGATCTCGGTGTACGGCCTCGGTGAGGTCCGGACCACGCTCGAGGACTGGTTCTTGTCAGTGACGACCCGACTAGGAGACACGCCGTGACCGAGATCACCGCGATCAGCGAGCAGCCGTCGTCGACGCCTGGTACCGACCGCGACAGCGCGGGCCGGCGGCTCAGTTCCCGGCCTGGCTCGCCGCTCCCCACCTGGGGCCTCATCGCCACCAAGCACCTGGAGCTGCGCAAGAGACGCGGGCTCCTGGTGGCTGTCATCGTGCTGACCCTCGCGGCCCCGGTGCTAGTGCTCGGGCTCCGGCTGCTGTTCCACGCCGTCGACCCCAAGAGCTACGCGCCAGCCGGCAGCCCGAGCATCTTCGCGATCCTCTGCAATCTCCTGGCTGAGTTCGGCTTCATCGCTGCGGCCGCTGTTGGCGCCACCGCCGGGACCACGGATCTCACCGAAGGGGTCTTCCGGCACCTAGTGGTGACCGGCAGGTCGCGCGTCGCCCTCTACCTGGCTCGTATTCCAGCAGGCCTGGCGATCGTGCTGCCACTGGTCGCGGTGGCGTTCGCGATGATCTGCCTGGTGACGAGCTACGCGGGCGCGCCGCCGGGAACATCGGTCAACTTCGACGGCGTCTCCATCCCGGTGCAGCTGGACAAGACCCAGCTTGAGACCTGGCTCCTCGCCCACCCCGCGCAGGCGCAGGCTGCCCTCGGGACCGGGCCTGGACCGGCGTCCGCAGGCGCGTCGCTAGTCCGGCACCAGATCAACACCCTGTACGGCGACTACGTGGCCGCAGAGCCGGCTGTGCTCAATCCGGCCATTAACGAAATGGCCAAGATCGGCGGGTGGCTCGAGCTCGAGGTCGGTGTCGGCTTCGTCGTGGGTCTTGGTCTCGGGTCGCTGCTTGGTCAGCGCACTGTCACTCTCGTCCTGATGATCGCGCTGGAGATCATCGTGACGCCCATCCTCGCCGGGCACGTGATCCCGTACTTCCTCGATGGTCAGCGAATCGACGTGGGAGTCGCCCTGGACCAGCTAAGGCCGGCCGGCCTGGCCGGGACAGTGGGAGGTGGCGGTCCGGCCGGGCTCTTTGGCGGCCGGGGCGTCCTCGCTATCCCGCCGATGCCCACCTGGGCCATGATCACCGTCGTTGCGGGCTGGATCGCCGGCTGGTCCGTGATGGGCGCCTGGCGGATGGCGACCCGCGATGCCTGAAGGGGCGGGACTGGGGGTGCTACGTTGACGGCGTGGTGCGGAACGGCCGGTGGAATCACAACATCCAGTACCACCCGCTGATCCTCGCCGCGATGCCGGCTGGCTGCAGTCGCGCTCTTGATGTCGGCTGCGGCGAGGGCATGCTCGCTCGCGAGCTCGCTCAGTCGGTGCCGCACGTCACGGCTATCGACCTCGATGAGCCGAGCCTCCGCCTTGGCCGCGCGCTAGACCCGGCGCGGCGGGTCGAGTATCTCGCCGGCGACTTCCTCCGGTACCGCTTCGACAGCTCGTTCGACTTCATCGCATCGGTCGCCGCCCTACATCACATGGACATGCGGCAGGCGCTAGGCCGCATGCGCGAGCTGCTGCGGCCTGGCGGCACGCTGGCGATTGTCGGGCTGGCACGCAGCAAGTACCCAGCGGATCTGCCTGCCGACGCCGCCGGCGTCGTCCTGCACCGGGTGTATTCAGCACGCCGGGGTTACTGGGAACACTCCGCGCCGACGGTCTGGCCGCCGCCGGAGACGTACCGGTCCGCGCGGCGACTCGCGGCCGAGGTGCTGCCTGGCGTCCGGTACCGGCGCCATCCGCTCTGGCGTTATTCCCTGGTCTGGTCGAAGCCCGCGACCGGCAGCTAGGAGCGTGACCGGGCCTGACCCTGGTCCAGCCCCCTGCCCGGCGCGCCAGCGCGCAATGGGTAGTTTGGATGGAACGGCTCACCTGACGCCAGTGAGGTCTGACCGGGAGGAGCTGAGAGATGCCGCAGGAGTGGCGCCACGAGTCGGAGGACCTGGCGGACTTCGAGGTGCTGGACGCCGCCGACACGCTGACGGGTCCGCCGGGCGACGATCCGCTAGACCGCGGAGTGATCACGCCGGAACGCTGGTCCGCGGCGATGCAATTCGGCGCGACGGCCGCCGAGCAGGAAGCAGGCCAGTCGCTCGACCAGCTCCTGGCGGCAGAAGAACCAGACATTAGCCCCGAACTCGGTGTGGACCCGGAGCAGGCCGATGGCTGGGACGAGAACGCGACCGAAGCGGACATCCGCAGATTGGCGGCGGATTCCGGCCCAGATCCGCGATCCGGGCGCCTCGCGCCCGAGGACGACGGCGGCTTCCCGATCGCTAACGCGGACTACGTGGCCCGTGACGCCGGGATCGATGGCGGTGCCGCCACGGCCGAGGAAGCAGCTGTCCACCTCGTTCCCGAGGACGAGGCCTAGGTTTCCCCGGCGGACGCCGGACGCAGGTGCCGGCGCAGCCAGGTTTGCGGCTGGCCAGACTCGGCCGCGATGGCTTGCCAGGTCCAGCCCTGCGACCTGCGGTTGTCGATATAGGAAGCTATGTCGGGATAGTCCAGCCGGGCGGCGACCTCGGCGGTTCGCTGCCGGGCATCGTTGCGCTTCCGGGCGTGCGCCACTGGGGCGATGTCGTGCCGACGGAGGGCGGCCGCCACTGCATGGTGGGATACGCCAGCCTCGGCCGCGATGGCGTTCACGGTGTGGTGCTGCTCCAGGTGCCGTTCCCGCAGATAGGTCTCGACGTCGGGGTAGCCGAGGCGCCGCAGGACCGGACGCCAGCCATTGTCTGCTCGCTGACCCTCACATCGGCGTACGGCGTCCGCCGCGGCAGGATCGAGCCGGTCTAGATGGCGGGACAGCCAGTCTTTGTGCAGACCCGCAGCGCGACTGATCGCCGCCAAGCTCGCGCCATCCCGGATCCGGGCCAGGACGAAGGCGCCTACATCTGGATAGCCATGCCGTTGCGCGACCTCGGCCGCCACCGCAATGATCTGGCGGTCGGCGCGGTCTCTGCTGACCTGCGTCACGTACTCGGCCGGCATCGCCGCCCGCGCGAGCGCGGCCTTTCGGCGGCGCTGCTGAGGGAAAGGCCGACCGCGGGCGGCAGCCGCCGCATCACGGGCGAGGTCGCCCGCGAGCGCCCGCTGGCGGCCCGCGGCACTGCCCTGGCGGACGGCAGGCTCGAACCGCAGGCGCACCGAGAACGCGGCCGAGCGCAGCTTGCGGGTGTCGGGCCCCTCGAGGGACTGGCTCCGCTCGAGGCCGAACGCCTCGCAGTACTGCTGCTTCGTCCAGCCGTGGGCAGGCAGGTGTGCCACGACGGACCGGAAACACCGGCCGCACAGATGACACGTCACCAGCGAGCCCTCGACGAGCACCTCGCCAGCAGGCGCGTAGAAGGCAGTACCGTCCGCCAGGACGCCGACAACCGGGCGCATCGCCCGCCCTGATCGCCGTGGTGCATCCTGCCGGGGCGCTCCTGCCGGGCTGAGCATCTCAGCGGACATGGCCAGTCTCCCGCTCCTGCGCTATTCACACGGGTTTAGTCACACGGGGCTATTCAGCTAGTCACACTGAGACTACAGAGGGAGGCAGGCTCATGTCATCCGCAGCCCGGCTGCACGCCCCTATCGAGACGGGCAGACTACTGATCGGGCCCGTGGTGATCGGACCGTGGTGACCCAGCGATCAGAGAGAAGGCACCGTGGAGATCAGCGCGCGCAATCAGCTGGCGGGTACCGTGCAGGCCGTCAAGACGGGCGCGGTCATGGCCGAGATCGTCGTGAATGTCGAGGCAGGCACGATAGCGGCCGTCATTACAGACTCTTCTCGCGAGCACCTGAACCTGCGGGAGGGCGACCAGGTGACCGTCATCATCAAGGCCACCGAGGTCATGATCGGCAAGTAGCCCGCTGGCAGCGGGCCGCGCCTGGCTTGGCGCGGTACTAGCCTGGGCGCATGTCCGCAGATCGGGAATCGCCGCTGTCACTCGCCGAATGGCTGGTGCTGTGCCTGGTCTGCGAGCACCCGACGCACGGGTTCGCGCTTGCCGCGATGCTGAGTCCTGAGGGCGAGATGGGGCGGGTCTGGCGGG
>DATHQE010000479.1:0-14472 GCA_035483035.1 Streptosporangiaceae bacterium | reverse complement strand
CCCGGAGATGGCAGGTCGACCAGGAACATGGCGTGCTCGCCGTCATGCTCGCCGCCGGCCAGCTTGCCCTGGAAGAACGCGTAGTCGGCAGTGTTGTAGGACGTCACGTGCCACTTCTCGCCGTCGAGTACGTAGTCGTCGCCGTCGCGGCGTGCCGTGGCCACGATGCCATCGACGTCCGATCCGGCGCTCTCCTCAGTGATCGCGTAACACTCCTCGCGCTCGCCGCGAACCGTCGGCAGCACGAACCTGTCGAGCTGATAGGACGTGGCGACGGCCGGCAGCCAGGATGGCGGAGTAGCGGCGACCCAGCCCAGCGCGTTGGTGACTCGTCCGACCTGCTCCTGGACGAGCACCTGCTGGAGCGACGTGCAGCCGCCGCCGCCGAGTTCTTTGGGCATGTTCGTGGCGAACAGGCCGAGTTCGATGGCCCGCGCCTTGTGGGCGGCGACGACATCCTTCGGCAGGTCGCCGCCGTTCATCTCGGCCTCGACCTCCAGCGGGATGAGCTCATCGGCGAACGTGCGGGCGCGAGCCTGGATCCGGAGATCCTCGTCTGACAATCCGTACATCGCGCCTGTCACCTTCCGTCGAGCATCGATTGACTGAATGTTCAGTCTAGGGGTCGGGGAGGACGTTGCCAATGGCGCCAGCCAGCCCAGCGCCGGGGTGTGCCGCCGAGTTGGCTATGGCCGGCGTGCCTCAGTTTGTCGGTTCCGATCGACGGGTACCAGCCTGGTTGATCTACAGCACCGTCGTGCCGGCCGGGGGTGACCCTGGCTAGGCCGAATTGCACGAACGGCGCCTGTAGGACACATCGGGGGAGGGATATCGTCGATGCGCTTTATGAAGCCCGTCATGGCGATCGCGGCCATCTGCGCGACCATGCTCACGATGATGGTCATGCGCTCAAAGAAGAGTGCTTCCATGCGCAAGCGCCGCGGACTGCGGCGGGCTCGCTAGCTCTCAGCTAGCAACTCGCACGTAGCGTGCAACGAGGCGGCGGTCGCCTGGTGCGGCCGTCGCTTCGCACTGCGTCGGCGTGCTATGCCGGTCGCAGCCGTGATCCGTCCGAGTCGCTGATTGCGGCCCAAGCTCGTCCGTGGATGTGACGTTACTGGTGCCATAGCCCCAGTAACTTCACTTCGATACCGGGCCGAGGGTCGCTACGTGTGCCGTTGCCCGCCTGGCCGTCAAGGTTGCTCGTCGGCAGTCGAGGGCGCTTGACTGAACATTCAGTTCATGCAATGATCGGCCGGAGTTACGCCCTGCCATCCGTCTCAATCGCCACCGCACCTGGCCTAGGCCGGCAGCCGCCGCCAGGCCCAGGCCGACGCCACCAGGCCTAGGCCGGCCGGCGCCGCCAGGCGCCACCCCGGTCCAGGCAAGCCAGGCGCCACCTGGCGAGGGAGCGGCAAGAACCGGGCTACTGCCCTCGGCCGCCCGGCTCGGCGCCGCGCGATCCGGGGGCGGCTGTGCGGGTCGGCTCTTGACAGAATGGCCGGGATGGCTGGCAGGGCTCGGCACGAACGACCAGCGCGGATGGACCGGTGCACATGCAGGTGAGCGATACCGCGGATGCCGTCGTCGTCGGCGGCGGGACAGTCGGCGCCTGGTGCGCGTATTTCCTGCGTCGCAGCGGGCTTAGCCGGGTGGTCTTGGTCGAGAAGCGCACGCTCGGCCAGGGCGCGAGCAGCCGCGCTGCCGGGGTCGTTCGCACGCAAGGCGGGACGCCATGGGCCGTCCAGCTCGGTGAGTGGTCGCGCAAGTTCTACCTGGGCCAGCGCGACGAACTCGGCATCGACTCCGGTTTCACTCCGCAGGGTTACCTGCTGCCGTGCTTTACCGAGGCTGACGTCGTTGCCGCCCGCGCGCGGATGCAGATGCAGAATTCGCTCGGCCTGTCAGTCCGGTGGCTCGAGCCAGGCCAGCTCGACGCGCTGAACCCGACCCTGACGCCAGGCCGGACACTGGGCGGTACCTACTGCGCCGAAGACGGCTACCTGACCCCGACCCGGAACGTGACCGCTTATGCGGTCGCGCTCGCCACCTCGGGCGTCCAGGTACGCGAGGGAGTTGCGTTCCTCGGCCTAGACATCAGCGGCGACACTGTCACCGGTGTCCAGACCTCAGCCGGTCCCATCAGTGCACCGGTGGTCGTGCTCACTGGCGGTCCAGAGCTCGCGGAAGTCGCGGGCCTGGCCGGCGTCCGGGTGCCGGCCGGCGGCGTTCGCCACCAGGTGGCGGTCACCGAGCCGCATCCTGACCTGGCGGCGGAGCGTGTCCCGATGGTCTTCGACCTGTCCGCCGGGCTGTACTGGCGGCCTGAAGAGGGTGGCCTGCTCTTCGGCATGAGCAACCCCGACGAGGCGCCGGGCGTGGCCGTCAGCATCGATGAGTCCTACCTGGCGCTGATGCGCCAGCGGCTAGCCGAACTGGTACCGGTCACCGCGGGACTTGGGCTGCGTCGCACATGGGCGGCGACCATCGATTACACACCAGACCACCTGCCGATCATTGGCCCGGCGATCCAGGGAACGCAGCGCATCACGGGCGCCACCGTCGCCAGCGCGGGCGGCGCCGGGATGATGTGGGGGCCAGCTGTAGCGCGCGCGACCGCCGATGTCGCGCTCACCGGCGCGTCCGACGTCGTCGACGTCTCCGAGCTCGGCCTGGATCGCTTCGACGCGGCCGGCAACAGCAGGCTCGGCACCGATCCGATCGCCCTCCCATTCCCTGAGCATGCACCGCAAGCGCCGGGCAAGCTCACGCTCTCTTGATCCTGGCCGACTCCTGATCTCTGACTCGCCAGCCCCTCGAACACAATCCGAAAGGAATGATCAGCATCATGACCAACGTAACTCCCTATCTGGCGGCGGCCGCGACCGCGGAACTCGAGGACTGGGGCCCGCTGGAAGAAGCGACCGGCGAGCCGATGCAGCAACGTGGTGCCTACATCTGGCAGGACGGCACTCAGGAGATCGGAGTCTGGGAGTGCACCCCGGGCCCGTCGTACTGGCAGCTGGAGGACCACGAGTTCGTGCACATCGTGTCCGGCAGCATGACGGTGACGCCGGATGACGGCGAGCCGCTGACGATTAGCGCGGGGGACACTGCGCTCTTCCCGAAGGGCTGGGCCGGTAGCTGGCAGATCCACGAGACGATCCGCAAGGTGTTCGTCATTTTCTAGGCACCACGCGAGTACGGCCGCGCCCTAGGTGGCCAAGGTGGCCGGGCGCGGCCGTTGTCGTTCGCGGAGTGCCGGAGCCAACGATCCGGATCCACCGATCGGGATCCAACGACATCGCTGCGGAGTTACTGCTGCTAGAGCAGCAGCGCTGCCGCAGCGACGACGTAAACGAAGGGGCCAGACGCGCGGACGGCTAGCTGGCCTGGCGGATGGCCTCGGGCTCGGGCGATGTCGCGCTCAGGTCTGCGGTCGGTGCGCCGCCGCTCAGCACGCGCAGGGCGTCCGGCGCCAGGTAAACGTGCACCGGCGTGCCCTGGGCGAGGTTGCTCTGGTCGCCGTCGTTCTGCAGCAGCGCCTGAATATCAGTGCCGGCCGCGAGGCGAAGGAAGACCTGCGTGGCGGAGCCCAGGTAGACGAGGCGCTCGACCATGGCGGGGACGCGGTTCGGCCCGACTGAGCCGAACTCCTCGATCCGGACGCGCTCCGGCCGGATCACCGCGTGCGAGTGGTCCGGCGCGTCCAGCCCGCCGTGCGTCACCGACAGCACCGATTCGCCGAGCCGAACCTCGCACTGCCCGCCAGTCCCGTGGGAGATGACGTCGACGGGCATCAGGTTGGACACGCCGAGGAAGTCTGCGACATAGGTGTCGGCCGGCTCCTCGTAGACCTGGGTAGGCGACCCGATCTGGACGATCTTGCCGTCCCGCATGACCGCGAGACGGTCGGACATCGTCAGCGCTTCCTCCTGGTCGTGTGTGACGTAGAGGAAGGTGATGCCGACCTGCTCCTGGAGCGCCTTCAGCTCGACCTTGAGTGAGCGCCGCAGCTTAGCGTCCAGCGCGCCGAGCGGCTCATCGAGCAGCAGTACCGATGGCTGCAGCACGAGGGCCCTCGCCAGGGCGACTCGCTGCTGCTGCCCGCCGGACAGCTGGCCCGGCCGCCGCTTCTCGAAGGACCGCAGCTTGACCAGCTCGAGCGCTGTATACACGCGCTGCTCGACCTCCGCCTTGGGCAGCCGCTTGTTGCGGAGACCGAACGCGACGTTGTCGTAGACCGTGAGGAACGGGAAGAGCGCATAGCTCTGGAACACCGTGTTCACGTTGCGGCGGTGCGGCGGTGTGGCCGAGACATCCTGGCCGTCGAGCAGGATCTTGCCCTTCGTCGGCTGCTCGAAGCCGGCGATCAGCCGCAAGGTAGTCGTCTTGCCGCAACCCGAGGGGCCGAGCAGCGAGAAGAACTCGCCGCTGGCGATCTGCAGGTCGATGTCGTCGACTGCGACCTCGGCGAAGCGCTTGGTGAGCGAGACCAGCTCAATGCGGCCACCTGCCACGTCAGCCACCTACTCCTTCTTCGGACTTGGCGCGGTCGGCGGTGTCGAGACCGCGGCCTGGCGTCCAGTCGAACCCTAGCTGATCCGCCACAAAACGCATGCTTAGCTCAAAAGCTCGCATCGAGTCAACTACCGGGTCGTTCAGCGCGATCTGAATGGTGAGTCCGTCCAGCAGCGTCGACAGGTACACCGCGAAGCTGGCGGCGTCGATCTCGCGGAACTCGCCGGCTTCCTGGCCCTCCCGGACCAGTGTGGTGATGACATCACGCCAGCGCTCATCGGACTTCTGCCGAACGCTCGCCACTTCGGCGTTTCTCGCGGCTTGCGCCCAGAAATCCAGCCATAGCTGCCACGAGCTGACGGGCTCCGGGTCAGCCTCCGGCAGGCAGCTCATGGCGACGATCTCCTCGAGCCGCGCGGCCGCGGAGGTGAGACGCGCCATCCGGCTCTGGCCGACGGCATACCAGTTGTCCTCGTAGTACCGGATGGCCTCGGTGAGGAGCTGGTCCTTGGTCTTGAAGTAGTAAATGACCAGGGCCGGACTGACGCCCGCGCGCTCGGCGACGTCAGCGATCCTGGTATCGGCATAGCCACGCGCCGATATGACCTCGAGCGCGGCGTGCAGCATCTGCTCGCGCCGCTGGTCAGCGGTCCCTGGCGCCTCAGCGCCCTCGGCTGCGCGGATTGTCATCGCAGCAATTCCTCTCATGACGGCAATACTTGTCCCTCTGGTGCCGTCTGTCTGCGTGTTGCCGTCCTTGCTCGCTCGCAGTTATAGCGCGGCTTCGACCGGCTGTCCGGTGAGCCGGAGACTTAACACCGGGAAATGCCGGTCCCTCTTGCCTCCAGGCCCAGTATTTCTTAAACTGAACATTCAGTCAAACATTGCGTGCACGCCGTATCAATCCCAGCGCGGGCGCGTGGCCGCAACATTACGGAAGGCTGGCTAATGGCCGCAAGATACGACGCCATCGTGATTGGCGGAGGGCACAACGGGCTGGTGGCAGCCGCGTACCTGGCCCGGTCCGGCGCGAAGACCGTCGTGCTCGAAGGCAGGCATAAGACGGGCGGCGCGGCCACGACCGAGGCTGTCTGGCCGGACGCGCCCGAGTTCAAGGTGACCAGGCTGTCTTACGTCATGAGCCTGCTGCCGCCGACGATCATCTCCGACCTCGAGCTGGACCGGCACGGTTACAAGATCTACCCGATGGGGCCGTACTACCAGGCGTTCCCCGAGGGCGGGTCGATCAAGCTGTACGCCGACGACGCCAAGCGCAACCACGAGTCGGTGTCGAAGTGGTCCAAGAAGGACGCTGACACCATGCCGAAGTGGGACGCCTGGCTCGCCGGGCTCGCCGACGTGCTCGGCCCGCTGCTGCTGACCGTGCCGCCCGCGATCGGCTCACGCAAGCCACGCGACCTTGCGGGGACTCTCAAGCTCGCGTGGCGGCACCGCGGCCTGGACGTCCGCACGATCGCGGACGTCACCCGGCTGATGACCATGAGCATCGCCGACCTGCTCGACGACTGGTTCGAGTCACCGCAAGTCAAGGGCGCGCTGGCGGTCAACGGCGTGATCGGCACCTGGGCCGGGCCGTACGAGCCGGGCACCGCCTATGTGATGGCACACCACTCGATCGGTGACGTGGGTGACGGGCACCTAGGCAACTGGGGCTTCCAGGAAGGCGGCATGGGGGCTGTCGCCAGCGCCATCGAGCTGGCGGCCCGGGAGAATGGCGCCGAGATCCGGATCAACGCGCCGGTCGCGCGCGTGCTGGTCGAGGGTGGCAAGGCCGTCGGCGTGGCGCTGGCAAACGGCGATGAAATCCGGGCCAAGGTGGTGGTGTCCACGCTGCACCCCAAGACCGCGTTCCTGGACCAGGTCGGTCGCGAGCACCTGCCCGCGGACTTCACCACCGACATCGAGCGATGGAAGAGCCGCAGCGGCGTCGTGAAGATCAACCTGGCGCTCGCTGAGCTGCCCGACTTCATCGCCGACCCCGGCTCGCAGCTCCAGGAGCATCACACCGGGTCGGTCGAGATGGCACCCACGATGGAGTACATCGAGCGCGCGTTCCAGGACGCCCGCGACGGCAAGGCCGCCGTGCGGCCGTTCAGCGACGGCGTGATCCCGACGGCGTTCGACAAGACGCTGAGCCCGGAAGGCACGCACATCATGTCGCTGTTCACCCAGTGGGTGCCTGCGGACTGGAATACGGAGCCGCACGCCGCCGAGCTTGAGGCTTACGCCGACCGCATGATCGACTGCTACAACGAGCTCGCGCCTAACTTCAAGGGCTCGATCCTGCACCGCGATGTCGTCGGCCCCTACCAGATGGAGCACGAGTACGGCCTTATCGGCGGCAACATCTTCCACGGCGAGCTGTCGCTTGAGCAGCTGTTCCACATGCGGCCTGCGCCCGGATTCGCCGATTACCGCACTCCCGTCGACGGCCTCTACTACGGCAGCTCCGCGACGCACGCCGGCGGCGGCGTGTGCGGGATCCCCGGCTGGCAGGCGGCCAAGGCCGCGATCGCCGACCGGAAGTCGGCGCAGCGCGGCGCGACCGCCCGCAAGGCGTTCCGGCGGTCATGACGGCGGTCCGGCCGGCTGGCGTGGTCCCCGCGACCGATCAGGACCGGAACGGGGCCGTTCTCCGGCCACCGGGCACTGACCGCGCGGCCGCTGCCGCTGATGGCACCACGGGCGCCGCTGATGGCACCACAGCCCGCGCTGACGACTCGGCGGCCGACGCCGACCGCCGGGCTGTCAACGCCGCGGTCCGCGCCATGCTCGAAGCGCGCAGCGTGGCGCTGGTTGGAGCCTCGGCCCGGCCGGCGACCTTCGGTCGCCGGATGCTCGACGAGGTCGCCAAGAGCAGCGCGCGGCCGCGGCTGTACCCGGTCAACCCGAAATACGCCGACCTGGACGGCGCGCGCTGCTATCCGTCGCTGGCCGACCTGCCCGAGTCGCCAGACCTGGCTCTGCTCGCGGTCCCCGACGCCGCCCTCGAACAGCAGCTGGCCCGCGCCGCCGAGGCCGGCTGCCGGGGCGCGGTCATCTTCGGTAACGCGCACGAAGATCTGCCGCCGGGTGCGGGCCGGCCGGTGTTGCGAGATCGCCTGGCCGCGATCGCCCGCTCGGCTGCCATGGCGCTGTGCGGAGCAGGCTGCATGGGCTTCGTCAACGTCAGCCATGGCCTGCGCGCGATCGGCTATACCGAGCCTGATCCGCTGCCGACCGGCCCCATCGCGCTGGTGACGCACTCGGGTTCGGTGTTCTCCGCGCTGCTGCGGTCCAGGCGCGGTATCGGCTTCACGCTGGCGGTGTCGTCCGGACAAGAACTGGTGACGGCGGCGCCGGCGTACCTTGAGTACGCGCTGGACCTCCCGGACACCAGGGTGCTGGGGCTGGTGCTCGAGGCCATCCGGGACGGCGCCAGCCTACGGCGTGCGCTGGCTGCCGCCGCGGAGCGCGACATCCCGGTCGTCTTGCTGACCGTAGGCAGCTCGGCCGGCGGGCGCCAGATGGTCGCCGCGCACTCGGGCGCGCTCGCAGGCTCCGACGCTAGCTGGGAGGCGCTAGCCAGGGCGTACGGTGTGCTGCGGGTGAGCGACCTAGCTGAGTTCGCCGACACGCTGGAGCTGTTCAGCGTTGGGCGCCGCGCCCGAGTGGCCGCGGCTGCCAGTGCTGGCCCGCGGGCCGGCCTCGCGACCGTGCATGACTCCGGGCTGGAGCGCGCGCACGTCGTGGACATGGCTGAGGCAGTCGGCGTGCCGTTCGCTGAGATCGGGCCGGCGACGGTCGAGCGACTCACTGATCTGCTCGATGCTGGCCTGGTCCCGGCGAACCCGCTCGACGTGTGGGGCACCGGCGCGGACACCAGGGACCTGTTCGGCGGCTCACTGCTGGCCCTGGCCGCCGACCCGGCCGTGCAGGCCGTCGCGCTCGCCATCGACTTGGTGCACGAGCTCGACGACGACCAGTCCTATCCCCTCGCCATGCTGGACGTGGCGGGGCGCACAGACAAGCCGCTCGCCGTCCTTAGCAACCTCGGCAGCGCGATCGACCCGGACGTAGCCGGGCACCTGCGCGCAGCGGGCGTGCCAGTGCTGGAGGGGACGCGCTCCGGCCTGCTGGCCCTGCGCCACCTGCTTGACCACGCCAGCCGCACTTCGGCACACAGCGGCAGCCCGGCCGGGGCCGCTCCCATTGATAGCGCCCGGCAGGCGCGCGGCGTCGAGCTGCTGACGGGCGACGAGGCGACCGGCGCTGCGCTGCTAGACCTTCTTGCCGAGTACGGGATCGAGGTGGCCCCGGCCCGGCCGGTCGCCAGCGTCGGCGCGGCGCTCGCCGCCGCCGAGGAGATCGGCTACCCGGTGGTGCTCAAGACCGACGAGCCGCGGGTGCAGCACAAGTCTGATGTGGGCGGCGTGCTGCTCGGGATCGGTGACGCAGGGGAGCTCGCGAGCGCCTACGCCGACCTGGCGGCTCGCCTCGGCCCGCGCGCGCTGGTCTGCCGCACGGTCCCGGCCGGCGTGGAGCTAGCCCTGGGGATAGTACGCGACCCCGAGCTTGGCCCGCTTGTCGTGGTTGGCGCTGGGGGAGTGCTGGTCGAGCTGCTGTCTGACCGCAGCGTCGCCCTGCCGCCGGTATCAGCCCAGCTGGCCAAGGAGTTGCTGGCCGACCTGCGGGTCCGCACACTGCTCCGCGGTGTCCGCGGCGCACCGCCGGCCGATCTGGCCGCCGTGATCCGGGCCATCCGTGGCCTGTCGGAGCTGGCCGTCGAGCTGGGGGACGAGCTGGACGCGCTCGACATTAACCCGCTGATCTGCGGGCCTGGCGGCGCCACCGCGGTCGACGCGCTCGCGATCGCGCGCCGGCCCGGATAGGCACGTCACAGGGGGCGGGCCGGCAGTCCCTGGGTGGCATCCTTGCCGGATCGGCCTAGCCCTCAGCGCCGGTGATCGCGGTCAGCGCCTGCTGCCCGTCAATGCGCTGTCCTCTCGTCATGACGCGGTAGCCGACGTAGCCGAGCCCAGCCACCACGAACGACAGCAGGAGCATCACGGTGGCGAGCGCGTTGAGCGCGGGACCGCCGTTGCCGCCGTGCTGGGTCGAGTAGATGATCACGGACATCGGCGTGTTGCTGGCGTTGGACGAGAGCAGGTCAACGATCACGAAGTCGTCGATCACGCCGGAGAAGACCAGGACAGCGCTGGCGAAGATGGCAGGCGTCAGCAACGGCAGCATGACCCGCCGCATGGTCTGGAACTGCGTGCTGCCGAGATCGGCCGACGCCTCTTCGTACTGCTTGCCGATGGTGACAAGCCTGGCCTGGACGAGGATCGCCGGCCAGCTGACATTCCAGGTCACCAGGCCCAGCACTTCGGCCCAGTTGCCCAGGCCGACCGTGTCGAGGCCCGGCATCTTGGTGAACACGAAGAACATCGCGACGCCGAAGATGAGCTCGGGCACGACGAACGACAAGATCATGATGAAGTTGAAGCTCGACGGCAGGAACCCGCGCCAGCGGTTGATGCCGAGCGCAAACGCCACGCCGATCGGCACCGCGATCAGCGTGGTGTAGGCCGATAGCTTCAGCGTCTCGAACATGGCGCTGTGCAGCGCCGGGTTGTGCCAGATCGAGTTGACCTTGTCGCCCCAGTACCACCGCCAGGTGAGGCCCTGATAGGTCGCCTGCGACTTGCCCTTGTTGAACGAGAACAGGACGGCGATCGCGATCGGCGCGAGCGACCAGATCAGGTACAGCCAGGTGAAGCCCTCCAGGAGCCACGGATGCCGCCACGGATTGCGAAAGAACCGCCGCGTGAGCGACCCCGTTCCCGTCTTGGCGGTGGTAACGGTCTCAGAGACTGTCGTGCTGCTCATGACGCCACCCGTGAGGCCCGGTTGGTCTGGACGACGTAGTAGATCATCGGCACGAGGAGAACCACCAGCACGATCAGTGACAAGATCGCGCCCTGGCCTGCCGACGGCGTCGACAGCTGGCCCTGGATCACGTTGCCGATCATGGACGTGTTCGGCGCGCCGGATAGCAGCTGGTTGGTGTAGTAGTCGCCGAGCATCGGCAGCACCGTGATGAGCATGCCGGTCAAGATCGCCTGTCGTGACAGCGGCAGTGTCACCCGCCAGAAGGCCCGGGTCCGGCCGAGCCCGAGGTCGCGGCCCGCCTCGATCAGGGACGGATCGATCCGGTCCAGACCCGCGTAGAGCACCAGGATCAGGTACGGGATGTAGCCGTAGACCAGTCCCATGATCACCGTGTACCAGTGCCCGCCGAGCCAGTCAGGAGAGCCGAGCCCGACGAACGACAGGACCTTGTTGACATAGCCGTCGGTCTGGAGCAGGTCGATCCAGGCCAGCATTCGCATCATGTAGCTGATCCAGAACGGCGCGATCAGGAGCACGAGGAAAATGCCCTTGCGTCGGCCAGCGAACCTGGCCACAAAGTAAGCGGCCGGATACGCGATGACCAAGCTGACGAGCGCCGCCACAACGACGTACCAGATAGTCCGCCACGCGATCGCGCCGACGAACGCGCCCGAGCCGAATAGGTCGCGCCAGACATTCGTGAAGTTCGCCGAGCTCCAGTGCCACGGCAGGTAGACCGCGACTGGCGACTCGGTCGCGCGGTCGAGCTTGCCCTCGCCGATCGCGAGCATCGCGTAGAACGGGACGACGAACAGGACGACGAGCCAGATCATCCCGGGCGCGGCGAGCAGGACCCAGAACAGCTTGTTCGGCTGGAACGGCCTGGACTCCCGCCCGGCCCGCCCAGTCCGCCCAGTCCGCCGGGCCGTGCCGCCTGGCGGCCGCTCGAGCGACTCCGGAGGTAGATGCGCCATCCTAGATCCCGTTGCTCACGACGAGGTAGGCCTGCTGCCACAACGCGTCGGCGTCGACTGGCAGCTGAAGCTCCGCGACGCCACGGCGGAAGTCTGACGGCCTCACGGCCGTGGATATCAGGCTCGGCGGCAAGATCTGCTCCTTCACCAGCAACTGCGGCGTGACGGCGGTGACTGGCTGCATGTAGCCGTTAAAGCTGATGTTCTCGAGGACGACAGGCTCGTCGAGCATGTAGTTCAGGAACAAGTGCGCCAGCACCGGGCTGGAGGCCGACCGCAGCACCGTGTTGGTGTCGTTCGCGATCGGGCCCTTGCCATCCTTGGGGAACCAGTAGCCGACGACATCCACGGGCACGCCCTTGGGCATATAGCCCGCCGCCGCGGCCATGTCACCCGACCAGGCGTGATGGATCCAGGTCTGGCCGTCAGGGACCTCGCTGTAGTCGTTGTTGTCGATCTGCATGTCGACCGCGGCGGCGAGATTCTGCAAGGTCTGCCTGGACAGGTCGATCTGGCTCTTGCTCGTGGTGTTGAGGTCGTAGATGCCGTTCATCATCAGACCGAGGCTGATGTCTTCCCGGTAGTCATCCAGGATCGCGATCTTGCCCTTGTACTGGGGCTGGAAGAACATCTCGCGCCACGGGTTGCGCATGGCGTACGGGTTCTCGTGCACCTTGTCTTTACGCCAGGAGATGCCCGTCGTGTAGATGGTGTACGGCACCGTGTACTGCCAGCCCCGGTCGTAGTACGGATTGAGGAAGTCCGGCCACGCCTGGCTGATGTTCGGGATGTAGCTGTGGTTCAGCGGCTGGATCAGGTTGCCCTCGATCAGGTCGCCAAGCACGTCCACGGTGGCGCCCATCAGGACGTCGAACTTCAGCCCGCTGCGCAGCTTGGCGAGCGCCTCGTTCATGGTGTTGAACGTGGTCACCTGGACCTTGCAGTTGTACTTCTTGGCGAAGTTGTTGACGCACGTCTGGTTGATGTAGGCGACCCAGTTGTAGACCTGGAGCGTCGCGCCGGCTTCCGGCTGCAGGTTGCTCTTGATCGCTGCGTTGCCGGTCACGGGCCAGGTCACGGGGTGGCTGGGCCGCGGCAGCGGGATGTTGTTGGCCCCGACCAGGTAGGGCGCGCAAGCGTCAAGCACAGTGGCGCCGCCGCCGGCGAGCAACGCGGCGGCGAAGCCGCGCTGCAGAGCCTGGCGCCGGGAGAGCTCAGGCCGACGGCGAGTGCCGTCTGGCTGCCAGCCCTCTCGTGGGTGCATCTACCGCCGCCTTCCGCCTAGTCCGGGTACTAGGCTGACCGCTCGCCGCTTACTACTGGATGAGCGTTCTGCCGGACTCGTGACTCTGTCCTGTTGATAACTCTGTCCTGTTGACTGCCCAGAATGTCCCGGTGTGCTATCCGGCGCAAGGTCTTCCGCGCAACGGGACCGTATCTTTTTCGCGGATTCAGTTGGGTTGAGGCCTAACCGCAGCGGCGAAGGTCGCGAAGTTGTCGATAAACCTATCGATATCGGCCTCGTCATGCTGGACAGACATGAGCCATTGCTCGATCTTGCCCCACGGCGGCAGGAAGACCCCGCCATTGTGCTGGAACAGCCAGTGCGCGTGGCTAAAGGAATCTCGCACGCCGAGGAAGTCGCGGAAGTTGCGGACGGGCTCGGACGAAAACACCACGCAGCCTTTGGCCCCGACCGAGACCACCTGGGCATTGAGCCCGTTGCGCGCGATCTCGCGTTCGAGTCCCGCTACGGCCCGCAGTCGCAGCTTCTCCAGCTTCTCGTAGGCCTCGGGGGTTGCCACCTCAGTGAGCATCGCCTTGCAGGCTGCCATCGCCAGCGGATTGCCGTTGAACGTACCCACCATCTCGTAGTCTCCGTTGGCTACGTGGGCCATGACCTCCGCGGTACCGCCCACGGCCGCCACCGCGATGCCGCCGCCGATGGCCTTGGCCAGGCAGATAATGTCCGGCGTCACGCCGGTGAGGCCAGTCGCGCCGCCAGGCCCGGCCGTCAGCCCGGTCTTGACCTCGTCAAAGGTCAGCAGGGCGCCACTGGCGTGCAGCAGTTCCTTGAGTCCCGCCAGATAGCCGGGGTCCGGCTTGATGATGCCGGCGTTCATCATGATCGGCTCGAGGATCATGCCCGCGATCTGGCCAGGGTTCTCGGCTAGCCTGCGCCGCACGGCGTCCAGGTCATTGAAGCCGACGACGAGGGTCAGGTCGGTGATTGCCTGCGGTATGCCGCTGCTCGACGGCACGCCGGCTGGCAGCTCTGCCGGGCCCCTGTCGTCCTCGCTGTCGTCCGGGCACACCGACACCTGCACCGAGTCGTGGTGGCCGTGGTAGCAGCCTTCGACCTTGATGATCTTGTCCCGGCCGGTGATGGCGCGCATCAGGTGTACCGCGTCCATCGTCGCTTCAGTTCCGGAGTTGGCGAACCGCCACTGCGGCAGGCCGAACCTTCGCGACAGCTCCGCGGCGTTGGCCAGTGCGGTCTCGGTCGGCTGCGCGAAGTGCGTGCCGCGTTCCACCTGAGACCTGACTGCCTCAACGATGGCTGGGTGCCCGTGACCGGCGAGCGATACGCCGTAGCCGCCATGCAGGTCGACGTATTCGTTGCCGTCAACGTCGTAGAGCTTGGAGCCCTTGCCGTGGCTCAGCCAGACGGGCTGCGGGCGGGAAATCTGCCAGCTTGAGACGACGCCTCCGGCCAGCGAACCGCCTGCCACGCTCGCGAGCCGAGCGGACTCGGGCTGTCGGCGGATGAAGATTTCTTCCTGGGTCTCGATGATCTTGCCCAGCGATGGCCTGGTCAGGGCCTGGCCTGCGGGTGTTGCGTGGCCTGCGGCTATCGCCTGGCCCGCGGCTGTCGCCTGGCCTGGGGCTGTCGCCTGGCCCGCAGCTGTCGCCTGGGCTAGTGCCTGGCCGCGCGGCGGGGTGTGGTCCTGCAGTCGACTGTGGTCCTGCGGTCGACCCGTCTGCATGCGGTCGTTCTGCTGAGCCGCAGGCTGGTACCGCTTCGTCAGGCCTGTCGTCGCGGTCATCGCCGGTGAATTCGGGTCGGTTGAGCTGGCCGGAG
>DATHQE010000478.1:0-8256 GCA_035483035.1 Streptosporangiaceae bacterium | reverse complement strand
CCGGACCCTGCAGACCATGTCCGGCGGTGAACTCCAGCGGGTCGTGCTCGCGCGCGCGATCGCCCAGGAGGCCCCGGTACTGCTGCTTGACGAACCCACCAGCGCGCTGGATCTCGGCCGCCGGATGGACGCGCTCGAGCTCATCGATGAGGTGCGCCGCGAGCGGTCTCTGACAGTCCTGTCCGCCATCCATGACCTCACGCTGGCCGGCCAGTTCGCCGATCGGCTCGTGCTGCTGGCAGACGGACAGATCGCGGCCTCCGGATCGGCGCCCGAAGTGCTCAGCGACGCCGTGCTGGCCGCCCACTTTGGGGCTGGGATCCAGGTGCTCACGACCGACGGCGGTGACATCGCGGTCATCTCCCGACGAGTGGCACGCGGTCGAGGCCTCGCCCAGGAGTCAACCGCCGGGCGAGCTCGCGGCTAGGCCGGCTCGGCCACCGCGACCGGAGTAGCTCGCGGATCCGCGGCCGGACTGGCGATTGCCGAGCAGGCGGGCGCCGCGCTGGCGGGCGCCAGGCTGGCAGGCGCCGCGCTGGCAGGCGCCGCGCTGGCAGGTACCGGGCTGGCGGGGGCCGGAGCCGCCACCATCACGGTGCCGGTGACCGTGGTGCCGGCCGCGGGTCCTGCGCGGACGTCGAGTTGCCCTCCGAGTACGGACAGCCGATCTGTCATGTTCTGCAAGCCGGTGCCATAGCGCACCGCGCCAGGGTCGAATCCGGGACCGTCGTCGGCCACCGAGAACGACAGGCAGCCGTCGGAGTCGGCTAGCCGGACCGTGACCAGCGCCCCAGGCGCATGCTTGGCCGCGTTCTGCAGTGCCTCGGCACAGCAGAAGTAGACGGCTGTCTCGACCTCTTCCGGGTAGCGCCCCAGGCCGGCTGCCACCAGCGCGGCGGGCGGAGCCGACTTGCCGGCCAGTGCGCCTACGGCCGCGGCGAGCCCGCTATTCGACAGCACCGGCGGATTGATGCCGTGCACCAGCTCGCGCAGCGTCGACAGCGCCTGGCGTGTCTGCTCGCGCAGCTCGCCGAGCACCGCTCGCTCGGTCAGCTCGTCCTGGCCGGCGATGGACTGGGCAAGCTGGAGCTTGGACACAATCTTCAGCAGCTGCTGCTGCGCGCCGTCGTGCAGGTTGCGCTCGATCCTGCGTCGCTCGCTGTCCTGCGCCTGCACTATCCGTAGCCGCGAGGCCCGGAGTTCGTCCAGCCTGGCGATCAGCTGCTCGTTGAGGCCTACGTTCCGGAGGATGAGGCCGGCCTGGGCACTCAGGTCGGCCAGCAGCTTGTCCTCCACCGGAGTGAGTACCTCGCCAGCGTGCTTGGACACCGACAGCGCGCCGAGCACCTCGCCGTCCTGGTGGACAAGCAACACCCGGCTTGCTCCGGGGATGTCCGGCACGTCCCCGTTGCCTTGCAACGCCACTGAGCCCGGTCCGCTCACGCCTGCGGGCCAGCACCCGCCGCGGTGCAGCGCACCGCGCGCCGCCAGCCAGACGTCGGCTCGCTGGGCCCCGGTACCCTCAGCCAGGACTCTGGCCATCCTCGGCAGCACATCCTCGGTGGCGTAGCTGCCGCCGAGTCGCCCGGCGAACTCACTCAGCGCCTGATACGGAGTAGCACGCCGTCCGTAGACTAGGCGGCTGGCTAGCTGCTGGACCCGCGCACGTACCGGCTGGAACGCGACCGCGACGACGGCCGTGGCCACGATGGACAGGGCCAGGCTCGGGCGGGAGCTGGCTCCGGCGAGCTTGCCAGAGCCCAGGGAGCCGAGCCCGACCACGACCGCGACGTAGACGGCCGTAATGAACGCGGCCATCGTCGCGTACACGATGGTGCGCCTGATGATGACATCGATGTCGTAGAGCCGGAACTTCATGATCGCGACGCCGGTCGCCACCGGAATCAAGGGCCCGAGCGCGCTGAACCCGATCAGCGGGTTGTTCAGCGCCACGCCGGAGATCAGCAGACCAGCGGCGGCGAGCAGGCCAGCGTAGGCAAACCACTTGATCTGGTGCCGGACGTCCACCGACGACCGACGGTAGCGAATGACGCAGCCAGCGGCCGCTACCACAGTGGCCGGGATGAGCGCGGTCTGAATGAACTGGATAACTGAGTCCGCCGCCCCGAGCGGGATGACCCGGACCGGCGAGGGAATGGCTGCGCCCTGAGCTCGGAGGGCTGCGCCCGACAGCGCGGCCATCAGCAGCAACAGAACCTCGCCCGACACAAAGGCAGCCGCCGCCAAGCGCCACGGCGCTGACAGGAGCTTGCCGTCGGGGAACAGCAGCAAAGCGAGCGGGAAGACGAAGAACAACTCGCCGGTGATGGCGCCTGCCCAGGCCACCCAGGGAACGGCGGGGAGCTGCACGCCAGTGCTGGCCGCGAACCTGGCATATTCCGCTGTCGCGACAGCGATGGCGAAGGCGAGACCCTCGATCAGGAACAGCCAGCCGATCGGGTTGCGTGCCCGATGCCCCGCAATAAGCCAGCCCACTGCGGCGAAGGCAAGCAGGACCGGCACGAACTCAAGACCGAGCGCAGCGTCACCGCCGGCAACGCCCAGGCTCGCGCCGGCCGCCAGCGCCGCGATCGTCGCGATGAGCATGCCGGTGGCGAGTCGGCGCGGCCAGCCGCTACTCACGCCGCTGCCTCCGCGGCCGCCGCCACCGGAAGCCAGCCGCGGATGACGGTGCCGGCACCGGGTGCGCTGACGACAGCCAACCTGCCGCCGTGGGTTCCCAGCCGGTCCTCGATGCCCTGAAGTCCGGAGCCGTACGCCCTGGCGGCCGGGTTGAAGCCGATGCCATCATCGGCCACCTCGAACATGAGCTCCCCGCGCGGGGCTTCGCTGAGCCGGACGCTTGCCGAGGTGGCGCGCGAGTACTTGGCAACGTTCTGCAGCGCCTCGAGTACGCAGAAGTACGCGGCTGCCTCGATCTCGCCCGGATAGCGTCCGATGCCGCCGCTGTCCAGCTCCACCGGCATCGGCGACCTCGCTAGCTGCGGCTTCAGTGCCGCGGCCAGGCCGTCAGCTACCAGCAGCGGCGGGTAGATGCCGCGAGCCAGGTCACGCAGGTCCTCGACTGCACCCACGGCCTCGACGTGGAGCTCGCCGAGGATCTCGCGCTCACCTTCACAGTCCGAGCCGACCATGGACTCGGCGAGGGACAACTTGATCGCCAGTGACACGAGCTGCTGCTGCGCGCCGTCGTGAATATTCCGCTCGATCCGTCGCCGCTCGGCGTCCTGCGCGGCGACCAGGCGCTGCCGGGACGCACGCAGATCCACGAGCCTGGCTGTCAGCTGCTCCCAGAGCCTGACGTTGCGCAGGACGAGCCCGATCTGCGCGGCCAGGTCGAGCAGAAGCTTGCCCTCCGTCGGCGTTAGCGACTCGCCTTGCCTCTTGGTCAGCGACAAGGCTCCGAGCATCTCGCCGTGGTAGAGCACCGGCACGATGCGATCAGCGCCGGGGCTGGCGAGCTGTCGGTCGGGAGCGGCTGCGCTGATGGGCGCCAGCGGCGGCGCGTCGGGAGGCCAGCTCGCATCGTTCCTGAACTGCCCGTCGTCAGCAAGCCAGACGTCCGCCCGCGCGGCCGAGGTCCCCTCGGCCAGGAGCTGGGCCATCCGCGGCAGCAGCTCCTCGGTTGCGTAGGTGCCGGCCATCCGCTCGGCGAACTGAGCCAGGACTTCATATGGCGTAGCCCGCTTCCCGTAGACCAGGCGGTTGGCCAGGCGCTGGACTCGCTCGCGGACGGGCTGGAAGGCGATGGCCACAACGGCGGTTGCGGCGATCGGCAGCAGGACGCTCTGATGCCCGCGCGGCCCGGTCACCAGCGAGCCGATGCCGACCACGATGGCCACGTAGACACCGGTGATGAACGCCGCCAGCGAGCCGTAGACGAGCGTCTTGTTGATGACGACATCGATGTCGTACAAGCGATAGCGAAACACGGCAACGCCGATAGCTACCGGCACGAGGGCAACCGCCCCGCTGGAGATGCCGTTCTGCAGGTTTACCGAGGCCGGCGTGGATCCCATGAACTTCTGGATGCCGATCTCCGCCAGGACCGCCGCCACGATCAGGGCGCTGGTGTAGAGAAGCCATTTCAGCTGCTCGCGCTGGATCGGCTGGGCCCGCCGATAGCGTACGGCGAGTGACGCAATCGCCGCCAGGCCGGCGCCGACCGTGAGCAGCGCGCCGGCGACGGCGAGTACCGGGAAGATCGCTCCGGCTGCGCTCTGCAGGCCGATCGGATTGCGGATTCGCGCCGGAGTTGCCGTGATGATCGTCGGCGCGAACGCGTTGCCGAGGAACCAGGCAACTGGGCCGGCGTAGGCAGCCCAGGCGGCAGGCCGCCACCGGCGCGATAGCAGTCGTCCGGTCGGGAACAGCAACAGGATCGGCACAGTGAGGCTCAGGCCGAACAGCCAGATCCAGCCGAGCCAGTGGGCCATCGGAAGCGACGCGGGAAAGTAGGCCAGCACGAGGCTGATCCCGCCGACCGCAAAGGCAAGCCCGACGGCTGACAGCAGCCAGCCAATCGGATTCGCGGGCCTCTTCCAGGCCAGCAGCGCCCCGACGGTCGCGAACGCGCCGACGAAGACGACCGCGAGCACACCGTCCGCCGGACCGCCACTGAAGTTGGCCGCGCTGGCTGGCAAGCGATGAAACTTGGGATAACCGACTGACACGGCAAGCGTGGTCAGGGACAAAGCCCAGCACGATAGCGCCCACCAGAACGAGCGTCGCGATCCGCTGACCGTCTCGCCTCGCGGCTCGTCGGACTGCCCATCGGCGTCGTGTGCACCTGCACGATTGCGGCGGCTCACGGCCGCACCTCCCCTGCTGCGCCGCGCAGGACCTGCGCTGGCAGCCATTATCAGCACGAAACGGAAGTCCGGGCCAGGGTGCGAGTACACGGGCAGCTGGTGATGCCAGCACCAGGGCACGAGATCGCCGGGCAATGCGATATATCTCGAAGCGCCGCCAGGCAGACCCGGACGATCAGGAGCTAGGCTGCGCTCGGCTCAGTTAGATAAGCGACCCACTGGGGGTCGCCGTCGTTGATGGCACCGATGAGCCGCCAATGCGGACCACGGGGCGCTGCCGGGTCTCGCGGCAGCGTCCAGCCAAGTTCCTCGATGAGCCTGTCGGCCTTCCGGTGGTTGCAGCGGGTGCAGGAGGCGACGCAGTTCTCCCAGGCATGCGGGCCGCCTCTGCTGCGAGGCACGACGTGATCGATGGTGTCGGCCTTGGTGCCGCAGTACGCGCACAGGTAGTTATCCCGGCGCATTAGCGCTGCCCTGGTCAGGGGCACCCGGCTGCGATGCGGCAGGCGCACGTACCGGCGCAGCCGGATGACAGACGGCGCGTCAAGCCGCGTCGTGGCAGAGTGCAGTTGCAGGCCAGCCGAGTCGGAGTGAACGACGTCCGCCTTGTCCCCGAGCACCAGGCACACGGCGCGATGCAAGCCGACCGTCGTCAGCGGCTCATAGGTGATGTTGAGCAGCAGCACCCGGCGCACTTGCACCTCCCGTCAGGACGGGTCCGAACACTCACTACGGTGCCGCCGACGTCGCGCCGCCGGGGCACCCGTGACCAGTGTGACTGCCGGCCGCCCAGATCGCCAACACCAAATGGCCTTGTTAGCTTCTGGACATTGCGGCAGCCCTGGCTCAGCCTACGTGCGTCGCGGTCATCTTGGCGCCGTGGTCACCGCCCGGATGGCAAACGGCTCCCGAACATTAAGGTGCCAGGTATGACGTCCTATCCCGATGCGCAGCGCGAGGACCTCGTCGAGACGATCCACGGCCGCGAGGTCGCCGACCCCTACCGCTGGCTGGAGGATCGGGACAGCGATCAGACCAAGGCCTGGCTGGCGGCGCAGGAGGAACTGTATGAGCGTTACTCGGCGACCGTGCCCGGACGGGAGAAGCTCACCGAGCGGCTCGGCGAGCTCCTCGGGGCCGGCGAGGTCAGTCCGCCGTCCTGGCGAGGCGAGCGGCAGTTCTTCACCCGCCGTGCGCCAGGCCAGGAGCACGCCGTGCTCTACACGGTCTCGCCCGCCGGAGCCGAACGCGCCCTGATCGACCCGAGCATGCTCGACCCGACCGGCCTCACCACCCTTGACGCCTGGCAGCCCGACCACGAGGGACGGCTGCTGGCCTACCAGCTGTCAACAGGCGGCCGGGAGGAGTCCGTGCTGCAGGTCTTGGATATCGGCACGGGCCAGGACGTGGATGGCCCGATCGACCGGTGCCGGTACTCCGATGTCGCCTGGCTGCCGGGCGGCCGGGCCTTCTACTACACGCGCAGGCTCGCGCCGGACGCCGTGCCGCCCGGTGAGGAGCAGTACCACTTCCGGGTCTACTTGCACCAGGTCGGCCGCCCAGCCAGCGAAGACGTCCTCATCTTCGGCGACGGGCTCGAGAAGACGAACTACTACGGCGTCGCAGTAAGCCATGACGGCCGCTGGCTGACGCTCATGGCGTCGGCGGGGACAGCTCCGCGCAACGACGCGTGGATCGCCGACCTTTCGGCCAGCTCCCCGCAGGCGCCCAATCTTCAGGTCGTGCAGGAGGGCGTCGATGCCGCCACGTGGCTGCGACCCGGCCGCGACGGCCGGCTGTACATACTTACGGACCGGGACGCGCCACGCGGCCGGATCGCCGTGGCGGAGCCTGGTGACCCGGCGTTCCCCGAGTACGCCAGCTGGCAGGAGCTAGTCGCCGAAGATCGCGATGCCGTGCTGACCGGCCTCGCCATACTCGACGGCCCCGGCCTGGAACAGCCAGTCCTGCTCCTCGCCAGGGCACGGCATGCGATCAGCGAGGTCACCGTGCACGACCTGGCTTTCGGAGACCAGCTCGGGCGGCTGGAGCTGCCGGGCCTCGGCACGGTCGGCGGCCTGACCGAGCGGCCGGAAGGCGGCCACGAGGCATGGTTCGCCTACACCGACTACACGACGCCAGGCGTTGTCCTGCGCTACGACGCGGCGGCCGGCACGACGCAGGAGTGGCAGCGCGCTCCCGGCGCCGTGGCTGTGCCTGCCGTTACCGCCCACCAGATCGCCTGCACGTCCGCAGACGGCACGACAATCCGCGTAGTCGTCGTCTCGGGTAGCACAAACAAACCCAACATGCAGGGAACGGGGTCGTCGGACAACCCCGTTCCCGGAACGACGCGGCCAGCCATTCTCTACGGTTACGGCGGTTTCAACCTCAGCCAGACGCCCGCCTTCTCCGCCTCGATTCTCGCCTGGGTCGAAGCGGGCGGCGTCTACGCCGTCGCGGGCCTGCGCGGGGGCAGCGAGGAAGGCGAGCAGTGGCACCGGGCGGGTATGCGGGATCACAAGCAGAATGTCTTCGACGACTTCTACGCCGCCGCGCAGGGGCTGATCGACGCCGGGTGGACCACCGCTGAGCAGCTCACTGTGTCCGGCACGTCCAACGGCGGGCTGCTCGTCGGCGCCACGATCACGCAACGGCCCGGCCTGTGCGCGGCCGCCGTGTGCTCCGGGGCCCTGCTGGACATGGTGCAGTACGAGCGGTTCGGCCTCGGCGAGACGTGGAACGACGAATTCGGCACGGTCGCCGACTCGTCAGAGTTCGGCTGGCTCATCTCGTACTCGCCCTACCACCACGTCCGGCCTGGGGTGCGCTACCCGGCAGTGCTCTTCACGATCTCCGACGGCGATACCAGGGTCGACACCATGCATGCCAGGAAGATGTGCGCGGCCATGCAGTACGCCACCGCCTCGCCGCAGGCCAAGCGGCCCGTGCTGCTGCGGAATGAGGCCCACGTCGGCCACGGCACCCGCTCGCTGAGCCGGGCCATCGCGCTGTCGGCGGAGACGCTGGCCTTCGCCGCGGAGCAGACGGGACTACGCCTGGCCTGAGGCCGGATACCCTGGAGGCGATGAGCGAGACGCAAGCCGCGAGCCTGTACGAGGCAGTCGGCGGAGAGCCGACCTTCCGCCGCCTCGTCCACCGCTTCTACCAGGAGGTCGCGGCCGATCCCGAGCTGCGGCCGGTCTATCCCAGCCGGGACCTGGGCCCGGCTGAGGAGCACCTGCGGCTGTTCCTCATCCAGTACTGGGGCGGCCCGGCTACCTACAACGAGCTGCGTGGCCATCCACGGCTGCGGATGCGGCATGCGCACTTCGCCATCGGCCTGGCCGAACGGGACGCCTGGCTCCGCCATATGCGCACCGCGATGGACGAGCTCAAGCTGGATGCGACGGCAGACGCCCAG
>DATHQE010000477.1:0-7900 GCA_035483035.1 Streptosporangiaceae bacterium | reverse complement strand
GCGGGGCGGGTGGCCGGGGCCGCCGTGGCTGGCGGCGTTGTCCCAGGCGTGCCGGGGGGGTGGCGCGGATCGCGGTGTGGTGCCGGCGGGTGTTGTAGTAGTCGCGGTAGGCGTCGAGCAGGGTTTGCAGGGCGGCCAGGGTGGCGGGGGCGGGCTGGGTGGCGAGCCATTTCTTGAGGGTCTGGTGGTGGCGTTCGACTTTGCCGCAGGTCTGGGGGTGGTAGGGGCTGGAGTGGATGAGCCGGGAGCCCAGGCCGGCGACGGCGCGGGCGAAGGCTCCCTGGCCGCGGGCGGGCCCGCCGCTGAAGGCGGTGCTGTTGTCGGACAGCACGATGGCCGGCGCGCCGCAGCCGCGGGCGGCGGCGGTGATGGCGGCGACTGCGGCGGCCGCGGTCTCGGCGGGAGCGGCGTGGCAGGCCGCGAGCAGCCGGGTGCAGTCGTCGAGGACGTCGAAGACCACCACGGGCTGCCCGGTGGCCAGCTTCACCTCGGTGGCGTCGATCTGGTAGCAGTCCCGGGGCCGGGCGTAGGCGAACCGGCGGAACGAGCTGCGGGGACGTTTCCGCGGCTGGGCGGTGACCAGCCCGGCCCGCTTGAGGACCTTGTTCACGGTGGAGCGGTGCGGCACCGCCAGCCCGGCTGCCGCCCAGTCCTGGCCGGCGGCGATGACCCGCAGGGCGGCCACGATCGCGTCCGCGCCATTGTCGGGCGCCAGGCCGGCCCGCAGCCGCAGGATCTCCTCGGCCACCTTCGCGGGCGTCTGGCCGGGTGAGCGCGCCGGCCGCCGGGACCGCGGCTGCCAGCTGCCCTCAGCCGCGATCCGCTGCCGGTGCCGGTAGAACGTCCGGCGGTCCACGCCGTTGGCCCGGCACCACTCAGCCACGTTCGTGATCTTCACCCCGGCCGCCAGCGTCGCGTCCATCAGCTTCATCATTGCCGCCTGTCTCGTCATGACCAGCGCCATAACGACGCTCAGGCGACACATGCCTCGCGACACGCCGGCGGTGTGTCACATCTATGGCGACAGAACCTGTGTCACATCAATCCAGACTGGACAGTCCATACAGCGTCGTGGACGTCACAGCCATGCCCTTCGACCGCCGCCGTGGCAACGATACTGGGCTCGAAATCGGCGGCGGCGGGCTGGAACTGGCGCGACGGCCGCCGATAAGGCCAGGACTATGCAGCAATTCGTGATACAACGCTTGCTGACAGTGACAAGCAGCCGACGGCGGTGCCACTCCATGACGTCCCTGACCACACCCGGTGACATCGCTGGCCTGGTCCTGCTGGCGGCGGCGATCGTCGCGGTCGTGGCCCGCGCGACGGCGAGCCGAATCGCTGCGAGTCGCCCTGCCCAGGCAATGCCGGCTCACCACGGGCAGCATCTGTGGGCCCAGCGAGCGCCCACCCAGCTCCTGCCACCCCAGCGCGCGCCAGGGCAGCTCGTGCCAGCCCAGCTCGTCCCGGCCCAGCGCGTGGCGCCGCGGCCGCCGGCCCTGGCTATTCCTGCGCAGCCAACCTGGCAGTCCCGAGCCGGGCACGCGCCCCGCATCCAGAACCTGGCCGGCACCCGACCCGATTGCTAGCTGCCCTGATGGCTAGGCACGCGGCCTAGTCGAAGATCGGGTCCCTGGTCCGGCTGCGCTTGAGCTCGAAGAAGCCGTCGGTCCCGGCGACCAGTAGCACACCGTCCCATAGCTGAGCGGCGGCCTCCCCTCGGGGAATCGGCGAGACGACAGGCCCGAAGAACGAGGTGCCGTTGACCGAGATCACCGGGGTGCCGACCTCGTAGCCGACGCGGTCCATCCCGTCGGCGTGGGAAGCACGCAGCGCCTCATCGAAGGACTCGTCGTCCATCGCGTCCGCCAGTTCGACAGGCAGGCCGGCGTCGGCGAGCGCGGCCTCGATCGTGGCGCGGTCGCGCTCGGCCTTCTCCTGGTGGAACCTGGTGCCCAGCGCCGTGTAAAGCGGGAGCAGCACGTCCGGCCCGAACTTCTGCTCAGCCGCGATGCACACCCGGACCGGCCCCCAGGCCTGCCGCATGAACCCCTTGTACTGCTCGGGCAGGTCCTTGTCTTCGTTGAGCACGGCCAGGCTCATAACGTGCCAGCGCGCCTCGACGGGACGAACCTTCTCGACCTCCAGGACCCAGCGGCTGGTGATCCACGCCCATGGGCAGAGCGGATCGAACCAGAAGTCCAGTTGGGTAGGCTCCTGCGCGGGCATGCTGTCTCCTTCGACGACATCGGTTGCTTGCGGCAACCAAGGAATTCGATTGCGCATTCCGGCGGCACGCGCCAGAGTCCCGAGAGCGACCTAGCCGAAAGGACCAGTGCAGTGGCCAGCAACCTCACGCGCGACGAGGCGCGGGATCGGGCGGAGCTCCTGGCGGTCGAGTCCTACCAGGTGGAACTCGACCTCACCGGCTCGGAGACGTTCGGTTCGGTCACGACGATCCGGTTCAGCTGCGCCAGGCCGGGCGCCGAGACGTTCATCGAGCTGACCGCGCCTGCCGTGACGCAGATCACGCTGAACGCGGCGCCTGTCGACCTCGCCTGCTTCACCGGTGACCGGATCGCGCTCACCGGCCTCGCCGCGCACAACGAACTCCAGGTCGCCGCCACGTGCGCCTACTCCCGCACGGGCGAGGGCCTGCACCGGTTCACCGACCCGGCGGACAAGGACGTCTACCTGTACAGCGACCTCGAGACGTTCGACGCCCACCGCGTCTACGCCTGCTTCGACCAGCCCGATCTCAAGGCGACGTTCGAGTTCACCGTCACCGGACAGGCCGACTGGACGGTCATCTCGAACATGGCGCCGGACTCCGCCGCGGTGCCCGTCGGTCCGGGCACGGCACGCTGGCACTTCCCGCCCACGCCGGTCATGTCGACGTACATCACCGCCATCGCGGCTGGCCCTTATTTCGAGGTAACGCAGGAGCACGACGGGATCCCGCTTGGCCTCTACTGCCGTCAGTCGCTCGCCAGCTACCTCGACCCGGACGAGATCTTCGAGATCACCAGGCAAGGGTTTGACTACTACCACCAGGCGTTCGGAGTGCGGTACCCGTTCGGCAAGTACGACCAGCTCTTCGTCCCCGAGTTCAAGGCCGGCGCGATGGAGAACGCTGGCTGCGTGACCTTCCTGGAGGACTACATTTTCCGGTCCAGGGTCACCGATGCCGACCGGGAAGCAAGGGCGCAGACGATCCTGCACGAGATGGCCCATATGTGGTTCGGCGACCTGGTCACCATGCGGTGGTGGGACGACCTGTGGCTGAACGAGTCGTTCGCTAGCTGGGCCGAGATGGTCTCCAGCACCGAGGCCACCCGCTGGACCAACGGCTGGACCGGCTTCGCGCAGGTCTACAAGGCCTGGGCATACCGGCAGGACCAGCTCCCGTCGACTCATCCGATCGCTGCCGACATTCCCGACATCGAAGCCGTCGAGGTCAACTTCGACGGCATCACGTACGCCAAGGGCGCCGCGGTGCTGAAGCAGCTGGTCGCCTACGTCGGCCGGGACAACTTCCTCGCCGGAGTCCGTGACTACTTCGGCCAGCACGCCTGGGGCAACGCAACGCTGGCGGACCTGCTGTCCGCCCTGGAGCAGACCTCTGGCCGCGACCTCGCGTCCTGGTCCAAGTCCTGGCTGCAGACGGCCGGGGTCAATACCCTGCGACCGTCATTTGAGCTGGACGGCGACGGCCGGTTCCAGTCCTTCGCGGTACACCAGGAAGCCCCGGCCGATCACCCGGAGCTGCGGCCCCACCGCATCGCGATCGGCCTGTACGACCGAACGGACGGGGCGCTGATCCGCCGCCGGCGAGTGGAGGTCGACATCGCCGGCGCTGCGACCGCGGTACCTGAGCTTGCCGGCGCGGCCGCGCCTGACCTGGTTCTGGTCAACGACGACGACCTGACGTACGCCAAGATCCGGCTCGATGACCGCTCGCTACGCACGCTCGTCGGCTCCATCAGCGAGCTCGTCGATCCGCTGGCCGCCGCGCTGTGCTGGTCATCCGCCTGGGACATGACCAGGGACGCCGAGATGCGGCCGCGCGACTTCCTGGCGCTGGTCAGCTCGGGCGCGCCCGCTATCACCGAGCTCTCGGTGCTCGAGCGGATCCTGACGACGACTAGCCTGGCGGTCCGCCGGTACGCCGATCCGCAGTGGCGGTCAGCGGGCGTCGCCCAGCTGGAAGACACGCTGCGCGGCTGGCTGCTCGAGGCCGAGCCGGGCTCCGATCATCAGCTCGCCTACGCCAAGGCCCTGGCCGACAACGCGACGTCAGCGGCCAGCCTCCGGCTGCTGGCCGGGCTGCTCGCCGGCACCGAATCGATCGACGGCCTCGCCGTGGACACCGAGCTGCGCTGGGAGCTCCTGCACCGGCTGGTCAGCCGTGGCCTGGCGGGGCCCGCGGAGATCGAGGCCGAGTATGACCGCGATCGGACGGACGCAGGCGAACGGCATGCGGAGAGCTGCCTGGCCGCGATCCCGACAGCCGAGGCCAAGGCCGCGGCGTGGGCGAAGATCACGAGCGGGACGCTGCCGAACGCGACGTTCCGGGCAGCGCTCCGCGGCTTCCGCGATCCTGACCAGGAGGAGCTGCTGGCGCCGTACGCAGACAGGTACTACGACGCCCTGGCCGGGATGTGGCAGGACGGCGCGTCGGACATGGCGCAGTTCTTCACCGAGGTCGGCTATCCCGATACCGTCGTTACCCAGGCGGCCATCGAGGCGACGGATGCCTACATCGCGGCCGCCAGTCCTGCCCCCGCGCTGCGCAGGCTGCTGACCGAGCGGCGCGACGACGTCGCCAGGGCGCTGCGTTGCCGGCAGCGGGATGCGCAGCCGGCCCGCTAACTCCTGGCTGACGGCCTGGCACACCGCGCGCAGCAGGGCGATGCCCGGCAGGTCATCCAGCAGGACCGGGCAGCCGGTGTCGTCACAGAGCGGGATGCGCCAGTTCGGGTACTCGTCGCTGGTGCCGGGGATGTTCTGCGTCCGGCGGTCGCCGACAGCGTCGGCGAGGGATACCCCGAGCAGCACGGCGGGCGTCTTGCTCAGGTAGCCGTAGAGCGCGACGGTGTACTCAGCGGGGTCGGCCTGGTGACCGGGAGGGAGCAGGCCTTCCGCGACGAGGGCCGCCTGCCAGCGGGCCAGCATCGCGTCCGACTCAGCCCGTTCCTGGTCTTCAGAGGTTTTCAGCAGGCCCAGCCTGGCGCGGACCCTCACCTGGTCACCAGTCACGAAGCCGAAGACCGGCGGCACGTCGTGCGTGCCGACCGTCGCCATGCAGCCGCGGCGCCACTCCGCGGGGCGCAGCGGCGTGCCGTCATCCCGGTGGGCGAACCACAGCATCATCGTGCCGAGGATGCCCTGCTCAGCCAGGTAGTCGGGGATCCAGGGGTCGATCGTGCCCAGGTCTTCGCCGATCGCGACCGCACCGGCCCGGGCGGCGGCGCCGGCCAGTGCGCCCACTGACTTGTGGTGGTCGTAGCTGACATAAGCGCCGCGGTCGGGCGGCTGGCCGAGAGGCACCCACCAGAGCCGCATCAGGCCCATCACGTGATCGACGCGCAACCCGCCAGCCTGTCGTAGCGCTGCGCCGAACAGCTCAGCCATCGGCCGGTAACCGGCAGCGGCGAGGGCGCGCGGGTTCCACGGCGGCTGTGACCAGTCCTGACCGAGCTGGTTGAAGCCATCCGGCGGCGCGCCCACGCTGAATCCGGGCGCCAGCAGCCGGCGATACGCCCAGGCGTCGGCACCGCCCGGATGCGAGCCGATGGCCAGGTCGTGAATGATGCCGTGGGCCATCCCGGCCGACTTCGCGACGTCCTCCGCGGCCGCGAGCTGCTCCTCGGCCTGCCACTGAAGCCATCCGTGGAACTCAGCGCTCTCGCGCAGCTTCGGATCCGCCGCCACCAGGTCGGCCGCGCGGCCAGGATCGGCGAGCTCTTCGGGCCAGGTGCGCGAGTCGGGTCCGTGTGCCTCGGCGAGCGCGCACCAGGTAGACCAGCGCTGCAGGTCGCGGCCGCGTTCGGCCCGGAAGGCTTCGTAGGCGTGCTTGCGAGACTCCGTCAGCGGGACCTTGCTGATGAGCTCCAGGGCTGCGCGCTTGCCGCGCCAGACCGCGTCCCTGTCGATCAGGTCAGCTGTCGCGTTGCCAGCCCGCAGCGGGGCGGCGAGCTCGTGGATCGTGCGCTTGTCTTTCGCCGGGAGCGCGCCGTACTCCAGGATGTCCTCGACCCTGAGGTAGAGCGGGCTCGTGAACAGCCGCGTCATCGGCAGATACGGCGACGGGCTGATCGGCGGCAGCGGCTCGACCGCGTGCAGCGGGTTGATCAAGACGAACCCGGCACCCAGCTCGGTGGCGCTCCACCTGGCGAGCACCGCGAGATCGTGCAGGTCGCCGTGGCCCCAGGACTCCTTCGACCGGATCGAGTAGAGCTGCACCGCGAAGCCCCACTGGCGCTCGGCTGGTTCGGCTGGATTGCTCGGCCGCAGCCCGTCCTCGTCTGGGGCGGCAGATCGCGGCGCGTCCTCGTCTGGGGCGGCAGATCCAGGCGCGTGCTCGTCTGGGCCGCCAGGTTCGGGCGTCGGGTCGAGCACCGCGAGTATGGCTTCTAGGGTCTCTGCTGGCACCTGCACGTGCTGGCCACGCCAGTCGTAGTATTCAGCCGCAATACCGGCGTTTCGGGCGCGCAGCAGCAGTTCAGGGTCGGTCACACCTCCATGATTGACCCGTCAGACGTCGGCTAATCGGCCCGGCTCGCGCGGCATTTCATGATCCCGAAGGAACTTCCATGATCCCGTAAGAATCAGCACAGCCGGCGGTGTCGAATCTTTCGGCCAAACGCCGCGAGCACGGACTTTGTCGGTGCCGCGCGTGACACTGGACGCCGTGGCTACCCCGATCCCGCCGCAACTGCGTGAAGTGGCCGAGACGCAGTGCGGCATCGTGACCAAGCGGCAAGCCGTCGCGGCCGGACTGACCAGGAGCGTGATCGCAGCACACGTTCGCTATGGCCGGTGGCAGCGGCTACATCCGGGCGTCTACGCGACCTTCACGGGCCGGCCTGGCCGCCTCGCGGCGTTATGGGCCGCGGTGCTGAGCGCGGGGCCAGGCGCGATGCTGAGTTATCAGACGGCCGCGGAGTTAGCGGGCCTGGTCACGCGGCCAACTGCGCCGATCCACGTCACCGTCCCCGGCGACAGGCGAGTCGCACCTATGCCGGGCATCGTTGTGCACACCTCGGAACGCGCAGCGACCGCTAGGCATCCAGTCAAGCTGCCGCCACAGACGCGGCTTGAGGAGACAGTGCTCGACCTGGCTGCCGCGGCGCGCACGATCGACGACGCGTGCGCCTGGATCACCCGCGGACTTGGCAGCCGGCTCACGACGCGGGACAAGCTGCACCAGGCGCTGGCAAGGCGGCGCAAGATCCGCTGGCGCGCCGAGCTCACTGAGCTGCTGACGCCAGATGCCGCCGGCTTCCACTCCGTGCTTGAGCGGCGGTATCACGACAATGTGGAGCGGCCGCACGGGCTGACGGGCGCGCAGCGGCAGGCGCGATTCCGCAGCGGCCAGCACAACGAGTACCGCGATGCCCTATACGGGGCGTACCGGACAGCAATCGAGCTCGACGGGGACGCCACGCACGCCGCCGACACGAAGTGGTGGGACGTTCGCCGGGACAATGCCGCGGCCGCGGACGGCATTGCGACGCTGCGGTACGGCTGGTTCGACGTGACGCAGACGCCGTGCCGGGTCGCCGCGGAAGTAGCGCGGGTACTTGCCGCTCGCGGGTTCACCGACGCACATCCGTGCTCGGCGGGGTGTCCGGTCGGCGAAATCACCCGGCAGCGGCGGCCGTCCGCCTAGCCAGAC
>DATHQE010000476.1:0-1941 GCA_035483035.1 Streptosporangiaceae bacterium | reverse complement strand
CGCCGAGGCCTACCAGGCGGCCGAGCTCAAGCACGGCCCGCTGGCCCTGATCAACGCGTCGATGCCGAGCGTGGTCGTGGTGCCGGCCGACGATCTGGTGTCGAAGAACATCTCGACCATCGAGCAGATCAAGGCGCGCGGTGGCCCGGTCATCGCGGTCACCAGCGCCGACCTGCCCGCGTCCCTGGCCGACGCGGTCATCCGGGTGCCCCGCGGCGAGCCGGAACTGGAGCCGCTGCTGCTCAATGTGCCGCTGCAGCTGCTCGCCTATCACATCGCGGCGAAGCTCGGCCGCGACATCGACAAGCCCCGCAACCTAGCCAAAAGCGTCACCGTCGAATAGCGCTTGGGTACCTTCGAGCACCGGTGATGCCGCGGTGCTGGCGGTGCTCGTGGTTCCCTCGGTGCGCCAACCTGCCGAGGTATGCGAGCCTGCCGTGGTGTGCCAGCCTGCCGAGGTACGCGAGCCTGCCAAGGTACGCGAGCCTGGCGGGGGCGCGGGTCCCGAAACCGGCGCTTTCCATGATCACGAAGGATTTACTACTCCATGGAGTATTAAAGTCTTCGCGATCATGGAAAACCATGCTTTAACGCGCCGGATTTATCCGGCTTTTCGGACTTACCCGGACTTCCCGGCTTTTGCCACTTTTCCGGGTTTTCCAGGCTTTCCGCGTTTCCTCCGAACGGCGCCGGATAAGTGCAGCGCCGGATAAGTGCAGGGACTGCCAGTCGGCCTCGGGACCGGGGCCGCCCGGCAGCGGCTGCTCGCACCAGACGACCTTGCCGGTCGGCGTGCGGCGCGCGCCCCACCGCTGGGAGAGCTGGCGCACGACCTGCAGGCCGCGGCCGTTCTCGTCCTCGCCGTTGGCCTGGCGAAGCCGCGGCAGCGCCGCCGAGTTGTCCAGCACCTCGCAGACCAGCGCCCGCTCGTTGACCAGGCGCAGCGTGACGTCGCCGCGGGAGTACCGGACCGCGTTGGTCACCAGCTCGGAGACGAGCAGTTCGGTGGTGGGGATCAGGTCTTCCAGCCCCCAGCGCTTCATCGGCTCGGCGATCACCGCCCGCGCCTCCCGCACCGAGGTCAGCTTGGGCGAGTACGTCCACGAGGCGTAGTTCTCCTCGGGCAGCCGGCGCAGCCGCGCGATGAGCAGCGCGATGTCGTCGCGCTGCTCATCGGAGTAGACCCCGTCCAGGGTTGCCTTGCACAGGTCCTCGAGCGGGCGGGTCGGCGAGCCGGGGCCGAAGATGCCGCGCAGCCGGGCCAGCCCGTCGCTGATGTCCTGGCCCTTGTTCTCCACCAGGCCGTCGGTGTACAGGACGAACAGGCTGCCGTCCTCGATCTTGAACTGGCGGCTCTCCACCTCGCCGTCGCCGATGCCCAGCGGCGGCGCCGGGGGGACGTCCAGCAACTCGTTGGTGCCGTCCGGGCGGACCAGCAGCGGCGGCAGGTGGCCGGCCACCGCGACCTCGCAGTCGCCGCTGACCGCGTCGTAGACCGCGTACGCGCACGTCGCGAAGTGCGGCTCGCGCTCGCCGAGCGTGTGCATGAGCTCGTCAAGCTGCTGCAGCGACTCGGCGGGCGGCAGCTTCAGCATGGCCAGGGTGTGGATGGCGGTGCGCAGCCGGCCCATGGTCACGGCGGCGCGCACCCCGTGCCCGGCCACGTCGCCGACCACGAGCGCGACCCGCCCGCCGGGCAGCGCGATGGACTCGTACCAGTCCCCGCCCACCTCGATCAACTTGCTGCCGGGCAGGTAGCGGTGCCGGACCTCGACCGACGACGGCGCGGACAGCCCGGTGGGCAGCATGCTCCGCTGCAGGGTCAGCGCGGTCGCGTGCTCCCGGCTGTAGCGGCGGGCGTTGTCGATGAACACCGAGGCCCGGGACGCGAAGTCCATGCCGATGTCGGTGTCGTAGGCGTCGAACCGGCGGAACCCCTCC
>DATHQE010000475.1:0-4665 GCA_035483035.1 Streptosporangiaceae bacterium | reverse complement strand
GGCTCCATAGGAGGTTTACTTACGGCCTCGGAGTTTTCGGATTAGCTGGAAATTGCGATGGGACGTTTCGTAGGCGGACAGCGTGACCATTGAGCATGACGCGGCTCGAGATCCGCAGTTCGCGCTGGCGAAGTTCAGCCCGCCGGCCTTGCCGGACACCCTGGTCGTGAGATCCAGCCTGCGTGACCAGCTGACGGCAGGGGCGAGTCGGCGGCTGACCTCTGTCGTAGGGTCGGCGGGGGCCGGCAAGAGCGTACTGCTTGCGGACTGGACCAAGTCGCGGCCAGCTGGCGTTACCGCCTGGCTGTCCTGCGACAGCGCCGACGCCGACCCGCTCCGGTTCTGGGCCGGGTTCGTCGAGGCCCCGCGCGCCATCAAGCCGGCCTTCGGCCGCGACGCCGCTGACCTGCTGGCGTCGGACCGGCAGATGTCGCCTGACGTCATTGCGTCCATCGCCAACGATGCCGCCAAGCTGCCCGCAGGATCGGCCGTCATCGTCGACGACTTCCATGTCGCGGCACCAGTGGTCGCGAGGGACATGAACGACCTGGTGGAGTGCTGGCCGGCCGAGACTACCCAGCTGGTGCTGGCCGGGCGTTTTGACCCTCCACTGCGGCTGCACCGGCTGCGGGTCTCAGCTGAGCTGTGCGAGGTTCGCGATCGCGAGCTGTATTTCTCCCTGGCTGACAGCCGCGAACTGCTGTCGAACTTCGGCGTCCAGATATCCGGTGCCGACCTCGCGGTGCTCCATCAGCGAAGCGAGGGGTGGCCCGCGATCCTGCAAATGGCCGCGCTGTCGCTGCGCAGCACCACGGATCCGGTCCGTGTGGCGAGGGCGCTACGGGTCCGCGGCCAGGAGATCGCCGACTACTTCGTCACAGAGGTCCTCGACCAGCAGCCACCCGAGGTGGCGCGGTTCATGCTCGACACATCCGTCTTGAGCGAGCTCACCGCGGATACGTGCGCCGCGGTCAGCGGTGCGCAGGACGCGGCGGTGCTGCTGCATGCCATCGACGCCGCGCACCTGTTCCTGGTGCCAGTTAACGAGGAGCGGACCCGTTTCCGGTGTCATCGCCTGGTACGCCAGATCATGCGGGCGGAGTTGCGGGCCAGGGACCCGGCCCGGGAACGAATGTTGCAGCGGCGGGCGGCCGGACATTTCGAGTCCGTCGGTGACATCCGCCGCGCTGCCCGCCACTTCCTGGCCGCACGGCAAGGCGACCGGGCTCTGGCCCTGTTGCGTGACCGGGTGGTGACTGACTTCCTGAGCGATCCGGCACTTCCCGAACTGCCGGACCTGAAAACGGTCGACTCGTCGGTGCTAGTGAACGCCCCCGATGAGCTGCTGGCGCTGGCCGCCGACCTGTTGCTGTCGGGCGACACGGTCCGCGGCGGCGAGTACCTTGACCTGTTCGAGAAGGCCCGGCCGTCGATCGAGCCGGAGTCGAAGCTGGCGGCCCGGGCGGCGGCGATCCGGTCAATTCGTTACGCGGTGACCGGCCAGCTGCCGATGGCCGTGGGTGAGGCCCTGCGAGCCCGGGCGATCCAAGAACAGACGCACCTCAGCGACGAGTGGAACGCATTTGTTCCGTTGATCCTCCTGCGCGTTTATTGTTGCCTGGACGCTTTCCAGGCCGTCGAACGCGAGTCAGCCGCGATCCTGGAGATGCCTTCATCCCCCGAACCGGCCAAACAGGTACTGGTACCTGGTGCCCTGGCGCTGATACGGCTGGAGTCCGGCCGCCTGGGCGAGGCGGCCGTTGCCGGCAGATCCGCCGAAGCCGCCGCACGGCGGCTGGGATTCGACCGGCATTTCTTCGCCGTAGATCACCTGCGCGCACTGGCCGGCCTCGCGCTGGAGCAGCGCGACACCGACACCGCCGAACGCCTTACCGAGCAGGTGCTGCACCTGTCGGAGCCGCAGCTGCCGCTCTTTGAGTTCCTCGCGCTGCTGGACCGGAGCCAGATCTGGGCCGCCCGCGGGCAGTTCCGCGAAGCGCTGGCCAGTATCGACTCGGCGCGGCTGGCCCTGGCCCATGCAAGCTCGGCGCTGCTGGCCCGGGCCGATGAGCTGGAGGCGCTGCTGCGCCTGTCGCTCGGCGACCTGCGCTCCCCAGCCGAGCTGGTCAACAGGCTTCCCGGCGTCCGCCGCGAACTGCTGCAGGCCAGGATCGCCCTGGCCGGCGGCGATCACCAGGCCGCGCAGCAACACTTGCAGGCAGCAACGCCGGGTGGCCTGACACCACGCCTCGCGCTGGTGTGCCAGCTACTGCTCGCCGCCGTCGCGATCGAGCGCGGCGACCCTGCGGTCGCGAGCATCCTGGGAAGCGCCCTCCACGCAGCCCGCCGGCAGGGATTCCTGAACACCGTCATTATGACCTCACCCGAGGTATCGGCCTACCTGGTCGAGCACGCCGCCGAGCTATTGCCAGACCCGTTTATCGAGCAGCTGATCATCGCGGCTCTCGAGGTGCGCTCGGCCCAGGACGGTGCCGGCCAGCCCGGCCGGGTGCTCATCGAGCCCCTGACCGTTGCCGAACAGCGCGTCCTCGCGCTCTTGCCTGCCAGTACCTGTCTGCAGATAGCGGACATCCTCTACGTTTCGCGCAACACGGTGAAGACCCATCTGCGGTCGATCTACCGCAAACTAGGGGCGACCTCGCGCTCACAGGCCCTGCGGCGGGCAGCCGACCTGCGGCTGCTCTGAATCACCCTCGATTGGGTGACGAACTCATCAGATCGCCCGGCGAACATCAAGGAGTCAGGCCCGAGCGGTCAGCGCTCGCGCACCCTGGCAGACGACTCGGCCAGATCACCCGAGCGAGGAGGCTGGTTATGAGGATCGTGATCGCGCTGGGCGGTAATGCGCTGCTAAGGCGCGGTGATCCGATGACCACCGAAGTCCAGCGGCGGAACATCAAGATCGCGGCGGAGGCGATCGCGCCGCTGGCTGCCGGGCACAGCATCGTGGTCGTGCACGGCAACGGCCCGCAGGTCGGCCTGCTGTCGCTGCAGGCCGAGGCGTACGCCGGTGCCGAGCCGTATCCGCTGGACGTGCTGGACGCGGGCACTCAGGGCATGATCGGCTATCTGATCCAGGAGGAACTGCGGAGCCTGCTGCCGCCGGAGCATCAGGTGGCCACACTGCTCACGATGATCACGGTCGATCCGGCCGACCCGGCGTTCGCACATCCGACCAAGTTCGTCGGCCCGGTCTATGACAAGGACGCCGCTGACAAGCTGGCGGCCGGGAAGGACTGGACGTTCCGGCAGGACGGGTCGGCCTGGCGCCGGGTGGTGCCCTCGCCGGAGCCGCGGCAGATCCTGGAGATCCAGCCGATTACCTGGCTGCTGGAGCGGGGAGCCGTGGTCATCTGCGCGGGGGGCGGGGGCATCCCGACCGTGAACCCGTCGTCAGCTCCCGGTGCTCTGCGGGGCGTCGAAGCGGTCATCGACAAGGATCTGGCCAGCGAACTGCTTGCCGAGGACGTGCACGCGGACCTGTTGGTCATGGCCACCGATGTGGACGGCGTTTACCTTGAGTGGGGCACGCCGCGGCAGCGGAGGCTAGACCGGGTGACGCCCGGGGAACTGGCCGGCTATCAGTTCGCGGCCGGGTCGATGGGCCCGAAGGTCGAGGCCGCGGCTCGTTTCGTGGCCAAGACCGGCGGGCGCGCGGCGATCGGCTCGCTGGCCGACATCGCCGGGATCATCGCGGGGACAGCCGGCACGAACGTGGTCACGCACCGTGCACATACGGGAGCCGTGCCTGGCTCTTTGGCGCCACAGTAGGAGGGGGCGCCACGCAGATGGAAACGAGCGAAGTAACCGGACCGTCACCGGCAGAATCAGCCGATAAGAAGTTCCTGACGGTACGCCAGGCTGCGTTCATCGGTGTCGGGGCGATGGTCGGTGCGGGGATCTTCGCGCTGCTGGGCGCGGCCGGGGAGGTTGCCGGGGCGGCGGTGTGGCTGTCGTTCCTGATCGCCGGGGTCGTCGCGGGACTGCAGGGGTACTCGTTCGCGAAGCTGGGTGCCCGGTACCCGTCGGCCGGAGGGCTGCTGGAGTACGTGGCGAAAGCGACCGGCAACGGCCACTTCACCGGGGTCACCGCGTGGCTGACCTATCTGGCCAACGCCATCGTGACCGCGATGGTGGCGGTCTCGTTCGGCAGCTACGCCACCTCGACGTTCGCCGGGGAGAACGCCGCCTGGATCAAGGTCTTCGCGGCGCTGATCATCGTGGTGATGACCGCGGTGAACATCGCCGGGTCCGGGCTGGTCGCCAAGGCGCAGACCGTGATCGTCTATGTGGTGCTGGGGATCCTGGCCTTTTTCTCGGTGGTTACGCTGGTAAACATTCACCCGTCGCTGCTGGCGTTCTCGGGGTACCCGTCGGCGCGGGACATCATCTCGTCGGTGGCGCTGACCTTCTTCGCCTTCCTGGGCTTCGGCATCATCACCTTCACCGCCAAGGACCTGGCCAAGCCGGCCCGTCAGCTGCCCAAGGCGATGTTCCTGGCGTTGGGGATCGCGACGGTCATCTACGTGGCCATCGCGCTGGGCGTGTTCGGCACGCTGACGGTGGACAAGGTGATCTCCTCCGGGGGGACCGCGATCGCGGTGGCCGCCGAGCCGACGCTGGGCCGGGCGGGCTACTGGCTGA
>DATHQE010000474.1:0-9770 GCA_035483035.1 Streptosporangiaceae bacterium | reverse complement strand
GGCGCACTGCGGCTACGAGCCGTCCGCCGTCCTGGCCACGACGTCGTCCCTGCGCGAGTCCATCCGGGCGATCCGCGGCACCTGACGGCCGACCGGATGCGTAGCCGGCCTCGGTCTCCTTAGCCGGCGTGGCGCTGCAGGAAGTCCAGAGTGCGCCGGTTGAACTCCTCGGTGATCTCGTAGATCGGCGCATGCGCGCAGTCCGCGAACACGACGAGCTCCGAGCCCGCGATGCCTTCCGACAGCGGTCCGGCGAACCGCGTTGATGTCGGCATGTCGTGCTCGCCGAAGGTGATGAGGGTCGGTGCCTCGATGCGGCCTAGGGCGGCCGTCGCGTCGTGAGCGAGCACGGCGCCTGACTGGCGCAGGAAGGCGTCCACTGGCGGCATGGGCCGGCTGCGGACGAAATCGGCGAGCGAGTCGATGTACTCGGGCCGCGCGGCATAAAGCTCTGGAGTGAAGCACCACGGGAAGATGCCGGCGATCACCATCTCGGTCACGCTGCCCAGGCCGCCGGCCATGATCCGCCAGGTCTCCACAACCGAGCGCAGGAACGGGTCGGTTGCGTCCCACGCGCTGTGCAGCGACAGCGACTTCACCCGGTGAGGATGCCGGGCGGCCAGCCACATGCCGACGGCGGCGCCGAGCGAGAGGCCGGCCACGTGGGCGCTCTGGATCCCAGCCGCCTGCATGAACGCGGCCACGTCGTCGGCGAGCAGTTCGGTGGTGTACTCACCGGCAGGCTTACCGGACAGCCCGGCCCCGCGCAGGTCCACGGTGTAGCAGCTGAAATGCCGGGCGTAGTCGCCGACCTGGAACGCGTAGCACGCCTGATCAGCAGCCAGGTACGGAATGAGGACCAGCGGCTCGCCGTCGCCCTGGACCTCGTAGTACGTGTCGATGCCGTTCGCCTGGACGACGGGCATGCCGACCCCTCTCGCGCGCCAATGGCCAGCATGCGGCCGGCCTGACCTGTTCCGATGGTGCCCTGCCGCGGCGAATCCTGCTAGCACTTCCGACTGGCGATCTGTACCATCGCCGGGTGGCGGACAGGGTGCTGATCGATGGCGTGACCGGGTCGGGCAAGACCACGCTAGCGCGGCAGCTCGCCGAGCGGACCGGGCTGCCGTGGCACTGCGTAGACGATCTCACCTGGGAGCCCGGCTGGGTCGCCGTCGCGCCGGAGGAGCAGCGGCACAGGATCGCCGCGATCTGCGCGGGGGACCGGTGGGTGCTCGACTCGGCGTACAGCTCGTGGCTCGATGTTGTGCTCGCGCGGACTGACCTGATCGTGGCACTCGACTACGCGCGCTGGCGATCTCTCGGCCGGCTCGCCCGCCGGACCTTCATGCGGGCGATCGACCGCCGCCCCATCTGCAACGGCAACACCGAGTCGTTCCGGCAGGCGTTCTCGCGCCACTCCATCCTCGTCTGGCATTTCCGGTCCTTCGCCAGCAAGCGCAGCCGGATGCGCGCCTGGGCGGCCGACCCGGCCGGCCCGCACGTGGTTCGGCTCAGCACGCCCGCCGCGACGAAACGCTGGCTTGCCAGCATCAGCCAGGCCGCGAGTCCCGCTAGCGTTCTCCCGGCTCGGGATAGGACCAAGTTAGTATGACTAGTATGTCGGAAATGCCTGGCGGGAAGCACCCCGAAGCCGCTGTCGAGACGGGACAGATCTCCGGGCCTAACGCAGCGAACGCACACCGAGCGATCACCGTCGACCTCGACAGCAAGCTGGACAAGCGCCTACGCGTGCAGGCCCGATGGCAAGGGGTCAGCGAGGAAGATCTGCTTGCCCAGGCTATTGAGCAGTATCCGAATATCTCCGACCAGCGGAGCGTGACGGTTCAGGTCAGCGACGCAGCCGCCACGCGCCTAGCGGCCACTGCGGCAACCATCGGCATGAGCGAAGAGGAGCTGATTGCCGAGGCGATCGACTACTACTCCCCGGCAGAGACGACGTCCAGATTCTGGCCTGCCCTCGGCATTCCGGCGCTGCTGGCCGCGCTGCCGCTTGTGCTGATGTTCATCTCGCCCGCTATCACCCCTACGCCGTCAGTAGCGGCCTGGGCTGTATTCGCATCGGCAATGCTCGCGTGCTGCATCGCCGCGCTGTATCTCATCTCTACCGTGCTCTACGCCGAGTGGGTCGTCATCAAGTACGGGATAACCGGCCTGGTCTCGGCGGCGGCATGCGGGACCATGGCGGTACTGTCGGCGTTCGCTTACCTCTACTGGCTGCTCGAAGGCCTGAGACCAGCCTCCTTTACCCTGCCGCTGTCGCGCGTCGACGCGATCTACTTCACCCTCGGCACGTTTACCACGACAGGTACCGGCCGCTTCGCGGCGCAGTCATCGCTGGCTGAGCTGCTTGTCTGCGGCCAGATCGTGCTCGGCTGGGGCTTCGTCGCTGTCCTTGTGACCTTGCTCGTGCCGCGCGCGGCCGCAGCTCGCAAACGCCTGTCGAACGGCCGCATCATCGTCCGCACCGGGCCTCGGGATTAGGCGCGGCGGCCAGCAGTACCTGCGCCCGTGGGCCGACGCCGCCTAATCGTGCTACTGTCTGAGCAGTTGCTCAAATCATTAGATCAGGATGTTCCGAAGGGACCGCGGACGTGGCAAAGGCAGGGCCGCGAGCAAACGGGAGCGCGAGTCGCCGGGCGCAGTCCGCAGCGGTCCGGGTGGCACTGGTCACTGCCGCTATCGACGCCCTGCGTGAGGCCGGCTTCGCGGGTGCGAGCGCACGGGAGATCGCCGCCCGGGCCGGCTGCAGCCAGGCGCTGGTCTTCTACCACTTCGGCTCGGTCAACGACCTGCTACTGGCAGCGCTCGACGAGGTGAGCGCGCGGCGCATGGACGCCTATCGCGGCATGCTCGAGCGAGCCACCTCGGTGACCGCGCTGGCCGAGTCTGCACGCGCGATCTTCGTCGAGGACCTGGACGCCGGGTATGTCCGCGTCCTGATCGAGATGATCACTGGGGCGCAGGCGGTGCCCGGACTTGGCGACCTGGTCGCCGAGCGCCTGCGGCCCTGGCGAGACCTCGCCGAGGACGCCGTCCGGCGCGCGCTCGGCCGGTCGGCTGCGGCCCGGCTGCTCCCGCCGGCCGAAGCCGGGCACGCACTGGTGGCCGGCTTCCTCGGCCTGGAACTGCTCGCGAGCCTGGACGGGGACCGGGCCGCGGCGGTCGCGGTGTTCGACCGGTTCCGCTCGCTGGCCCGGATGCTCGACGTGCTCGGCGGCCTGCGCCGGCCGGCCCCCGGAAGGGACGAGAAATGACACAGACATCCGCACGTCCGCTCGACGTCGTCACCGGTGCCTTCAGCTACTCGGGCGCGGCGATCACGCGTGACCTGCTCCGGCGCGGACGCCGGGTCCGGACCTTGACTGGGCACTCGGAGCGCGCACCGGCCAGGTCGCCAATCGACACCCGGCCGCTAGACTTCGGCGCCGCGGCGGAGCTCGCCGCGTCGATGACCGGCGCGCACACGCTGTACAACACGTACTGGGTCCGGTTCGCCCACGGTGCGGTAAGCCATGAGCTGGCCGTGGCCAACAGCAAGGTCCTGTTCGCGGCTGCCGCGAGCGCCGGCGTGCAGCGGATCGTGCACATCTCGATCACCAACCCGAGCCTGACATCGGCCGACTCCTACTTCCGCGGCAAAGCCGAAGTCGAGCAGGCGCTGGCCGGCTGTGGCGTCCCGTACGCCATCGCCCGGCCGGCCATCCTGTTCGGCGGCGACGGCGTACTGGTCAACAACATTGCCTGGCTGCTGCGCCGGCTGCCGGTCTTCGCCATCGGCGGCCGCGGGGACTACCGAGTGCGGCCGATTCACGTCGACGACCTCGCCACCCTCTGCGCAGATCTCGGTGCCAGTACAAAGCAGGCCGTGACCGTCGACGCAGTCGGGCCGCAGGCGCTCACGTTCCGGCACCTGGTTGAGGAGATCCGCGACGCAGTGGGCAGCCGGTCGCTTCTCATTCCGGTGCCGGGCGCCGTCATCCCGGTCATGGCCGGCGTGCTCAATCTGGCGCTGCGGGACACGCTGCTGACCGCCGCGGAGTACGCGTCGCTGGCCGCCGGCCGGGCCGACTCCGCCGGCCCGGCCACGGGCGCGACCGTCTTCACCGACTGGGTGCACGACCACGGCGGTGAACTCGGCCGCCGGTACGCCAACGAGCTGGACCGGCACTTCCGGCCCGGATGACCGAGCGGCGCCACAGCCCGGCAATACCCGCGTCCGTTCAAGCTGGGAGCGGTCAGGTGACCCCGTTCCTGGCCAGAACGTGTCGCCTACTGGTGGTAGCCAGCCAGGAACGTGGCCAGCCGGCCGATCGCATCGTCGAGCACGGGCACGCTGGCGAGGAACACAAGCCGCAGGTGATCGGTGGTCGGCAAGTTGAAGCCGCTGCCGTGCGACAGCAGCACGTGCTGCTGCTCTAGCAGGTCGATCATCATCTGCTCGTCATCGCGGATCGGGTAGACCTCGGGGTCTAGCCGGGGGAACAGGTACAGCGCGCCGGCGGGCTGGTAGCAGGTAACGCCGGGGATGGCGGTCATCCGCTCCCACGCGTGATCTCGCTGATCGCGCAGCCGGCCGCCTGGCTGGAGCAGGTGGGTGATGTCCACCCGGCCGCCGAGGGCCGGCTCGATGGCGTGCTGCGCGGGCACGTTCGGGCACAGGCGCATGTTCGCCAGCAACTCGAGGCCGTCGAGGTAATCGGCCGCATGCTCGCGAGGTCCGCTGATCACGAGCCATCCGGACCGGAAGCCGGCCAGGCGGTAGGTCTTGGACAAGCCGCCGAGCGTCAGCACCAGCAGGTCCGGCGCGAGCGCTGCGGCGGAGTGGTGCACCGCGCCGTCGTAGAGGATCTGGTCGTAGATCTCGTCAGTCAGGACCAGCAGGCCGTGCGTGCGGGCCAGGTCGAGCAGGCCGAGCAGCGTCTGCCGGGAGTAGACCGCGCCAGTGGGATTGTTCGGGTTGATGATCACCAGCGCCTTGGTGCGCGCGGTGATCTGACCCGCCACGTGCTCAAGATCGGGTTCCCAGCCGGCTTGCTCGTCGCAGCGGTAGTGGACGGCGCGGCCGCCGCACAGGTTGATGGCCCCGGTCCACAGCGGGTAGTCGGGGCTGGGCACGAGCACCTCGTCGCCGGTGTCCAGCAGCGCCTGGAGAGACATGACGATCAGCTCGGAGACCCCGTTGCCGAGGAACACGTCATCCGGGCTGATCCCGGCGACGCCACGCCGGTCGAAGAACTGCGCGACGGCCTGCCGCGCGGGCTGGATGCCGCGGGCGTCGCTGTAGCCCTGGGAGTCGGTGATGTGCTTGACGACGTCGTTCAGCACGTCGTCGGGGGCGTCGAGGCCGAAGGGGGCCGGGTTGCCCAGGTTGAGCTTGATGATCTCGTGTCCGGCAGCCTCGAGCTGGCGAGCTCGCCGCAGGACCGGCCCGCGTATGTCGTACCTGACGTTGCTAAGCCTGCCTGCCTGAGCAACCTGCACTGTAACGATCCCTCCGCTCCGCTGCCCGCCGGACCGCTGCCGGTCGCTAGCACAAGTCGTCCCTGGTCGCCGGCCAGCTGGTCGGCGCCAGGGGCGCTCGCTGTGCAGGCAAGATTACCGCGAAGTGGTCCAGATCACGCGGCGAGCCGGCCGGATGTACCGCTACCGAGCCGACAAGACCTCGGCGATCTTGGCAGCGGCCGCCGGCGGGTCACTGGCGTCGTGCAAGAGCTCGCCCCACGACCACCGGTAATACCAGTGCAGACGGCCCTGGTCGTCCGTCCCCGGCACGCAGTCGATGCTCTCGGTCAGCATGGAGGCACCGGGCATGAACACGTGCAGCGCCGCCGGATAGGACGTCTTCACTGTGGCGTGGAAGCCCTCGGTGTCCAGGGCGGTGGCGAGCTTATGCAGGTGATAGCTACGCGCATGATCTCTGGCACCGGGCTGCATGTCACCTGCTTCGGGGGTCGGCACATTGTGGGCACCGACGGCAGGGTCTTGTCAATCCCGGCATGTGCGTCGTTTGCCGGTGCCGCGCCGGTCGGCTAGCGGGTGCCAGTCCCGTAGCCGGGGTAGCCCTGGTACCCGTCCTGGCCGTAGGCCACGTCGGGCGCGTTGTAGCCGCCCTGATCATACTGAGCTGCGTACTGGCCCTGCGGCCCGTAGCCGCCCGGTGCGACCGGGCTGGGCTGGTAGCCCTGATAGCCGACGTTCGGGTAATCGACCGCGGCGTAGCCGGTACCGCCTGCGCCGTCGTTGGCCGCGTAACCGTTGCCGTTGCCCGGGTTGCCATTGCTGTTGGCTGCGTAACCGTTTGCCGCGTAGCCGTTGCCGTTGCCGCCGTGATCTCCGCTGGCGTAGTCACCGCCGGCGTATCCGGCGGGCAGGTAACCGGTGGCCGCGCCGGCGTACCAGCTGCCATCGGCCTGCTGACCGCTTGGGTAACCGGATCCGTAGCCCGCGGCGTCCGGGTGGGACTGACCGAGGTCCTGGTACACCGGCTGCGGCGCGCTGACGTAACTCCCGTACGGGTTCGCGACCGGCGGTGACGTCGGGGCAACGGGGGCCGCCGCACGGACCGGGGCTGGCTCGTGAGCGTATGGCGAGACAGGTTGCGGGCCAGCGTGCGGGCCGCTCTGGGCAGCACCGGGCCGCCGGGTGCGGTAGGACCGGCTGTCTGACGTGTTGATGGCCGGGAACGACGGGCTCGTCAGCGGGTCGTCGTCCAGAGGCACGGGTGTCCTGCCGTACCCGTTCGACTGCGGTGCCTGCGCCGCCGGAACGCTGGGGAGCGGAGACTGCCCCGACCGCTGGCCGGGACCCGGGCGGCTGCGGGCCGGACGGGGATCGAGCGCAGGCTGCTGGCTGCCGCCCTGCCGCTGATCGCCGGCTGGGCGCTGCCCACTGCCGGGACGCTGGCCGCTAGCTGGGCGCTGGGTGCTGCCGGGACGCTGCCCGGCGGCCGGCCGGGGCGCAGAAGCCGGCTGCTGCCCGGACAGGCGCGCCAGCGCCGCCAGGCTCTGCGTGGCGGGCTCGGCGCCATAGGCACGCGCCGCGCGGACATCTACCTGCTCAGCCTGGCCGTCGGCAGGCCGACCGGATCGCGCGGCGGGGGCGGTGCGCGAAGGATGCAACCTCGAGCGGACCGGCAACGGTCCCGTCGGCTGCGGGCCAGTCGGCGGCGCTATGCCCGGCACTGGGCCAGCGCCGCCGCGCTGGGCAGCACCTCCGTCCGCTGCTGCCCGGGGCGCGGGACTGGCGTCGCGGCCGCGACGGGTCGTGCCGTTCGGGCGCGCTGAGCCGGCCGCTGGCGGTGGAGGACTGACCTGAGGCTTGTCAGCAGCAAGCTCGGCCCAGTAGTCGACGTCGGACATCGAGTCCCACACGGCCGTCGCTGCGTCGGCCGCGGCGACCTTCGCTGGCTTCGCCGCGCGGGCGCTTGCCGCGACCGGACGCTGACCAGCGGTCTGCCCGTTCCGGCGCTCAGGGGATGCCGGACGCGGTCCGGTGTCGCGATCACGATGGGCAGTCGTCCGCTCGTCCGCTCCGCGGACAGGCCGCTCGTCGACGGCTCGCAGCGGACGCTCGACTGGCCGCTGCTCGCGGTCAGGCTCTGGTCGCGGACTGCGGCGGCCAGCTGCGGCAGGGACCAGCTCGCGCGGGAGCTCAGCGGAGGCGCGGCTCGAGCGGCTCGAGTCCGCCGGCCTCGGATCGAGCTCGTCAAAGGTGTCCGAGTCGTCGGCGCGCAGGAAGTGCAAGGCGAGGACAGCAATTATCACGATCAGCACGACCACGGCCACAAGGACAATCAAGATCGTAGTGATCATCACACCATCCCACTGATATGGCCTCGGGGCGGCGCTAGCCAGACTCGCGCGGCCATCTGCGCCAGTCTCCCCCGGAAATGCAAGCACCCTAGTTTTATTACTACGGCAGATCTGCCTGAACAGTGATTGTGTCGGACGCTATACGCCTTGTCACGCAATTCGGGAACTTTACCCAACTGCGTCGCGTGTTCCGTCGCTAGTGAACTACCGAGAGTAGCGCTAGGTCCCCGGGGTGCGGCAGCTACTGAAATCCCGGAGCGGACAAGCCCTCGCGGTCAGCGTGCCGCGCGCGGTCACGTGTGGCGCGATCGCAGTCAGCACCTGGAGCAGCCCGGGATTCCCGGGCAGCGAACTCCCGAAGGAGGTGTTGAGCGCGTAGACGGTGAACCGGTAATTGTGGGGGGAGCCGTGGGGGCATGGCGCGTGGTAGCGGGCGTTCCCGGCGCTGTTGGTCGCCTCCCGCGCATGCGGGGGGAGCGTGCCGACCTGCAGGTCGGTCGTCGTGGGGCTGATATCGAACACGAACCAGTACACCCGCGGCGAGATCGGGGTCGCCGAGTCGTCGACCACTAGCGCCAGCGACTTGGTGCCCGGAGGCGGCGCGGACCAGAAGATCGGCGGGCTGACGCCCGTGCCGTAGCACGTGAACCGGGCTGGGATCACGCGGTTGGAGAACTCCGGACTGGTCACAGACATCGTCAGCGGGGCATCGGCGACCAGTGACGTCGTCTTGCCGAGCAGTCCGCAGCCCCCGAGTAGCAGGCTCGTGGCCAGCACGCCCACCAGCGACCTCGTCGCCCTGCTGCTGCGGCGGCCGATTCCACCCCGGAGCACGCTGCCTCACCCTGTCCCATATCTTGCTGCGGCGTCACCGCATCCGGCGGCCTGCATCCTACGCTGCGAGAGCGTGCGACCCGGCCGGACGCAGGGCGCCAGCATGTCCAGGGCCGGGGCGCACAAGGCCGATGCGACCCTCGGCGCGAACCGCCGTCCTAGTCAGGCTGCCGGGACGTCCCGAACATGATCTCGTCCCAGGATGGCACCGAGGCGCGCCGTGACCTGCCACCCGCCGCCTTCTTGGCCGACGCCGCCCGCAGCTCTGCACCGTCCGCCGCCGTTCCTGCGCTCGCCGCGGGCGCGTCCCCCGGATGCTCAGCCGCACCGTCAGCCTGAGCAGCGGGCGCCGCTGCGGGCCGTCCGCCGGACGCCCCAGCCGACGCGGCGGGGATTGCCCGTGCGGACTCAAGGTCCCCGGACACGGCAAAATCGGCGTCCCTGGACCGCGGTGCCGCCGTATTCCTGCGCTCGTACTCGCGCGCCTGGTCTGCGTACGGGCTGTGCTGCCGCGACCCGATTGGTGTCACTGTCGCCGTCGCCCGGCTCCGCTCGGCCAATGCCACCGCGGCCCACTCTTCTTGTGGCAAGCACAGGCGGACCGCCTGATCGTCGTCCGGGATCACATGCCGTCGGCGCGGATCGTAGATCCACTCGGCTGAGCTTGCCCGGCCGCCGATGCTGAACTGAAGCCTGACCTGCCAGTTGCCGTCCGGCCGCTTGCGCGAATCCCACTCGGCGCTGTCCGCGTGCGCGCCTACCCCCGTGAGCCGCTCGGCGACGATGTCCCCGAGCCGAGGTCCGGGCCCGGAATCGCCGCGGCCGCGAATAGTCGCGCGCTGTGCTTCTTGTGCGCGGTACTGCCGTTCCGCCAGCACCGGACCCTCGAACCGGCGCACCCGATCCGGCGGTATCCCGGCCGCATCAGCGATCTCATCTGCTGTCTCGCCAGCCCGGATACGGTCCTGGATCTCCTTGGGTCGCAACGGATTCTCCACTTCGATCTCGTACTGCGCGAGCCGGGAGAACTGACCCTTGGCCACCGTCCTCAGCCGCTCATCTATGGGCAACAGGAACCGACCGCTGCGTCCCGGCACCGCA
>DATHQE010000473.1:0-7158 GCA_035483035.1 Streptosporangiaceae bacterium | reverse complement strand
GCGTTCACGGTGCGCGAGCTGCCCGGCGGGACCGCCGACGTGCAGGCTGCGCTGGCTGCGCTCGACGACGCGTGCAAGCGGGATCCCATCGCGTACCTGCTGGCCGGCGGTGGCCGTGTCTACCTGCTCACCGACCCGGACCCGCGGCAGGTGAGCGTCGCCGTGCCGGACTATCCGGCCGAGCTCTGGCAGCAGCTGCCGGCCGCGGTACTGGAGGGCCTGTTGTTCGCGCGGATCTGGGCGATCGAGGACGACGCGCGCAGCGTGCGCGCCATCCACGACGCGACCGAAGCGATCAAGGCCGCCGATACCGAGCCCGCCGGGACGGCCATCATCTGCGGCGCCATGTCGGCGACCCAGGTCTACGAGGTCGCGGCGCTGGGGCGGCGGGTACCGCGGAAGTCGACCTCGTTCGGGCCGAAGCCGCGCACCGGCTTGGTCATGCGGCTGTTCGCTGAGGGCTGAATCCCGCGCGGCGCTGGCGTGAGCCCTAGCTAACCGCCCTGGCGATTGCTGCTGGCGAGATAGTCGATGATGATGGCGAGCGCGCGAGCCCGCCCGAACACTGGACCGTGACCTGCATAGATGCTGCGCATCGGGAAGTCGGCGAGACGGCGCAGGCTGGCGGCGAAATCGGCCGGGCTTGACCTCGGCAGCTCGTCGAGCAGAGGTTCGCCGTCCACCAGCACGTCACCCGAGACCAGCGCACCGGACCGGGCTTCCCATAGGCAGATGCTGCCCGGCGAGTGGCCGGGAGCGTGGATGACGTCGAACGAGCGGTCACCGAGGTCCAGCACGTCGCCGTCGGCCAGCCAGCGTGTGATCGTCGCGGCCGGCGTCCGGAACGCGCCGATGTCGAAGCCCGCCTCCGGTAGCGCGCTAATGAGGACGTCGGGCACTGGCAGGCCGGCGGCGGCGAACTCATCCATCAGGGCCGCGGGATAGGTCGCAGCAGTGAGCGTGACGTAGTCCGCGGCCTGCTCGATCACCTCGCCGTCGGCCCGGTGCGCGGCCCGCTCGGCGAACTCGCCGAGGCCGCCGAAGTGGTCGAAGTGCGAGTGCGTGGCGACCGCGATGACCGGGCGGTCGAGGAGCTCGTCCAGCTCGGCGCGCAGCCGGCCGATGCCGAGGCCCGTGTCCACGAGCAGGTGCGCGTCGCTGCCGCGGATCAGCCAGGCGTTCGCGCGGACGTAGGCGTGCACGTACGGCTCGGTGACGCGAATGACGCCGTCACCGACCTCGCTGACCTCAAACCACCGAGGTGCCACCTCAAGCCCCGGAATCGTTCTGTCTGGCATGACAGCGTGGACCTTTCTGCGACGCATAGGGCATCAGATTGGATGTGCTGCCAAAAGAAGGGCAGCAAAGCCAACCTCGTGCCCAATGGGACGCGTCGGGAGAACCCTAACCTGGGCACAGCGGGCCGGCAGCACCGGCGCGGGCAGCCCCGTTCCCTGTCTTGTGATGTCTTAGATCTCTATGGAGCGGCCATGGTCGTAGGCGCGGTAGCCCATGCTCTCGTACATGCTGATCGCGACCGCGTTGTGCCCGAACACGTTGAGCCCGAGGTGGGTATCGCCAGCCGCGAGCGTGGCCTGCTCACCGATGATCATCGCGGCGCGGCCGTAGCCCTTGCCGCGGAGGCCCTCGTGCGTCTCCACGCCGTACACCCAGCTGACGCCAGGACTGCGGTGGTGGTAGATCCAGTTGGTGGCGACGACCTCGCCAGCCGCGATCAGGCACAGGAAGCTGTGCTGCTCGGTACGCAGGCCGTCGGGCAGCAGGCGGTCGACCTCAGCGATGGACGCGGTCATGGCGTCGCCAGGCGACATCGAGCCGGAGTCGGAGATGTCGGCCGCATACCCCTGCACCGTTTCGGCTCGCCAGTCGGCGAACTCGGCGTCGGTCATCGGGCGGCCTTCTAGTCCGGGGCCGATGCCTTCGGGCGCGCGGACCTCCTTGATCATCTGGCGCGAGCGCACTGGGTAGCCGGAGAAGAACGCGGCGTGGGCCGGATCCGCGGGATTGGTCAGCGCCCATACTGACCGAGCCTGCTGGCGCGCCGCCCATGATTCGGCGTGGCGCAGGGCCGCGGTGCCGTGACCACGGCGGCGATGCGCTGGCGCGATCCAGATGTCGCCGATGACGACCCCTGGCCTGCCGTCCTGGTCGGTCAGCGCGACCGCGAGCACGCCGATGTAGTCCTCGCCGGACTCGAGCGCGAAGACCGCTGACGACGTGGCGAAGCGCGCCAACGACAGCCGCCCGTCGACCTGCTGGCTGACCCAATCGGGCCGCGCGCCCGGCAAGTCGTACCAGGCCTGCAGGCGGGCTCGGAAGTCGTCTTGCCAGGCTGCTGTCTCGGCCTGCGTTGCCGCCCGCGTGCTGATCACCTAGCCGACCCTAGGGCAGCTGGTACACCCGGTCCAGCGCCTTCCCGCGACCACTGGCCGGCTTGCGGGCGACTGCGCGGATCGGGACGAGGCTGACATCATGTGCGCATGGACGACGCCGACCCCACGGTAGCCGTGGCAGCCCTCATTGCCGATCTGGGCCACGACGTCTTCCAGATCGACACGCGGATGGCCGGGTACAGCGGCATCACAGCTGGTTACCTGATCCGTGGCGACCGGCCGTGCCTGGTCGAGACAGGAACGGGGCCGTCTGCCCCGGTCGTCCGGGATGCGCTCGCGGCGCTCGGCGTCGGACCGGCCGACCTGGCTACGGTCGTGGTGACGCACATCCACCTGGATCATGCTGGCGGTACCGGGGACATCGCCGGGATGTTCCCGGCCGCCGAGGTTGTCGTACACGAGCTTGGCGCGCGGCACCTGGCTGACCCGTCCCGGCTCATGGCCAGCGCCCGCATGGTCTACGGCGACGAGCTTGACGAGCTGTTCGGCGAGCTGGTGCCCACGCCCGCGGACCGGATCCGGGCAGTCGAGCGGACTGGCGTGGTCGACCTCGGCGGCGGGCGGCGGCTGGAGAGCCACTACGCGCCTGGCCATGCGAGGCATCACGTTGGCCTGATCGACTCGGTCAGCGGTGACCTCTATGTCGGCGACGCGGCCGGCGTCTACATCCAGGAAACCGGGGACATGCGGCCGGCCACGCCGCCGCCGGACTTCGACCTCGACGTTGCGCTCGGCTCGCTGCGCATGTTCGCCGCGCTTAAGCCGGCGCGGCTGCTGTTCAGCCATTTCGGTCCGGTCACCGCCGTCGGTGAGACGCTCGAGCGGTCAGCCGCGGAGATCCGCCTGTGGGTGGACGAGACACGGCGGGCGCGGCGGGCTGGAATGGATCTGGACCATGCGGCGGCGATGGTGGCGGAACGGACGCGGGCGCGTTACCGCGTGCTCGGCGAGGATGCCGATCCTGAGATCGCCGCCAAGTACGACCGGGTCAGCGGCGCCCAGGGCAACGTGGCAGGGATCATGCGCTGGCTCGACAAGACCGAGGCTGACTGATCCCAGCTCGCTCGGACTTGTGCCCCTCCGCGCGCGAAACAGTTGGACGCCGCCGCGGCGACGCTGCCATCGTTAGCCACCATGCGGCAGGAAGACATCTGGGATCACGACGAGGCCCGGCGATATGACACGCCGGGCACGGGCATGTTCGCCCCGGAGGTGCTCGGGCCGACCGTCGACCGGCTCGCTGAACTTGCCGGTGATGGCCGAGCGCTGGAGTTCGCCATCGGCACCGGCCGCGTCGCCGTTCCCCTAGCCCAGCGCGGGGTGCCGGTCACCGGCATCGAGCTGTCCGGTCCGATGATCGAGCAGCTGCGCGCCAAGGCCGACGAGACGGCCATCCCGGTGATTGCCGGCGACATGGCAACCACCAGAGCGCCCGGCACGTACGCGCTCGTCTACCTCGTCTTTAACACGATCTCCAACCTGCTGACCCAGGGCGAGCAAGTGGAGTGCTTCCGCAACGCCGCCCGGCACCTGACGCCTGGCGGCCGGTTCGTCATCGAGCTGTGGGTGCCCGAGCTGCGCAAGCTGCCACCCGGCCAGCGGGGCATAGTCGCCGATGTCGAGCCCGGCTACTTCATTCTGGATACCTATGACGTGCTGTCCCAGCACGTCGTCTCGCACCACTTCACCTTCGGCACGGGCAAACAGGCACGCCTTTCCCGCAGCCCGCATCGTTACATCTGGCCGTCAGAACTGGACCTGATGGCACAGCTCGCCGGGTTCGAGCTGGAGGCGCGGCACGCCGACTGGGCCGGGGCCGAGTTCACCGCCGACTCGCCGTCTCACGTCTCGGTCTACCGGCTCCCGGCGGCGTCCTAGCGTTACTGCTGCCCGGCTCCGCTCCGGCGTTTTCATGGGCCCACGGGAAAACCGGGCCAAACAAGATCCGCCCTGTCAGAGTCTCCACAGCGGCAGTAGCACTAAGGAGGCAAGGATGCCGGGCTTCATCTCAGACTCTCTGGTGGCCCGTGACCTGATCCGGATCGGCGACGAGGCGATAGCCCGCGAGGACGACGCCGCGCTCCGCGCCTACTTCGCGGAGGACTACGTCTTCCACGGGCCTGGCCGCGACCTGAGCTTCGACGAGCTCCGCGCTTACTTCGCCTCGTTGCGCGTCGCTTTCAGCGACCTGCGACTCGTCCGTGAGCAGATCATCGTCGACGGCAACTTCCTCGCCGCGCGCACCACGTTCTCCGGGGACTTCACCAGCGTCTTCACCTACTCGCCCATCGGCCCGGTCGAGCCCACCGGCCAGCACGTCGAGTGGGAAGTCATCGGCACATTCAGGTACGACGACGACGGCCGACTGGCCGAGGAGTGGGTGCAGACCGACTACCGCAGCCTCTTGACCAAGCTCGGCGTAACCGTGACGGAATCCGCCCACCGCCGGACGACCACGTAGCTAAATTCCGGGTTGGCTCAGCACACGTGGGCTGGCGTGGCTGATCGCTTCGAGGGCCCCGACGGCCTGGCCGTCCGGTCATCCGCGGCCGCGGTCAGTCCCCGACCGCGCCGTCGATGCGTTCCCTGATCAGGTCAGCGTGACCATTGTGCCGCGCGTACTCCTCGATCATGTGCTGATAGACCCAGCGCAGCGACGTGGGGCGGATCTCGCGCGGCTGGCCGTCCGCCACCCAGTGCGGCATGTCCACTACGTCATCCAGTTCACGAGCCGCGGCGGCCGCCCTGGCCCGGTCGACGCTCCGCCGGTAGTTGGCGAAGTCCCGCTCGATGTGGTCGATGCTCGGCTCGAACATCTCCTCACCCTCGAACATCTCCATGTCCGGAAGTTCGTCGAAGTCGTGGAACCAGGGCTCCACGCCGGTGAGGTGACGCACGAGGCCCATGAGGGAGAGGCCGGACGGCGGGCAGGAAGCGGCTACGAGCTGGGCCGGCGTGAGACCCTCGCATTTCATCAGCAGCGTGGCGCGGTGGAACTCAAGCCACGACTCCAATGACTCTCGTTCGCTGGCCGGCTGGGTCGGCGGCGCGATTCTTTCGGGCATTTGCTCACTATAAGCAACCTTTGAGAAGCCTGGCTCGCCGATACAAGCCCTAGCGATCCTCGTCGAGGTCCACGACGTCGCCTGTCTTCTCGTCTGCGGCGTCCGGCTCCTCGTCGATCTGGTCTTCGTCGTCGTTGGCGTCGCCATGGCCGGCGTCGAGGTCGTCGAGGTCGTCGAAGCTGAAATCGTCGAGATCCTCGTAGCGCTCCGCGGCATCGGTCTCGTCGTCGACGTCAGCGCTCGCCGCGCGGCCGAACCAGTCGCGAGCCTCGTCCTCGCGGCCGGCCTGGAGGAGTGCGTCCGCGTAGGCGTAGTAAAGCCGGGCATGCTCGGGCCGTATCCGCTGACCCGTCAGCTCGGGGCCCTGGAGGGCCACGACGGCCGCATCCAGCAGGCCCTGGTCGCGCCGGATTCCAGATTCCACGATGCGAAGCTCAAGCCGGGTCGGGTGGTCGGCCGCCTGCGCGTCCGGGCCGGTGACCAGGTCGAGCGCCCGGTCCAGGCGGCCTAGAGCTCGCTCGCAATCGGCCATCAAGGGCAGGTAACTGGCTCGCCCGGTCAGCCTGCGCGCAGCCCGGAATTCGGCCAGGGCCGCCGTCCAGTCACCAGCCTGATAAGCGGCGATGGCACAGGTCTCGCGCACCACTCCGACCCGGGCTGCGAGGCCACGTGCCTTCTTCGCGTACTGAAGCGCCTGGTCCGGATCCTCGGTCACGCTCGTCGCTACCAGCAGCCTGGCAATCACACTGGCAAGGTCACCCGGCAGCGTCCTCAGCTCCGCCTGTGCCTCGGGATCGAGCTGGTCCGCCGTGATGCTGTCGGGCAGGTCCAGGCGGATGTACTCGTCGCCGGTCCCGCGCGCGTCAACACGCGGCGCTCCTTGGTAACCGCCGCTCGGCTCTGACCGCGCACCGCTGCCTGGCCGCCCACGGTCGTTGGCCGGCCGGGATGGCCGGTCATAGCCGGCCCGCGCCAGGCCTGTTCTGTCATCCCGTCGGACACGGGCGCTAGCCGGCCGGGCGTCGCGCTGGGGCCGGTCCCCGCCCTGCCAGCTGCTGCGCTGGGGGCGATCGCTACTGGCGGGTCGTCCGCCACGCTGATCCTTGTCACCCGTCGGCCGGGTACCGCGCTGCTCCCGATCACTGCCGCGCGCCGGGCGCTCACGTTCTTGCCACCCGCTCCGCGAAGCTGGACCGGCGCTCCGCTCCGGGCGATCGCTGCCCTGCCGGCCACCACGACGGTCGTCGCGGTCACCGCTACGCTGCGGCCGGTCACCGCCCTGCCAGCTGCCGCGCTGAGGCCTATCAGATGCTGGCCGCGCCGTGCGCTGCGGCCGATCGCCTCCTTGCCAACTGCTGCCCGCCGTGCGCGGCCGGCTAGGCCGATCAGAATCGGTGCGGCGGTCACTGAAACTGCGGCCGCGCTGGTCACCGCCATCGTTGCCGCCGCCATTGCCATAACGCGGCGCGCCATTGTCACGGCTCGTCGCCGGATAGCGACTGCGGTCATTCCCGCGGCTACTGCTCTGGCCGCCGCCATATCGCGTGGCGCCATTATCGGGGTCACGACCGGGCTCGAATTCGCGGTCATACTGCGGTCGCCGGGAACGAGCGTCGCCGTACCCGCCGCTGCGGCCTCCGGTGCTCGGGCTGCTCGTGCGTGGCCCGACAGATCCTCTG
>DATHQE010000472.1:0-8164 GCA_035483035.1 Streptosporangiaceae bacterium | reverse complement strand
TCACGCGATCTCCTCCTTGGCTCCGGCCTGCAGCGTGACGCGCAGCAGGGATTCAATCGAGTCGTCGTCGAGCCCAGCCTCGCGGGCTCCGCGCACCCACTGGGCCAGGCTGCGGGCCAGCCGCGAATGCGTGCCGGGAGGCGGGCCAGGCGGCCTTCGCACCACGAACGTGCCATGGCCGGCCCTGGGTTCGACGAGGCCCTCCCGTTCCAGGTCGCGGTAGGCCTTGAGCACTGTGTTGGGATTGATCGCGGTCGCCGCGACGACTTCGCGCACCGTGGGGAGCTTGTCGCCCACGTCGAGCACGCCCATCCGGAGCGCCTGCCGGACCTGCTGGACGATCTGCAGGTACGGCGGCACGACCGAGCGACCATCGAGCCTAAAGCTGATCACGAGGTATCCTCAAAGTACTATGGTGTTAAGACTTTAAAACTCGCCAGGATAGCTGTCAACCGAGTAGGTTCGCGGCGCCTCACATACGACGCGTCGCTTCGCGCGCACAGCAAATGGTCGGCGGACCGGTGACTCCGGCGGGCCGGCCGGGTCTATATACACAGATGACGGATCCACCGCGTCCGGAACGGCCCAGCCTGGGGGGTGAGCATGGCCGCCGCCGATGAATTCGACGACCTGGCCGGCCAGTTCAGGAGCGAGCTGCCGGCGCACTGCTACCGGATGCTCCGATGCCAGCCCCAGTCGGCCACTGAAATGCGTCAGTTTCCCGATGGCCGCTTTGACTAGCGGGCTCTCGCTGATCCAATCGGCAGTCGGCTACGCCGTCACCGCCGCCGGGCCGGCGACCACCGCCATGCTGGCCGAACCGACGCCCTGCGGCGGCTGGGACCTGGAGCTGCTGCTCGCGCACGTCGCCGACTCCATGGACGTGCTAACGGAGGCCATCGCCGCTGGCTCGGTCGGCTCTGGCAAGGGGGAGTCCAGCTACGCTCTCGGGGAAAGCCCGGTCGAGAGCCTGCACCGGGCTGCCTCCAGGCTGCTCGCCGCCTGCGCGGACCCGGAATCCGTCGAGCGCGTCGTCGTCATCGGCGACCGCCGCCTGGCCGCCAGCGTGACTGCCGTGACCGGCGCGCTGGAGATCACCGTGCACGGGTGGGACATCGCAGCGGCATGCCGGACCAGCCAGCCCGTCCCGCCCGGATTGGCCGTCGTCTTGCTGGCGATCGCGCCGGTGCTGATCACGCCAGCCATCCGGCCCGGCCTGTTCGCGGACCCGGTCCGAGTGCCCAGCCGGTGCGGCCCAGGCGACCAGCTGGTCGCCTTCCTTGGCCGACACCCCAGGCGGCCAGCCCCTCACGACGCCGCGTGATGCAAGGGCGAGCGCGCGGCCTGCCGGTTACGTCTCACGCGCGAAGGACGCGTCAAGACTGGGGACCACTGCGTTAAGAACGCATCAAGATCACGCATGACGGCCTAATCGAGCGGTGAACTGGCGTGGATGGACGACATGCACAAGCCAGCGACACCTGCCGATGTTGGTCTGCCCGGCAAGTCTGGGTACCCCGACGAGGTGGATGCGGACCGCACCGATTTTGGCTGGCCTGGCCCACCCCGCGGGCGTAATCGGCGCAGGCGCGGGCTGGCAGCGCCGCTCGCGCTACCAGCCGGGTTCGGCGCTCTGCTGGTCGTGGGTGCCGTAGCGGCGGCCAGCCGCGGCGGGCTGTCCGCTGGCTGGGTGCTGCTCCTTGCCGCGATCATCGTGGCCATCGGAGCCGCGGTTGCTGAACCAGCGGTCGCGCCGGTGCTGGGCGCCATCGGCTGGCTGACGGTAGCCGGCTTCTCCCGGGCGCCCTACGCCGAGGTCCAGGTGAGCGCGCCCGGCATGGCGCGGGCCGCGTGGGTGATCGCTGCCTGCACAGCCGGCGGGGTCGCCGTCGGAGTGATAGTGCGCCAGCTGGCGTCATCGTTCACACTGTGGATTGTGGATGTTTCGCCAAGCCAGCTCGCTGGCGATCAGCTAATGGGCGCTGAGGCCGCGGACCAGGGCACAGCCCGGCGACGGCGCCGGATAGCCGACCTGTCCGGCGGTATTGGCGTGCGCCGCGTCCTCGCCGGCGTGCTGCTGGCCGTCGCCGGCCTGCCGCTGCTGACGCTGGCTCTGTCCGCCCATGGCCTGCGCCTGGATCTCGGCGACGACCTCCTGATTTACCTGGTGGCCGTGGTAGCCGTGGCGGTTGTTGGCGGCTTCTGGCCCGCCGTGCTGGCCGCGATCACCGCTAGCCTGCTGGTGAACTGGTACTTCACGCCGCCGGTCCACACTCTGACGATCGCCGACGGTAAGAGCCTGCTGGCGCTGCTGCTGTTCGTGACGGTCGCCGTGACGGTGAGCAGCGTCGTGCACCTGGCGGCCCTTCGCGCCAGGCAGGCTGCCCGGAGTACCGAGGAAGCCCAGGACCTCCTGGCCCTGGCGCAGACTGTGCTTGGTGGCGAGGACACTCCTGCTGCTGTGCTTGGTCATCTCACCACAAGCCGTGGCGGGCGGGCCGAGCTGCTGGAACGCACCGGCGAGCAGTGGGTGCGGGCCGCCGCGAGCGGTGCCGCCGCGCCGGACGACCCCGTCGTCCGGGCGGCGCCTCGTCACGACCTGCTGCTGGAGGTCGCCGGCCAGCATCGGCCGCTGTCACCCCGTCTGCTCGACGGCGTTGCCGCGCAGGTTGCGGCGGCGCTGGATCGCGACCGGCTGCGGACGCAGGCCGCGCAGGCGGAGGCCCTCGCTGAGGGCAATCGGATGCGGACCGCCTTGCTCGCCGCGGTCAGCCATGACCTACGGACACCGCTCGCCTCGATCAAGGCCAGTGTCAGCACGCTGCGCCAGACGGACGTGGAGTGGACCGACGCCGACGAGGCTGCGCTACTGGCCACCATCGAGAACTCCGCGGACAGGCTCGATGCGCTCATCGGCAACCTGCTGGACATGAGCAGGCTGACCACCGGGTCCCTGCAGCCGTTCTTGCGGGCGACGGCGATCGACGAGGTAGCGCCCGTCGCGCTGCGCGGCCTGGACGGCGGCAGCGACATGCACATGGCGGTACCCGATGGACTACCGCTGGTGCTCACCGATCCCGGCCTGCTGGAGCGAGTGCTGGCGAACCTGTTTGCCAACGCGCTTGCCTACTCTCCGGCTGGCCGACCTCCGGAGCTGCACGCCAGCCAGAGCGGCGGCAGCGTGCTGCTGGAGATCATCGATCATGGCCGCGGCGTACCGGACGATGCGAAGGAGCGGATGTTCGAGCCGTTCCAGCGACTGGACGCGCGCGGCGCTGATCCGTCGGGCGGAACCGGGGTCGGTCTCGGGCTCGCTGTGGTCAAGGGATTCCTGGACACGATGGGCGGCACTGTGCGCGCCACCGACACACCCGGCGGCGGGCTCACTATGCGGGTGGTCCTGCCGTGCGCGGCAGCCGCGGCCAGCATGGCCGCGAGCCCATGACCCGTGTCCTGGTGATCGACGACGAGGTCCCGATCCTTCGTGCCCTGAAGATCAACCTCACCGCGCGCAAATATGACGTCAGTACGGCGGCCGACGGCGCGTCCGGACTGGCCGCGATGGCACGCGAGCGACCAGACGTGCTGATCCTCGATCTCGGGCTGCCCGACATGGACGGAACGGACGTGATCAGGGGAGTCCGCGGCTGGAGCTCGACGCCGATCATCGTGCTGTCCGCATGGGGGCAGGAGAGCCAGAAGGTGGCGGCACTGGACGCCGGGGCCGACGACTATGTCACTAAGCCGTTCGGCATGGACGAGCTGCTCGCGCGGCTGCGTGCCGCGGTCCGCCGGGCCTCGCCGGCGCCCGATGAGCCCGTCATCGCCACAGGCGAGTTCACCGTGGATCTGGCCGACAAGCGGGTTACCAGGGCTGGCGCCGATGTCCGGCTGACGCCGACCGAATGGCAGCTGCTCGAGGTACTGGCGCGCAATGCCGACCGGCTCGTCACCCAGCGGCAGCTGCTGTCCGAAGTATGGGGTCCCGGTTACCAGAACGAGGCCAACTACCTGCGCGTATACATGGCCAGCCTGCGTCGAAAGCTGGAGCCCGACCCATCCGCGCCGCGGTACTTGCTCACAGAGCCGGGCATGGGATACCGGTTCCGTCCCTGACAACTAGTGCCCGGCACTCGGGATATCCCCGGCAGGGCGCAGCTCGTAGGCCGGATTGAATATGGTGGGCTGGCCATGCTGGCTCGTCAGCCGGCCGTGGACGACTATCCGGCGTCCTGGCTGAATGCCGGGGATCTCGCGCCGCCCGAGCCAGACGAGGGTGACGTTCCCGGTGCCGTCCCAGAGCTCGGCTTCCATGGTCAGGTTGCCACCACGTGGTCGGGTGGTAACGGCGCGGAGCGTGCCGGCCAGTTCGACCCGCTCCCTGGTCTGACACTCCGCGATCGGCACACGCTGGTGGCCGTCGGGCGTGGTGAGCGCGCTGACTTCCTTCCGTACCTCCGCGGCGTGCTGGCTCGCCCTGTCCGCGAGCAGCCTGCCGCCGATCAGCGGGTCCGCAGTTCTTGCCGCTCGCGTTGACGACTCCAGCTGATAGGGCACGCTAGCCACGATGACGCCCCGCTCGAGCAGGAGCCTGGCCTTCAGCCGGAGCGCGCTCTGGTTATGCAGGGTCTGCTCCCACCAGTGCCCGAGCACATACTCGGGGATGTACACGGTGACGATGTCACGCGGGCTCTCGCGGCGCAGCCGCCGCACATACTCGACCACAGGCCTGGTGATCTCCCGGTACGGCGAGGAGATGACCGTCAGCGGCAGTGGCATGGCGCGGCGGTCCCAGTCCTGCTGGAGCCGTGCGGTCTCGGCTTCGTCCACGTCGACGGTCAGCGCTTCGAGCCTGGCGGGCCTGGCAGCCCGCGCGTAGGCCAGTGCCCGGAGGGCGGGCAGGTGCAGCTTGGAGACGAGCACAATGGCGATGTTGCTGGACGGCAGGGTAAGCGAGGCCTCCTCGTCTGGCGTCAGCTCGAGCGCGACGCTCTGGTAATGCCGCTGGATGCCGCGCATCGTGAGCCAGAGCACGGCCATCGCGGCTACGGCGATCCACGCGCCGTCGAGGAACTTGCTGATCACCACGATGACAAGGACGGCGCCGGTCACGCAGGCGCCGATCGTGTTGATCGCCCGCGACCTGATCATTCGCAGCCGTGTCGCTGCCTCGCTGGTCGCACGCAGGAGCCGGTTCCAGTGGCGGATCATGCCGGTCTGGCTGCAGGTGAACGAGACGAAGACGCCGACGATGTACAGCTGGATCAGCCGGGTCGGCGAGGCGTTGAACGCAACGATCAGCACGATCGCGAAGCCGGACAGCAGGAGGATGCCGTTACTAAAGGCCAGGCGGTCGCCGCGGGTATGCAGCTGGCGCGGCAAGTATCCGTCCCTAGCCAGGATCGAGGCGAGGACCGGGAAGCCGTTGAACGCGGTATTGGCCGCCAGCACCAGGATCAGCGCGGTAAACATTTGCAGGATGTAGAACAGCGGCGAGGAGTAGCCGAATACGGCACGTCCTACCTGGGCGATCACGGTCGGCTGGACGTAGCCGCTCGGTGCGCCGACCAGCGCGCCCACGTGCACGTGACTGATCAAGGCCAGCGCCGTGACCCCGCCGAACATGGTGACCGCGATGCCGCCGAGCAGCGCCAGCGTCGTGGCCGCGTTCTTGCTCTTGGGCGCCTTAAAGGCGGGCACGCCGTTGCTGATGGCCTCCACGCCGGTCAGCGCGGTGCAGCCGGAGGAGAAGGCGCGCAGCACCAGGAACGCCAGCCCGAGACCGGCGAACGCGCCGGTGGACTTGATCGCGTAGCCAGCGGTCTCCGCGTGCAGGTGCTGGCCAGAGGCCAGCCTGATGGCGCCCCAGACGATCATCAGCATGACCACGCCGATGAAACAGTACGTCGGGATCGCAAAGCCCGTGCCCGACTCGCGCACCCCGCGCAGGTTCAGGACGGCGATGACGGCGACCGTTACGGCGGCGATGAGCGTGACGTGCGAGTTCAGAACTGGGAACGCGGAAGCCAGGTTGGCGACGCCGGAGGACACTGACACGGCGACCGTGAGCACGTAGTCGACCATGAGGGCGCTGGCGACGGTCATGCCCACCCTGGCGCTGAAGTTGGTGGTGGCGACCTCGTAGTCGCCGCCGCCGGAAGGATACGCGTGCACGTTCTGTCGGTAAGACGCGACCACCACCAGCATCAGCAGGCCGACGGCCACCGCGATCCAGGGCGTATACGCGATGAAGGCGAGCCCGCCGGCGGCAAGAACGAACAGGATTTCCTGGGTCGCGTAGGCAACGGAGGACAGCGCGTCACTGGCGAAGACTGGCAACGCGATCTTCTTCGGCAGCAGCGTGTGGCCGAGCCGTTCGCTCTGCATAGGCCTGCCGACCAGCAGTCGCTTTACCGTTCCGAAACCCGTCGCCACGAGCGCATGCTAGGCCCGGGCACGGCGGCGCGGCTATCCCTTACGGCTAACGGATTGGGCGCAGCTGCCTATGTGGGTCGATAAAGCCTGCCGGGATGGGGTTCCTGAGACAGAAGTGACGTACGTGGACCGCCTGCGGGCGAGACCAAGGTGGCAGGTCCGAGTGCGTTGCCGCGCTCGGCTTGTGAAAACGCGCACAAGGCGTTTCCGCGGAAACGTCGCTGCCCCGGCTGATAGCTCCGCTAGCGGCCCTCGCCCTCAGCGTGAGTCAACGGGCGGCGCACCGGCCAGGTCCGCAATCTGCGCGTGCGAGGCGAACCACGGGCGGCCGCGCCCGGCCATCCCGGTGATCACGCTCTCGAGCAGCCGTGCCAGGTAGCCGCGGCCGATGGCCTCGGGATGCATTGTGTAGGTGACCGCACGGCGGTCCTGGCGGGCCGACTCGAACTCGGCCAGCCAGATCCGTTCCACTGCGGCCGGGTCGGCGAGCAGCCCGCCATGGTAGGAGGTCCAGCCGAAGTAGGGCCAGTCGCACAGGCTCCAGTGGCCGGGCAGCTCAAGCAGCGGTTGATTCCCGCTGGTCACCCAGTACGGCCGGTCGTCGGCCATCAGGCTGGCGTCGTAGGAGAAACCAAGCTCGCCCAGCAGGTCCAGGGTCTGCGGGGTCAGCTCCCAGCCCGGCGAGCGGTAGCCATCCGGCCGGACCCCCAGCTTGCCCAGCGCGGTCAGCCCCTGCTCGAGTTCGGCGCGCTGCGCCGCGGCGTCCAAGCCGTCGGTGCCCCGGTGCAGGTACCCGTGGTGGCCGACCTCGTGACCGCCCGCCAGAATAGCCTCGACCGCGCCGGGATGCTGGTCCGCGGTGTGGCCGGGTACATAGAACGTGGCCGTGACCTCCAGCTCGGCCAGCAGCCCGAGGACCCGGCCCAGGCCCCGGGCCGGGCCAAAACGGCCCTGCGACAGCGTGGTCAGCCGACTGGCGTACTCGGGGCCCTCGCTGAGCCAGGGAGCCTCGCCGTCCACGTCAAAGGTCAGGGCCACCGCCACCTCAGCGTCGGCGGGCCAGGCGGGGAAATGCGCGGGCGGGTTCTCCATGATCGATCCAATCGTGCGATGAACCGCAGGATCACGAGTCTGCCACCCGGTACCCGCCCATTGCTTCCGGCTATCACGACCCGCTGTCGTGCGGCTGGCGTGCTTTGCGGTTGGTAACAATCCTGCGTTTGCGCAAAGACTCGAGCCATTCCTGGCCGCTGAGCAGTCGCGTGGTCTTGCCCGACCTGACCTCGCCCGCCGCGGCGACGGCCATCGCGACACTGGCAGCGGTCATATCATCAGGTGCCTCATACACGACGACCACGTCATACTCGCCAAACGGAAAGCCCGCTACCACGATCGTGGCTCCCAGCTCCTCCAGAGCCGGCCGGATCATTTCCACCGGGTCTTGGGGCTCCTTGAGCTGATCCGCCATTGACTTGGCGGTATACGAGGCCTGGTACATGTAGAGCGGCATCGCGTTCCCCCGCCGGTTCTAGAACCGGAAGCGAGTGAGGCCGCCCGGCTCCGCCGACAACGTCACGATCGCCGAGCGTGGCTCAATGCGATACACGTTCCAGGGCGGTGGTCCCTGCGACGGGGCGTTGAACGGGGCCGTGATGCCCAGTCCGCTGTCGTCGGGTTCGGCCGGCCAGCCTTGGTCGGCCCACGCCTTCGCGATGCGCGCCAGTGCGCC
>DATHQE010000471.1:0-13699 GCA_035483035.1 Streptosporangiaceae bacterium | reverse complement strand
GCGATCATCAGGCACCTGAACGAGGCCGACCCCGCAGATCTCGCCGTGATGCTGAAGTCGCTGACGTTCCCGGACGCGATCGTGGCGAGCGATGCGATGCCATTGACGTGGAGCGGCCCCGTTCCGGACCCTATGACGTGGCCGCTGCCGGGCACCGTTTTCACCCACCCCCGCACGGCAGGAACCTTCTCGCGCGCGCTCCGGCTGCTCGCGGCCGACGCCGGCCGGCCGGTCGGATCGGGCGGCCCGCTCGGCCTCGTCGAGACCCTGCGCCGGTCCAGCCTGCTCCCGGCGCAGTTGCTCGCGCCCCGCGTGCCCGCGATGCGGCGCAAGGGCCGCGTCCAGGCTGGGTGCGACGCCGACCTGGTGGTGTTTGACCCTGCGACGGTGACCGACCGGGCGACGTACTCGCGCACCACGCGCCCGTCCGCCGGTATCAGCCACGTCCTGGTCAACGGCACGTTCGTGGTGCGGGACGCCGAGATCGTGACGGCTGCCCTCCCCGGCCAGCCGATCCGTGCCACTCCGAGATAAGGAAGGGAACGGGGCCGTGACGGCTCACCGCCGCCCGACGTGCGCTGTCGGCAGGCGCGGTTAGGGTCGTCTCGCGATGACCGAACAGCTCATCCCGGCCGGCGAGTTAGCCGATGCCAGGTTTCCCGACTGCTCCGGCTGCGCCTACTTCCGCGCCGGGCCAGCACGCGTGTGCCTGGAGTGCGCTCGTCCGCAGCTGCTGGTGCCTGGTCCGGATGCCTGTTCTGTCTGCGCCCAGCGGCTGCGCCCGGACGGCTCATGCCCGAACGAGCTCTGTCGAAGCGCGCGTCGTCGCATCGACAAGATTCACGCCATCAGCTACCAAGCGGGTCCGATGCGGCGCGCCATCAACAACTACAAGTACCGCGGGTCCCGCGGCCTGGCCGTCGTGCTCGGCCGGCTGCTGCTCGCCTGGCTTGAGCAGCACATGGCGGCTGACCCGCCGGGGCTCATCGTCGTTAATCCGAGCCTCGTCGGGCCTGGCGGGCAGCAGTTTGCGCACGCCGAAACCGTGCTGGCCGCAGCCGCCGACGCCGATCCCGGCAGCCGCTGGCCGTTCGATCCGAACGCGATCGTCAAGACCCGACCGACGCTGAAGTCGGCTGACGGTCAGGCCTGGTCCAAGCGCGTGAGCGGCAACGAGCTACGTGATGCGCTGCTTGTTGCTGATCCCGCTCGGACGGCTGGCCAGTTCGTGCTGATCTACGACGACGTGGCCACGACCGGGACGCAACTCGACGCTGTCGCTGGCTGCCTGCTCGATCAGGGCGGCGCGGCCCGCGTCGAAGGAATCGTCCTGGCTCGCGCGCCCTGGCGCGGCCAACAAAGATGACAATCGCCCATAACCGCGATCTCCGAAAGCCACAACGCCCCGGCGGAGCGCTCCGCGCGGGGCGTTTCGTGGCTCAGGACTGCTTGCTAGTTCACGAAGAAGACGTAGAAGTAGTCGATGAGCTGAATCCCGTCCTTGGTTGTGCCATAGACATCCAGGAAGTAGAAGCCACTCTGGCTGGGGGTCCAGCTGATCTGGGCGGTGCCGTTGCCCTTCGCGGCGACCGTGCCGCCTGTCCCGTCGCTGAAGGCGTACGTGTAGCTCGTGATCCCCTTCACCTTCGGCGCGAACGTGAAGGTGCCGGGGATTCCGGCGCCGCCGCTTGTCTGGTTCTCCAGGTAGACGTCCGAGCTGACGGTCGGGGTCGTGTCGATCTGGAAGTTCCAGTATGAACTCTCGCTCACCCAGCCGTCCGCACTCGTACTGGTCACCAGCATCCAGTCGCCGTCGGGTGAGTCAAGGGTGGTCCCGAATTCCGCGCTGCCGTCCGCCGATGCCTTGACCGTGAACGTCTGCGGGCTCTGGCCGAAGAACTGCACCGTATAACTGGTCACCGGGCTCGCTGCCTGCAGTCCTGGGTCCGGCGTGAGATGGAACTGCGCCTTCTTGTCGAACTTGACGTTCGGATTCTGCTGCGTGACCGTGGGGCCGTCGGGCTTGACGAAGATGAAGAACGTGGTCGGCGGCGACTCATGGAACGCTCTGTCCAGGCTCGCAACCGTGAGAACCAGGAGCCCCGAGGCGGTCGTCGGGATCAGGCTCGCCGTCGCGGAGCCGCCTAGCGTAGATGCCGCGGCGAAGTTGGCCGGGTCGCTGGTATAGGGATTGATGAACTGAGGGATTCCGTCGGGGCCGATTTCCGAGATGCCCGCCACCGGCAGGGATCCGTTCCAGGAGAAGACGTAGCCCGCCACGTCGCTGACGCCATTCGCGCCGAAGGTGAGCTGGATAGGCGCCCCGCCCTGGTCGTCCTGCCCCGACGGGTAATTCGACGACGTGACCGTTGGCGCGCTCGACGGGGCGGTGTTATCGACCGTGAAGTAGCACGGCGCGGACCACGCTGACGTTCCGCTCGCCGCCACCGTCTGGACTTCCCATGCGTAGGTCAGCCCTTCAGTCAAGTCGGTGCCGGGAACTGACACCGACTGCTCGATCCCCGGGAGAGCGAACTGGTCGGAGAGGGTGAGCGTCTGGGACGGGTCGCTGACAGGCCAGACCTGGAACTGCTCCGTCACGAACGGCGAGTCAGCGGTGTCCTGCGACAGCGCCTCCAGGGGCAGCCCCTGGCGCGTGTCGAAGTAGAGGGGCGAGCTTACGTTCGGTGAGCACGCTTGGTAATAGTTGAAGAGGTCGATAGGCGTCGGGGGACTAGATGTCGCGGCCATTGCAGGGGCCGTCGTGACGAGCGCTAAGGCTAGCGCTGCCAGACAAATGAGGGCGGTACGTGAACGGCCACCCAAGGACACAGTCAAGGCGACTCCCTCCGTTGGAAGCCCAAACGCGGCGCCGATTCGCGCTGCCTACGGGCGACGGTCGAATTTTAGCATCTTTAGCCATATATACCCATAGTTGGTACTCTTGATTTGGCACAGTCGTCCGGGCGGCGGGACCTGGCCGCACTTGTCTCGCGAGCGCCTGCCACCGCGTCGAGCTGAGTTGGAGCCAGCGCTGGCTCGCTGGGGGTTACCGTGCGCCGGTACCGCTGCTGCGATAATGGAGGTGACTCATAGGGGGGCGTGATGGAGAGGCAAATCGACTACCAGGCGATATTCAAGAGCGCCCCGGCCGTCACGGTGGCACTGAGTCTGGACTTCACCGTGCTCGACGTTTCCGACGAGACTGCCGAACTGACGGGCCGCAAGGCGGACGACCTCATCGGGCGGAACGTTTTCGACACGTTCCGGCCCAATCCCAACGATGGGGCTGAACAGGGACAACGCGATCTGCGGGAATCGCTGGAGAGCGTCGTGGCCACTGGCGAGCGCGATGTCATGCCGCTGACCAGATACGACCTTGAAGACCCCGCCAGGCCGGGCGTGTTTGACGAGCGGTACTGGGACATCGTTAATATCCCGGTTATGGCCGACGGCCGTGTCAGCCAGGTCATCTTCAGGGCCATGGATGTGACACAGGTCATCCGCGCATCTCAGCTCAGATGATCAACTGCTGACGGCCGCGCCGCCGCGGCCATCAGATCGGGATCGGCGCCGTATTGCGCCCTGTTGCAGGCAAGCCCGAACTTCAGGTCACTCCAGCCGCTCTGACCGAGACTCAACTTCTGGCGTGCCCCCATTTTTGGGCGACGCTGCCTGGCGACCGGCATAAAATTATGCATGGAGCTGGACGAAAGCAAATCTCCCCGGCTTGACGGCCTGCGGGTGTGGTTGGTCGACCTGGACAAGGATGTCGCCGCTGCTTACTCGCGCGTCGCGGCTGAGATGGGCGACTGGGTGACGGCGGCGCACGCGTCGATTACCGACCTCGAGGTCGACGCAAAGCGGAGGCGCTAGCGCTGGCCGGAAAAGGTGCTCTCGGCAGGCATTACCCACTGGCTCAGGGTGATCGGCAGCGTTCCGGCGCATCCTGGCCGTTAGTCAATCAGATTGACAGTCAATCGTCGGAACTAATATGCTCACGCTTTATGACGGGTGATGAAGGATCGGGGTCGGCGAGCGGATTTGACCGCAGGGCATTTCCTGGGCTACTGCGTGCCGCTCGTAAGGCCTACGGGACGGCGATTCGTCAGGCCTTCGCCGATGCAGGGTTCGATGACATGCCGCGCAACGGTGCGTACGTCCTGGCGCGCGTGTATGACGACGCGACCTTCGCGGCACTTACCCGCGAGCTCGGGATCAGCAAGCAGGCCGTGAGCCAGCTCATCGACGTCATGGTCATGCGTGGCTATCTGGAACGGTCGTCAGACTCTGAGGACCGGCGCCGCATGCTGCTGCGCCTGACGTCGCGCGGTGCGGCGGCGGCGACTACAGCCTGGGAGGCGGCAACAGCCGTCGATGAGGAACTGCTCGCGCGGCTGTCGGCCGACGGCGTCGCGGCGCTGCGCTCGGGCCTGATCGCCCTCTGCGAGATCGCGGCGGAATCCGAATCCGCTGCGGTCGAACACGACTGACTACGGCAGGCGGCCGTCCCGCTCGTCAGTCGAAGTGGCCGAGCCAGCCCTGGGTCACGGCCCGAAGCCGATTGGTCTCGAGCCGGTAGATGTGCTCGCGTCCGCGGAGCTCGACCGTCACCAGCCCGGCGAGCTGGAGCACGCGAAGGTGCTGCGAGATCGTCGGCCACGAATGCTCGAACCTCGCCGCGATCGCGCCGGACGTCATCTCCCCGCCGCGGGCGTGCAGGACCGCGAGTATCGTCCGCCGGGACCGATGGGCCAGCGCGCCGAATACGGCGTCAAAGTCGTCGAGCTCGGTGAACCCGCGCGGCCTGGTGGTCACGTGCCGAGCGCGACGCGCTCGTAGTGCGGGAACTCCCACTTCAGCCGGCCGTCCCGCTCCTCAAGCAGGGGGTCCATCGGCTCCCAGATTGCCAGCACGGCCGGGTGCTCGTGCGCCTGCTCGAAGCCACCCTCGACCCAGGTGAATATCTCGACGTATGTCGGCCGCTCATCGACCTCGCGGTAGATCACTGACGGCTCGTCGGTCACGAATCCGAGCTCGCGCAGCGTGCGCCAGTGCCGCGCGAGCAACTCTAGGAAAGGTGCCTCAGCATCGGGCCGGACGCGGTACGTGCAGATTACAGTTTGATTAGCCATAGCCCTAAGTATTAGCCACACGGCTAAGTATTGCAAACCCTTACTGTCGGCGGCCGGGTCTATACCAGGAACGTGGCCGCCGGCGGCCAGCCTGCCGCCAGCTCGCGGCCGCGCACCCCTCACACTTCTTGGTTCGGGAGCCAGATCACTATGCGGACACAGCTCACCATGCAGGTCGATGGACCCTTTTCACTCGCGGCGGCGGCATCGTTCGGCTTCGGGCCCAGCACCGGACAGCCGTTCCCGGATGCCAGGCTCATGCGGCTGGCGTTCGTAGCCGACGACCTTCGCCATCATGTCGGTGTTGTGCTGACTCAGCAGGCAGACGGCAGCCTGGTCGCGGACATTACCGGCGACGCCGGGCTCGCCGGCGCCGAGGCTCAGATCCGCCGGATCCTGTCGATCGACACAGATGTGGCGGGCTGGCTTGCCGCCGGCCAGGCAGACCCGGTGCTCGGCGCACTCCAGGCAGACAATCCCGGCCTGCGTCCGGTGCTGTTTCACTCGCCATACGAAGCGGCGGCGTGGTCAGTGCTGTCGCAGCGACGGCAGCGTTCTCAGGCGATTGCCCTGCGCCGCCGCTTGTGCGAGGCAGCCGGCGCTACGTTCGAGCTCGCCGGGCAGTCGGAGCCCGCGTTCCCGCTGCCGGAGCGGTTGCTGGAGGTCGGGGATTTCCGCGGTATCGAGGAGAGTCGCCTGGCCCGGCTGCACGGTGTTGCGCGCGCCGCTCTTGATGGCCAACTCGAGGCCTCTGGACTGCGTGGCCTGCCGGCGGCTGAGGCGATGGCCGACCTGCAACGCATCAATGGCCTCGGGCCGTTCTACTCGATGCTGGTCTATCTGCGCTCGACCGGCGTGACTGACGGGCTCGCGGTCGGGGAGCCGAGGCTGGCCGCATGCCTGCGCCATTACTACGGGCTGGCGAGTACGCCGGACGCCGCGGAAGTCGAGCGGATCGCAGAGCCGTGGCGGCCGTTCCGGACGTGGGCTGGAGTGCTTTTCCGGGCCGCAGGCGACCGAGAGGGGCTGCCGTTCGAGCAGCCGAAGAGGCGCTCTGCTGGCGCATCGCACACTGGCGGAGCGGCAGCGTAGCGGGGCTGCGCATCGGCATAACCAGCTCCGTCTGGATTTGCCCGAATATACGAAGAGGGGCGGCGCCTGGCGGCGTCGTCCCTCTTGCTGCTCCTAGCGAGAGCTGCCGGCTATCGCGGAGCGCGTTACCGGAGCACGAGCTCGCGCGCGTCGTCGGTCTGCGTCGGGTGCTGTGCCGGAGCCGTAACCGCGTACGCGCGGGCGATCTTCTGTGCCTGGACCTTGCCCCGCGCTACGAAAGAGCCGATTGCGACGAAGGCGATCGACACGGCGACGGCGATGCCGACGGTGACGGCCACGGCGACGATGGCGTCGTGCAGAGTCTGGATGCTGGTCATTGGAGTGCCCCTTGCCTTGTGTTTACGCCGTTTACAAAATCCATTATGCGACGCAAACATTAACGCTGTCAACTTAGCAAGCAGCGTTCACGTGGCCGCCGCGCGTGCGCCAGGGTTGTGGTTGCCGATCTACTGCTGATACAGGGTCAGCAGGGTCCCAGCGACGTCGTTTCACGGCGGGCTCGCAGATCGCCGAGCTGCCGATGCGGCGTCAGGGCGCGTCGCGGCCGAGGGCCAGGTCCAGCGCCTGGCTCAGCGAGAGCTGCGCGCCGGCGCGGTAAGCCTGCTCGTACGCAGCATCGCCCAGCCGCTCGCGCAGCGCAGTCTGCTCTCGCTCCCGTACGCCCTGCTCGGCATCGGACCAGTTGATCGTGCGAATCTCCAGCGATTTGTCGATGTCGGCGTCACCCGCGCCGTGCAGTCGGGCGGCGTGCAGGTCATTGCCCTGCCGGCCAGCGATACATGCCGCGGCAAAGATGAGCTCGCCCGAGCCAGCCCCAGGGCCGAATCGACGACTCATGAGCAGGCAGCCGCGAAGAAGTGCTGCCGCCTCGGGGTACCGCTCCTGGATCAGCCGGAGCAGCAGCAGGTTGCAGCGCATGAAGTACAGCAGGAAGTCGCCGCCGAAATCTTCGACCAGGGCGACGGCTTCCTCCATTGCCGCGCTGCCCTCCTCGATCTGGCCAGCGTGCAACAGCGCGCTGAACCTGTTGTTGAGGACACCGGCGACGATCAGGACATCACCGGCCTGCCGGCAGCACGCTAGCGTCTCGTCACGGATGCGGTCGCTGTCTTCCGCCGAGGGAGCCGTCGAGGCAAGCCCCATCATTTGCTCGCCGAGCAACTGCACGTCGCCGAGTTCGCGTGCGATCGCGACGCCTTGCTCAGCGAGCAGATAGCCGGCCGGCTTGTCGCCGGCGATGTAAGCGGACTCGACGAGGTTGCTCAGCGCATGCGCCTCGACGTACCGGTCGCCGACAGCGCGCGCCATGGCGAGCGCTCGCTCGCCGTACTCCCTGCTGGCCGCGAGCTCGGCCGGGTCCGTCCTGCCTAGCATCCCGATCAAGGTTGCCGCGACTGTTAGCCCGTCCGCGAGCAGCGCGCTGGGCGGGCCAGCTGCGTGGTCGACGACGGGACGAAGGTAATCGAGGACGTCCGAATGGCCGCGAGTGACGCTGAATCGCCGCAGGCCGACGGCAAGCGCCAGGATCTCGCTGCCGCAGGCTTCGGCAGCGAACTGGGCGAACGCAGCTCGCAGGTTCTCCCACTCGACATCGAATCGGCGCAACCACCGCCCCTGGTCCGGGCCGGTCGTGGCCGGGCCTCCAGCCTTCGCTAGGTCCAGGTAGTAACGAGCATGCCGGTCCCTGACGCGCAGGACCTCGGCGTCGCCCGCGGCGCGCAGCAGCTCCTGCGCGCTGTACTGGCGGATCGTCTCCAGCAGCCGGTAGCGCACGGTCTGGGGTGAGTGATCAGCGACAACGAGACTCTTGTCCACCAGGGAACCGAGCAGGTCGAGCACATCCAGCGCGTCGACCTCAGCGCTCGCGCAGATCGCCTCGGCAGCCTCGAGGTCAAAGCCGCCCGCGAACACCGACAGGCGGGTCACCGTCTCCCGTTCCTGCGCCGTCAGCAGGCCAAACGACCAGTCGACTGTCGCCTGGAGCGTCTGCTGCCGCGGCATCGCGTTCCGGCTGCCGCCGGTCAGTAGCCGGAACCGCTGGTCGAGCCGAGCGGCGACCTGCGCCAGCGACATCGACGACAGTCGCGCCGCGGCCAGCTCGAGCGCGAGCGGGATCCCGTCGAGCCGCCGGCAGATGGTCACGGCATCCGGGGCGGAGTGCGCGTCGATGACGAAGTCAGCCTGGTGCGCCCGCGCGCGTTCGGCGAAGAGCTGCACCGCGTCGCTTCCGGCGAGGTCCTCGAGAGACTCCGCGTCGCTGCCGGGCAGCGTCAGAGAGGGAACGCGGTAGACCCGTTCGCCGTCGATTCCGAGCGGCTCCCGTGACGTGACCAGGAACCTGACCTTGGGGCAATGCCGGATGACCTGGTCGCAGAATTTGGCGGCCGCGTCGATCAGGTGCTCGCAGTTGTCCAGCAGGATCAGGCTCTCCTGCCCGGTCAGCGCCTCGATCACCGTGTCGGCGATGGCCGGGCCACTGGCGTCTTGGAGCCCCATCGCGGCCGCCACGGCGCCGGGGATCTGGCCGCCGTCCGTCAGCGGTGCGAGTTCAGCAAGCCACACGCCGTCCGGGATCCGGCCGATCAGCTCAGCGCCAGCCTGAAGCGCTAGCCGGGTCTTGCCGCTGCCACCGGCGCCGGTCAGCGTCACCAGCCGGGACGTCCGGCTCAGCTCCCGGACCTCGGCCAGTTCCTTCTCCCGCCCGACGAAGGCGCTCAGCAGCGTCGGCAGGTTGTTGGGCAGCTCCGGGTTGTCCAGCGAGGCAAGCGGCGGGAAGTCCGGCGCCAGGAAGCTCGCCTCGAGCTGGAACACCTGCTCCGGACGGCCGAGGTCCTTCAGCCGGTGCAGGCCGAGGTCCCGCAGGCCAGTGCCCGCAGGCAGCGAGCCGGCCAGCAGCTCGGCCGTGGCACCCGAGATCAGGACCTGCCCCCCGTGCGCGGCCGCTTCCAGCCGCGCCGCCCGGTTGACGACCGGGCCGAAGTAATCGCTGTCACGCTCCTCGCAGACCCCGGTGTGCAGCCCCATCCGCACCAGGATCGGCCTGCTCGTCGGCCAGGTCTCCGCGCCGAGGCACTGCTGGGCGGCCAGTACCGCGCCCATCGCTGCGGCGGCGGTCCGGAACGCCGCGCAGAACGCGTCGCCGACCGTCTTAAATACATAGCCATCTGATGTCTCGATCGCCGACCGCAGGATCTCGTCGTGCCGGCGCAGCGCCACAGCCATGAGCTCGGGTTCGGCTTCCCACAGCCTGGTCGAGCCCTGGACGTCGGTGAACAGCAGCGTGACGGTGCCGGAAGGAATCGGCGCAGATTGGGTCACGTGCGCAGGATAACGCGAGACGATACTCACCAGAATGCCTCTCGCGCTACAGCTGCGGTACTCGGTAACATCCGAGCCACTACATAGCTCTATGTCCCGGTCCGCGCCTGGCTCGGTCGACCTAGCGCCGAGAGGAGACCCGGTCCGGTGACCTTCGTTCCCTATGATCGCCCTATCCGCGCCGCGTTCGTCGGGCTCGGCCGGATCTACGACCTCAATATGCGAGGCTACGTCGATAACCCGGACGTGGAGGTCGTCGCGCTGGTCGATCCGAGCCCGGAGCGCCGCGACCAGCGGCAAGCAGACTGGCCGGATGCGGCCACGTTCCCGTCGATAGAAAAGCTGGCCGTCAGCGGCATCGAAATCGATGCGGTGGAGTGCCTGCTGCCGATCCCGCTGCACGCCGACGGCATCGTCGAGCTCCTTGACCAGGGCTGGCACGTCAACGCGCAGAAGCCCATGTGTAACGAGCTCGCCACCGCGCAGCGACTGCTGGCGGCGGCGAGCGCTAACGACCGGGTCCTGCGCGTGATGGAGAACTACCTTTTCTTCGATCCGCTCCGCAAGCTCAAGGCTGTCGTCGAGACCGGCGACATCGGCGAGGTGGCTGGCTACCACGTGAAGATGGTCGGAAGCGGCAGCGGCGGCTGGGACGTGCCGTGGAGCAGCTTCGAGTGGCAGATGGAACAGATGAAGGTCGGCCGCGGGATCATGGTGTTCGACGACGGCTGGCACAAGCTGTCCACGGCGCTGTGGCTCTTCGGCCCCGTGCGCGAGGTACGGGCCTGGATCGGGGTCACGTCGTTCGGGTCCGGCATCGACATCGATGCGCCCGCGGTGATCAGCTGGGAGCACGAGAACGGCGTCCGCGGCGTCTGGGACATCACGCTCGCGCCGGATCTGTACCTGAGATCTGACTACTACACCAACGACGAGCGCTGGGAAGTCACCGGTACCAAGGGCTACGCCCGGGTCAACCGGATCACCGGCCGCGGCATCCAGCAGCCGAGCCTCGAGGTGTATCGGGACGGCGAGCTGCGCGGCTATCACGCGCTCGATGACGACTGGGCCAGCAGTTTCCGGGATTCCGGTCGGCACTGGCTGCGTTACCTGCGCACCGGCGAAGGCCCGCTGATGTGGAGCGGCGAGGAGGCGATCGATGTACTGCGGTTCGCCCTGGCTGCTTACCAGAGCAGCGCGGCGGGCGGCATCGGCGTCGATCCGCGGCAGCTGACCTAGCGCGCAGCGGGTGAGAGGGTGCAGCTGTGACTGGTCGAGATGTGCGGTTGGTCTTCACCAAGTACGACGGCAGCTTGCACTGGCATCAGATCATGCGGTATCTGGGCGAGGACGTGCACGGGGTCTGGCTCGGCATGCCGGGCGGCGCTACTGCGCAGCGCGGCACCGAGCCGCCGGTGCGTTTCGACGAGCCGATGGTCCAGCTGGTGCCGGCTGGCCAGTGGTGGACCGCCGTCTTCAACGACGCGCCGGCCGAGGTCGACGTGTACTGCGATATCAGCACCCCGGCACGCTGGGTGCACGACGGCGAGGTGACCATGGTCGACCTCGACCTGGACGTGATCCGCCGGCGCGATGGCCAGATCCTGCTCGACGACCAGGATGAGTTCGCGGAGCATCAGGTCCGCTACGGGTACCCCGCCGAGTTGATCCGCCAGGCCGAGCAGGCGGCAGCCTGGCTGCTCGCAGCCGTTAGCGCCGGTGCCGAGCCCTTCGGGCTGGCCTACCAGGCCTGGCTGGACAAGGTCCGCTAGGAACGAGTTGCGCTACGGCCGGACCTCGTACACCAGGTTGAACGGCGTCTCGGCCGCCCGGCGGAATCTCGTAAACCCCGCGTCGGTCGTGATCTGCCTGATCGCGGCCTCCCCGGCCTGCGCGCCCAAGGCGTAGCCGCCTGGCTGGGAGAGCGCGTTCGGCACGCACAGCAGCGTGGAGAAGCTGTAATAGGCGCGTCCGACGGGGTTCATGTTGCCCGCCGTGTCGTCGGCTGCGGCCGGCTCGACGACCAGCCAGGTGCCATCAGGCTTCAGTGCCTGGCGGACGTGCTCGGCCGCCGACAGCGGATCGCCCATGTCGTGCAGGCAGTCGAAGGTCGCGACCAGGTCGTAGTCGTTGCCGGAAAACTCCGACGCCTTGCTGACCTCGAAGTTCACCCGATCGGATACGCCCGCATCGCCGGCCCGCTTGCGCGCGAGCTCGATCGACCCGTCGTGGTAGTCGGAGCCGGTGAAGTGAGAGTTCGGGTACTCCTCCGCGAGCAGGATGGTTGAGGCGCCCAGCCCGCAGCCGATGTCGGCGACTGCGGCGCCGGCTCGCAGCTTGTCGTCCACGCCGGTCAGGGACGGGATCCACGACGGGACCAGGTTGGCGATGTAGCCGGGCCGGAAGAACTGCTCGCACCCGAGGAACACGTCGTTGTCCTGCTCGTGCCAGCCCAGGCCGCCGCCGGTCCGGAAGGCCTCGGTGATGCGCGGCTCGGCCTTGAGCGCGCCGAGCGCGAGGACGAACGCGCCGGGAGCGTACACGGCGCCGTCCGGGTCGGTCAGGATGAAGGCCTGCTCCTCCGTCATCGAGTAGCGGTCGCCTGCGGCGTCGTAGCTGACGTAGCCGCTGGCCGCCTGGCCGCGCAGCCATTCGGCGACGTAACGCGGGCTGGTATTCGTACGGTCGGCAAGTTCCTCGGCGGTCGCCGGCTCGCCTGCCAGGGCTTTGTAGAGGCCGAGATTGTGCCCGATCACGACGCTGCCGGCGGCTACCGTCGCGCCGAGGTCGCCGACGAACTTGTGCAGGAAATCCTGGAGCTTGTCGTTGTCGATGGCCATCCTGACCCCCCAGAGTGGCTTCGTACCGTCACCGTAGCTGGCGGCCCAGTCCGGGACCGGGCGTGACAGCCGTCGATGCTGCAGATGCGCATTCGTGCCGGTCCAGCGGCATTTTGTCCAAGCTAGCAGGCCGGTGGAGACTCGATGTCGGCAAGGTGTAGACGACGTGAAGGCTGGCCAGCCGGACTCGGAGCTACGAGCGACCCCGGCGCCATAGGTAATCCGACGCGATCTGGGCGCCCTCGGCCATCGAGGCGAGCTTGAGCCAGGTGATCCGCGGCTTGACCGTGTAGAAGCCGGCGAACGTGCCGAAGCCGCAGTCGGTGCCGGCGATGACGTTCTCCCGGCCGACGATCTCGGCGAATCTGATGATCCGCTCGGCGACGAGGTCGGGATGCTCGACGAAGTTCGTCGTGGTGTCCAGGATGCCGGGAATGAGGACCTTCCCTTCGGGCAGTCGGATGTCCTTCCAGACCTTCCACTCGTGCTCGTGCCGGGGGTTGGCTGCCTCGAACACCAGTCCGGTGGGCCTGGCCTCCAGCACGATATCGATGATGCTGGCCAGGGGGATGTCGGTGATATGCGGCCACTCGCCGTTCCCCCAGCAGACGTGCATCCGCATCTGCTCGGGCGGGATGTCACGGAGGGCGTGGTTGAGCGCGCGCACGTGCATCCGGATCTGATCCCGGAATTCCTCGTCCGTCAGCACGTCGTTGCCGAGCATGGCCCTGGTCATCGCGAGATCCGGGCAGTCCACCTGGAGCACGATGCCGGCCGCGGCGATCGCGTCGTACTCGGGCTTCATCGCGTCAGCCAGGGCGAAGATGTACTCCTCCTCAGTGGGGTAGTAGGCGTTCGACAAGAACGCGGCGATGACGCCAGGGGACGCCGCGGTCATGAACACGTCGGCCGGCTCGGCATCCTTGACCGCCGCCTTGAGGTTGTCGATGTCCTTGTGCACAGCGTCCGGGTCGCGCAGCGAGATAGGACCGTCGCAGGCGGGCTGGTTCATCATCCGGCCCACCGCCTCGTCGCCGGCGATGTGCTCGAAGACCTCCGGGTACTCGATCATCTCGGTGACAGCCAGTGGCCGGCCAGTTCCGCCGAAGCCGTTCAGCCGGTCCTTGACGTACGTGGAGTAACCAGACTTGCCCATCTCGCCGTCGCTGACGACGCTCACGCCGACCGCGAGCTGGCTGGCGACGACGTCGTTGACCGCTTCGGCGACCCGCTTGTCGAAGGCGTCCGCATCGACCGCGGCACCGGTGTCCTTGTCGGCGATCAGCTGGTCGA
>DATHQE010000470.1:0-1620 GCA_035483035.1 Streptosporangiaceae bacterium | reverse complement strand
GCTCTACCGTCGCCTGCTGGACCGCGAGTCCAGCCTCATCCGACGCATCCCGGCGGCCGGACGCCGGCTCATCAACGCATAGCACGCACGGCCCAGCTGCGCGCGGCCTCATGGCCGCGCGCAGCGGCGTGCCGCGGCGCGCCCACCCCCGTCAGGCAGCACAGGGCAATCAGGCAGCACAGGGCAGACAGGCAGCACAGGGCAATCAGGCAGCACAGGGCAGACAGGCAGCACAGGGCAGACAGGCAGCACAGGGCAGACAGGCAGCACAGGGCAGTCGGAGGACAGCCAGATGAGCGAGCCATGGTCGTCAGGTGAGCTACCCCCGGGTCAAGGCGCTGCATGCAGCCCGGTCACGCTGATCGAGGGGTCGACCTTCTGCATCAGCGAGCCGGGCGGCGACATCGTGCCCGACCGGTCGCAGGGCTTGTTCGTCCGGGACACCCGCATGCTGTCGCGCTGGGAGCTGACAGTGGACGGGATCGAGCCGCAGCCGCTGTCGGTGCAGCACGCCGAGCCGTATGCTGCCTCGTTCGTCGGCCGGATGCCGCCGCGAGCAGGCAAGGCAGACAGCACGCTGCTCGTCATCAGGCGCCGCTACGTTGGCGACGGCATGCGCGAGGACATCACGCTGCGCAATACCTCAGCCAGGTCCAGGCGATTCCAGGTAACGCTGACGGCCGAGGCTGATTTCGCCGATCTCTTCGAGGTCAAGGGGCGGTCGAAGCCGAGAGCGGGGGCCAGCACCGCGCTCGCGGAGTCCGGCCTTGTCATCACCAGCGGCCGGCGGGAACGCCGGCAGGAGCTGCGTATCGTCGGCGACCACAGCCCGTCGGTGACCGAGTCCGGCGCGCTCGCGTGGCGGCTGCTCGTGCCGGGTCACTCCGAGCGCACCGTGACAGTCGAGGCGGTACCAGTCGATGACGGGGTGGCGATGCAGCTGCGCCATCCGCGTGGTCATGCGGTCGACCGGACTCTGCCAGCCAAGCGGCTGCGCAAGTGGCGGCAACGTGGGCCGCAGGTACGCACGCCCGATCGCAACCTTGCCGAAGTGCTCGGCCGCAGCGTCGAGGACATTGGCGCCCTGCGCATCTTCGATCCTGAGCATCCGCGCTGGCCCGTCGTGGCGGCGGGTGCGCCGTGGTTCATGGCGCTGTTCGGCCGGGACTCGCTGCTGACCGCCTGGATGCTGCTGCCGTGGGATTCGGGTCTCGCGCTTGGCACGCTGCGGATGCTGGCCGCCTGGCAGGGCAGCGACTTCGACGCGGCCTCCGAGGAAGAGCCAGGCAAGATCCTGCACGAGGTGCGCTTTGGCCCGGCCGCCTCGTTTGCGCTCGGCGGCCGCAGTGCCTACTACGGCAGCGCCGACGCGACGCCGCTGTTTGTCATGCTGCTCGCCGAGCTTCAGCGCTGGGGCGGCAAGGACAACGCGATCGCTGCCCTGCTACCGCACGCCGATCGCGCGCTGGAATGGATCGAGACGTACGGGGACGCCGACGGCGACGGGTTCGTGGAGTACTCGCGCAAGACCAGTCACGGACTGGTCAACCAGGGCTGGAAGGACTCCTGGGACGGGATCAACTTCGCCGACGGCACCATCGCCGATCCGCCCATCGCGCT
>DATHQE010000469.1:0-2038 GCA_035483035.1 Streptosporangiaceae bacterium | reverse complement strand
AAGAGCTCGGCCACGATGACAGGCAGGTTGGCTGCCTCGTTGTACGTAGGCAGCACCACAGTCACCGCGGCGCTGCGCCACGGCTCGGGCAACTCGACCGCGTGGCCGATCATCTCGCGCTCCCGAAGAGCCATCCCGCGTCTCTACCTCCGGCACACGTACTAGCAGGCCTGCTTCGCCGCCGTGCGTCCGTCATCAGGTCCCTGTGTCAATTCAGCGTCCGCAGCTTACCCGGCGTGGCGGTCGATCCAGGCTAAGGGACAGCCAATTTTACCTAATACGGGAGGTATCTAGTCGAGCGCCCGGCGGCCGGCTGGCCGGTTCGTCATCGGCAGCTTAGACGGGCCTGCGTTGCGCATGAGACGGACTATCAAGATCGCTGCCATCTCCGGACCCACGCAATGTCAGGTCGTGTGCTGGAGGCCAGGGGCAGTCCGCAGACTCAGTGCAAATATAAGTTTGTCTATTGACATTATAGGAATATCTCATCAGGATGATCCCATGAGCTCCCCGCACTACCTGGTGTACCGGCTGCACGTGGATCTCCGCAGGCAGGCGAGCGCGCTGTGTCGTCCGCTCGGCCACGAGCGGCTGCGCGCGGTCAGCTGGGCGGGCTCGGCCGGTCCGACGAGCTCACTCGCACCGTCTGCCCGGCGCGCCGCTTAATCCGCCAGCCGCCGAGGCGGCTTCGCGGCGCCTGCGCTAGCGCCTGCCGACCTGGCCCCAGACTTCGCCGCGCACTGCGCCGTCGCCAAACCCCGAAATGATCACAGGAGAGTGCCGCCATGCCCGGAAACAGACAGGCCGTCACCGACGGCGACGTCGCGGGAGGACAACCGGCGCGGCTGCTGCCGCCAGCCGCGCCGCCCAGCCGCAGCCTGAAACCCGTGCCCGCGCCCGCCCGGCAGCCCGCGACGCCCGCCAGGCAGCCCGCGACGCCCAGCCGAGTGGCGCCCTTGCGGTCCAGCGAGTCTGGCCAGGCAGCCGGGCGCCGCTTGCTGGGGCGCCGCCGGGCCAAGGCGCTCCGGCTCATCAGTCCGCTGGCGGTGCTGGTGTGCTGGCAGCTGATCAGCGGCCTTGGCCTCGTCTCGGCCACGAAGCTCCCGCCGCCGACTCAGATCTGGTCCACCGTCGTCACGCTCGTCACCACCGACCAGCCCGCATACGGCACGCTCCAGGGCGCGCTTGCAGTGTCGCTGGAACGGGTCGCCGTCGGCTTCGCCGTCGGCGGCACCATCGGCCTGGTACTCGCGTTCATGGCCGGCCTCAGCCGCTTTGGCGAGAACTCCGTCGACCCCCTCATGCAGATGCTCCGGACGCTGCCGCTGTTCGGGCTGATCCCGGTGTTCATCGTCTGGTTCGGCATCGGCGAGGCACCGAAGATCATCCTGATCGCCATCGGCACCGCCATCCCGCTCTACCTGAATGCCTTCGCCGGCATCCGCAACGTCGACCCCAGGCTCGGTGAGCTCGCCCGGGTGCTGCACCTGAGCCGGCGCGAGCTCGTCACCCAGATTGTCCTGCCGGGCGCGATGCCGCAGATCCTGGTCGGCCTGCGCCAGAGTCTCGGCGTCGCGTGGCTGGCACTCGTCGTGGCCGAGCAGGTCAACGCCAACGCGGGGCTCGGCTTCATGATCAGCCAGGCCACTCAGTTCCTCCGCAACGACGTGATCATCGTGGCGCTGCTCGTCTACTGCGTCCTCGGCCTGATCACCGACTGGCTTGTCCGCATGCTGGAAGGGAGGGCACTTCGGTGGCGTCGCAGCTTCGTGGCAGCGTGACCGCGCTGCCGGGCCGGCCCGGCACGCAAGCGGCCGCGCCTGACCGGACGGGCACCGGCCCGACGGTCCGCGTGCGCGGCCTGTCCCGCTCCTTCAGTCCCGGCGACCCCGTCCTGGACAGCCTCGACCTCGACATCGCCGCTGGTGAGTTCGTCGCGCTGATCGGGCGCAGCGGCTCGGGTAAGTCGACCTTGCTGCGCGCGCTGGCCGGCCTCGACCACGAGGTCACCGGCGAGCTGGCGGTCGATGGCACGGTC
>DATHQE010000468.1:0-11098 GCA_035483035.1 Streptosporangiaceae bacterium | reverse complement strand
GATTTCACCGGATCGCCGGTGTGCCTCGCGGGGCCATGCCACGATGCGACGATGATCCCGGTAACGTCACTTGTGACCAGGCGCGCCGCGCGAACGGGTGCGGTCGCCGCCCTGATCGCGATCACTGCGGCAAGCACTGGCTGCTCTGCCGGACCAGTTGAAGCTGCCGCCTCGGGCCGGTCGCACAGTGCGTCGACTCGCACGGCATCAGCCGAGCCCTCTGGCCGGCCGAGTGCGTCGCCATCGGCCCCGTCCTCATCCGCGGTACCGTCGGTGTCCGGTCCACCAGCCGTCAGCGCCGTCACCGGGACCACGGTGGCGGGCGCACCCAACTGCCCGATGTTCCCTGCTGACAACGTGTGGAATACCAACATCTCGAAGCTGCCGGTGGACCCGCGCAGCGCCGCCTGGATGCAGAGCATGGATTCGTCGTCGACGTACCTGCACCCGGACTTCGGGCCAGATGCTGGCGGCTATCCGTACGGCATTCCGTTCACGGTCGTCACAAGCGCGCATCCGGCGGTGCAAGTCACGTTCGAGTACGCGAGCGAGAGCGATCGCGGTGGCTACCCGTTCGGGCCGGATACGCCCATCGAAGGCGGCGCGAGCTCTGGCGGCGACCGGCACGCGATCATGGTCGACTCGTCGACCTGCACGCTGTATGAGCTGTACGACGCCCGCTACAGCGCGAGCGGCTCGACCGCAGGCTCGGGCGCGATCTGGCAGCTGACATCCAACGCGCTCCGCCCGGCAGGATGGACGTCGGCAGACGCGGCCGGACTGCCAATCCTGCCGGGCCTGCTGGACTACGCCCAGGTCGAATCTGCCGTGGCGAGCGGGCGGCCTATCACGCATGCGATCCGGTTCACCGCTGGCGCGACGGCGGCGGCCTATCTGTGGCCGGCCAGGCACGAGGCAGGCTCAGGGTCCATGTCGACCCTGCCGCCCATGGGCGCCAGGTTCCGGCTCAAGGCCGGCTTTGACGTGGGGGCATTCTGCGCCGCCTCGCAGCCCTACTGCGCCGATGCCCAGGCCGTGGTCACTGAGATGCAGAACTATGGCCTGATCCTCGCCGACAACGGCAGTAACTGGTACTTCCAGGGCAGCGCGTTCCCACAATGGCCGGACGGTCTCGTGTCCCTGCTGAAGCAGATTCCGGCCAGCGCTTTCGAGGCAGTAGACGAGTCGTGCCTGATGGTGCGCGGCAACTCGGGCGAGGCGCAGGCTAAGCCTGGCTGTCCGGTGGGCTGAGCGGAGAAATGCCCCGCACGACCGCCGCCGGGATTCGGAGACCGTGACGGCAAGAGATAATCGACCGTGCCCAGCCCGGCTCTTGACGCTCTCGACTCATCCGGCATCGCCTACCGGGTTATCCGGCACGGCCCGGTCGCCAGCCTGGCCGAGGCCGCGAGCGCGCGTGGCGTCGCGCCAGCCGACGTGGTGAAGACGATGGTGGTACGGCGCGGCGCGGGCGACTACGTCTTCGTGCTTGTTCCCGGCGACCGGGCCATCTCCTGGCCCAAGCTGCGCGCGTTGCTGGGCGTCAGTCGCCTGTCAATGCCCGATGCCGCGATTGCCAGGGACGTCACCGGCTATGAGCGCGGCACGATCACACCGCTCGGAGCTACCACCGCGTGGCCAGTAATCACCGACGAGCGCGTACTCGGCCGCGAGATCACCCTGGGCGCCGGAGAGCACGGCGTGGCAGTCGCGGTGCGGGCCGACGACGTGCTGGCGGTACTCAGCGCCACGGTGGCCGATGTGACCGAGCCCGACGACATAGACCCCCGCTAGCCGTCACCGGACTCTCGCCGGGCACGGAAGGCCGCCGCCTTGACGCGGCTCTGGCACGGAGCCGAGCAGAACTGACGGACGCCGTTGCGGGAAGCATCGACATACACCCGATCACAGCGCGGCGCGATGCAGACGCCGAGCCGGCCCGCTAGCTCGCTGCCGATGGCAAGGGCAAGCGCAGTCGCGCAGCCTGCAGCCCAGCCAACCCCGTAGGTGTCGCTAGTGCCATGGAAATGCACCTGCCAGGGCTCGCCAGGAACGCGGTCTAGCTGCGGACGGGCGCCGGTCTCGCGCAGCATCCGGTTGACCGCTGCAGCCGCGTCGTCGGCACGATCGTCTTGCACGGCCTGGAATACCACGCGCAGTGCCCTGGCCACCCTTGCCAGGTACTCGGCACTCACCGCGGGCAGCTCCGCGGGCACGGTCACCCGGCCGCCCGACGGCAATGCCGCTGCCGCCGCGGTTGCCAGCGCAGCACCGGACGGGGCGATATACGGCCTGCCGCGCCGCTCACCGTCGGTGAGCTCGTTCACCAAGGACGCCGACGCTTCCAGCAGCACCTGAATATGACTATCGAAAAGCACTTGACTGGTCACTCCGTCCGTCATAACGTGCGTGACTGACAATATCATCTTTGCTGGTCACGGGGTTGGCATTCATGGCGGTCACGGAACGAGTCCGGCGGCACGGGGGAGTACCGCGGCAGGTCCGGGTCCTGACCGCCGCGCGGGCGGTCAATCAGCTCGGCGCATTCTCACTGGCGTTCCTCACCGTCATGCTCTGCCGCGTCCTGGGCGCCAGCCTGGCGACCGCCGGTGCCGTGTCTGCCTTGTTCGGCATGGCGACCATTCCGAGCAGGCTGCTTGGCGGCCGGCTCGCGGACCGGCTAGGCCGACGCCGCACCATTGTGGTCGGCCTGACCGGATGCGCGGCAGCGCAGCTCGGCATTGCGGCCGCACCCGACCTCGCAGTCGCCGCCGTCTGCGCAGTCCTGCTCGGCCTCGCCTTCGAGCTCTATGAACCGCCGAGCCAGGCGATGATCGCCGATGCCACCGAGCCTGACCAGCGCACGCAGGCGTACGCCTTGCTGACCATCGCATTGGCTGTCGGCAACATGGGCGCGGGCCTGATCGCCGACGCCGTCGGGCGGTCGGGCCTGCGCTGGCTCTTCGTCGTCGATGCGGCGTCCTGTCTGGCGTGCGCCTTGATCGTCCGGCTAGCGCTGCCCGCTGGCGGCTCGCGGCAAACCAGAGTGTTGCATTCCCCTGGATCCGCCGACAGCCTGGCGGTCAGCGCAGCCATATCGCCCTGGCGTGATCCGGCGCTGCTAGCCATGACGGCAGCCGGCACCGCGTTCGCGCTCGTGTACATGCTGATCCTCATCGCCCTGCCGTTGTCTCTGGCAGCCAGCGGCCTGAATCCTGCTAGTGCCGGACTGGTCATGGCCACAGCCACCTTGACTCTCGTCGTCATCCGCCCCGGCCTGCGGATCCCTATGCTCGCCCGGCTGTCCGGCCCGGTCGCATGTGGCATCGGATTCGCCCTCATGGCCGCAGGCCTGGCCGGATACGCGATCGCGCATTCGCTGGTCGGGCTCCTCGCACCAACGACCATCTGGAGCGCCGGCAACCTTCTGCTATCCGGCCGCGCGTTCGCAGTGGTCACCGCACTCGCGCCGCCGGGAGCCGCCGCACGCTATCTCGCCGTCTACGGACTCAGCTGGGGGATAGCAACGGTGGCTGCGCCGGTTCTCGCGACCCAGGTACTCGGATCCCTGGGCCCGGCGGCGTTGTGGTCCGGCTGCGCAGTGCTCTGCACTGCCATGAGCTTCGGGCAGCCGGCGCTGATGCGCGCCGTGACGCGCCGCTTACAGGTTCAGGGCTTCAGGATGCGCGGCGGCGGACCAGCCAGACGGTAGCGGAGGCGAGGAGCACCGACAGGGCAAATAGCCAGCCGGACTCGATGAACTGCATCGGCCAGAACCGGCTGACAGGGATGTAACGCCACCATTGCGTAATGCCGTGCTGAGCGAACGCCTGCGCTGGCGTCTCGTTCACCGTCGGGGGGCCGTTATGGGGGAACAGATTGAGGACCCGGCTGACCACAGCCTGGTTAGCCGGCCTGCCGCCGGGGCCGGTCCACCACGTGCTGAGCAGCCACGGGGAACTCGCAGAACCCTGACCGCTGAAGAGTCTCGGGTTGCTGGTGACCCGTGCCAAGGGGTAATGCGGACGCAGGACCAGCCAGGTGAGCAGGTCGAGGGACAGGTAGGCGCCAAGGGTAACGGCCATGGCGGGGAGGATCCGCCGGATGACCATGCCGGCCAGCGCGCCGATGGTGAAGGCGGCCAGCGTCCAGGCGGCGAAGTCGATCCCGCGGGTATCGAACACCCCCGCGCTGAGAACAGTCAGGCTCTGCTGGCCGATGAACGGCTGGAAGAACCAGGTGAACACCTGGCTGAACGCCTCGGCCGCGGCGGTGATCGCGACGGCGAGCAGCACAAGCTTGGCGATCGCCCACCGCTCCCGGCCGAAGCCCTGCGTCCAGGCGTGCCGGAACGTGCCGGTCTCCAGCTCCCGGGCCAGCAGGGGAGCGCCCGCGAATGCGCCAATCAGTGCCGGAGCCAGCTGCAGGACGATGTGGATGGTGTTGCCCATCGTCCAGTCGGTCCGGCTGAACGACGTATTCAGGGCCTGGCAAGCGCTGGATGAGAACGGGCGGCAGGCGGCCAGAGCCGCGTAGTCGTGGTGGACCCTTAGTCCGGCGATCCACAGGAACACTGCCACCGCGCCGAGCAGCGCGGGCAAGCTAATCAGGGTAGGCCGGTGCTGACGCCACGTGACCCAGCCCATTCTCCGCCACGGCACCGGCCGCAGCGCGTGGTCCTGTTCCGGCTGCGTGGGTACCGTCAGTGTGGTCACTTTGCTACCTCCGCCCGCTCGGCGTTCCGGATCCGGGCGGGGCCGGGCAGCGCCGCTGCACCGGGTGCGCGCAGGTAGGCCAGCGAGAGTTCTTCCAGGCTGACCGGGTGCGCGTCCCAGCCAGGGGGCACCGGGTCGGTCGGTCCGCTAGTCCTGACCAGCAGATGGGCCAGTGCCCCGCCGCTGCGGGCATGCACGACGCACGATCGTTCGGCGTACTCGCCGGCCTCAGCGGCCGGGCCCGTCAGGACGCGGTGGCAGGCAAGCAGGTCATCGACCTCGCCGGCGACCTGGACCCGGCCCGCAGACATCAGGATGAGGTAGTCGGCCACCCGCTCAAGCTCCGCGAGCACGTGCGAGGACAGCAGGACCGACACGCCGTCGTCGGCGACCGCGGTCATCACTGTCGCCATGAAGTCGTGCCTGGCCAGCGGGTCGAGCATCGCCATCGGCTCATCCAGCACCAGCAGCCGGGGCCGACGAGCAAGCGCCAGGGTCAGCGCAAGCTGCGCCTGCTGGCCGCCGGACAGATGGCCTGCCTTGCGGTTGAGCGGGATGCCCAGCTCGCCTAGCCGATCCTGGGCATAGCCCTGGTCGAACCGCCGGTTCAGGTTCCTGGTCAGGTGCACCATGTCCGCCGCGGACAGGTTCTTGTACAGCGGCGTGTTCTGGGCAACGAACGCGATGCCGTCTAGCGCCGCCGGCGACCCGGCGGAACAGCCACCGAGCACGGTGACGATGCCAGCGGTCGGCGCCGCGAGTCCGACTGCCAGGTTCAGCAGCGTCGTCTTGCCGGCACCGTTCGGGCCGACCAGCGCGGCCACGTGCCCGGCCGGAATCGCCAGCGCACACTCGCGCACCGCCCAGGTACCGCCGTAGCGCTTGCCCAGGCCGCTCGCCTCGATGACGTTCATGCCACGCCCTTCTTCGTCGTGCCTGCCGCGCCGGAGCCGCCACTGTTGTCACGGAAATCCCGCAGCGAGCTGGTGACCAGCGCCACGATCCCGTCATCGTCCAGCCCGGCCGCGTCGGCAGCTGTCAGCCAGCTGAGGAGCAAACGCCGCAACCCTGCCAGCTCGGGCAGTGCCACCTGGTTCAGCGTGGCCGTGATGAAGGTGCCCTGACCGGGCCGGCCGGACGCCAGGCCCTTGGTCTCCAGCTCCCGGTAGGCCTTGAGCACCGTGTTCGGATTGATTGCCAGCGATGCGACAGCGTCCCTGACCTTCGGCAGCTGATCGCCGGGCTTGAGGTAACCGAGCCGCAGCGCATGCTCGATCTGGTGCACGAGCTGCAGGTAGGTCGGCACGCCAGAGGCGGGGTCGAGCCGGAACTCGATCGGCGACGTCGGCCCTGCCACGGGTGCAGCATGGCTGTTCCCTTTATCTATTGTCACAGTACAAGGGTACAGACGCCCACACGGCTGTCAACCTGGCTGCTGCTGCCTCACTCGGCACGCAGGATCTGAGCGGGGCTAGTCCGCGCGGCAGACCCAGCCGGCAGTGCCGAAGCGACCAGGGCGATGACGAGCGCGACGGGAACGAGAACCCCGAGCGCCAGCGAGGGCACCCGAAGCACCGGGAGCACGCCGACCTGGCGAGTGAACTCGATCCAGGCCACGCGCCCGCAGATGAGGCCAGCTGGGATGCCGAGGGCGAGCGCGACGGCCATCAGCGTGGCCGCCTGCCAAGCCACGGCCGCGCGGACCTGGCGGCGAGTGAAGCCGATAATGCGGAGAACGGCTAGATCACGCCGGCGTCGGCGGACTGAGCTGATCAGCAAGTGGGCAATAGTCACCAGCGCCAGGGCGCTGAGCAGCGCGCCTAGCAGGGTCGGCATCGCTGCCACCCCACCGAAGTTCAGCAGGTCCGTGGGGGTCTCGAATTTCGTGACCACCAGGGATCCGTGCCGAGCGATCTCGTCGGCGAGCTTGTGGGTGGCTGCTCGCGGGTCCGCGCCGGGCCGGAGCCGGACGACGAGAGTGTCGTAGGCGGGCGCGCGGATACTCGCCGGCACGAGCGTGCGCAGCTCGTCGACGGTGAGTGCAACGCCGCTGCCGAGCGTGAGGGTGTCGCTGAGCGTTGGCAGGATCGCGATGCCTACGATCCGGACCGAATGGGCGGGCCCGCCGGCGAGCTGCATCGGGAGAGTTTCACCGAGGTGCGCGTGCAGCCTTGCCAGCGTGCGCTCGCCCACCGCGACCTCGCCGGCACGTGGCGCTCGCCCTCGCACGATCGTGGGCTGCAGCGCACCGCCGCGGCCGGGGTTGAGCGCGATCGCCTGCACGTCAGCGCCGCCGAGGCGTAGCGGCACGCCGGAGTAACCAGTCGCCCACGCTGCGACCTGCGGATCGCGGGACACCACCGGCAGGGCGGCGGCAACTCCCGGGCCGGGGTCGCCGGATTCGATCGTCTGCACGAGAACATCCCAGGAGGCCCCGTACAGCCGGGGAGTGGAAAGCAGGTAGGTGAGGCTCCCAGAGAAGACAAGTGCGGCGGTAAGCGCCGCCAGGCCCAGGGCAGCGGTGACGACGGTGCTGGCCACCGGCAGGGCAGTGCGGCCTGAGCCCCGCTGTAGCCCAAGCCGCAGGCCGACCGCTGCCGATACCGGCCGCATCGCGGAAGCAAGCGAGGAGATCAGCTGTGCGTTCGGCCGTGCGATGGCCGGCCCGCCGCTCGCCCCCCGGCGAACCGACCGCCAGGCTGGCCAGGCGGCGCAGGCGGCAACGCCGACGATGGTCGCAGCGAATGCCATCGCCAGGACCGCGGTGTTGATGTCGAGGCCCGGGCGTGGTTCGGCGAACCTCGCCAGTCCGACAGGGAACACCGGTGACAGCGCCACCGCGAGCACAGTCGCTACCAGGCCGGCGACGACTCCGATGAGCATCGCACGGCCGATGGCTGCGGCGAGGAGCTGCTGCCGGGTCATGCCGAGCGCCTTGGCGGTCTGGTAGTCGCCCGACTCCAGGAACGTCTGCCTCGCTATGAGCTGGCTGGTGACCAGCAGCCCGATGAGCGCCAGCAGCCCGGCCAGCAGCCGCAGCGCGATTACCTGCAAGTGGATTGACCGCTCGGTAGGAGCGCCAGTGTCGGCCAGCGTGAACGCCTGCAGCACCCGGCCATGGCTGAGCTGCTCGACTTCGTGCTGGAGGGCGTTCCAGTCCGCCGCCCCATGCCGGAGGCGCACGGAGATGGCCGCATATTCCATGAGTGACTCACCCGCGTGCTGCCGGTAGAAGGCCGGGGTAGTCCACACGGTGTCGTTCCCGGTGCCCGTGCTCGGCGGGAACTCCGACGGCGTGGCGTCGACCCCGACGATGCGCAGCCGCACAGACGTCGTCGTCCCGGAAGTCGTGAGCAGCCTGAGCGCCAGCGAGTCCCCGACGCCCAGCTTGAAGTCGCGCGCCGTCGTGAAGGCGATGTCGGCTTCGTCCGCGCGGGCGGGGTCCGGCAGCCGCCCGGCGATGAGCTTGCGCTGCCACATCTGCCCGGGAATGCGACGATCCTCTGGCGCTATCAGCCCTATGTCCGCAGGATTGGCCACCATGTACGTCATGGCCACGGCGGTAGCAGTCACCTGCGCGAGCCGAGCTACTTGCTGGGGCCGGACCTGCGCGAACGTCCCGGACTGGAATACCGGAGAGTAGAGCGCCGCGTCTGGCGCCTTGCTCCACGCCACGAGCCGGGGATAGGCAGAGTCTGTCCGCTGCGCGCCCGCCGTGATGGCGTCGACTGCCCCGGCGAACAACCCGACCAGCAGCGCCAGCCCGAGCCAACCGCGCCAGCGTCCGCGCAGCTGGACGAGCACGAACATCACGGGGGCGCCAGTCACGAACCCGATTCTGGCGACCGGATAGCCGGAGCCGCAATGGGGCAGCCACGTCGCGGCGAGTGGTGCTAGCCCGACCGCTGCGTGGGTTCCGTGCAGGGGAGTGGCAGGGCTTACTCGTCAGCGGGGGAGGCGTCGGCGCGGAAGATGGGCCACCCGATCTCGGTTCGCCATTCCGCCTCGTCGGGCGTATCCGCGGCGCCGCGCAGGTAGTACTCGCGCAGCGGCCCGTCGATGCTGATCTCATGCGTGGTGGCGTACGAGCCGAGCTTGGCGTAGCTGAGGTCGGCGTCGGCGAGTGAGCCTTGGTGACTGATGATGGCGAGCTCGGCCGCCGGGATCACCATGGACACGACCCGCCCGATGGGACGCACGCCGCCTTCGACCGGGATGAACACGGTCGCCTGGCCGCGATCCTCCTGCAGCAGCTCGCTGGCGAATACCCCGCCGCTAGGCCCGGTGGCGTGCAGGCCCTGGGCCCGGGCGGCGGCCCACAGTTCGCCCAGTGCACCCTGCCACCAGGCCAGGACGTCCGCCCGGTCGACCACCGCCTCGACGGCCGCGGCCACGGTGGCGGGCACGCTGCGATGCTCGATGACGACCTGACCGTCGGGGGGGCGCAGCAGGTCACGCAGCGACTCGACCGCGGTCCGGGTCTGGGCCAGTCCGGCCTCCAGCCGGTCCAGGTGCGCGGCGATGAGGAGGTTGCGGGCGGACGCGTCCGGTGCGGCCAGCACCGCCTTGACGTCGGCCACCGGCATCTCCAGGTCGCGCAGCCGCCGGATGACCTGCGCGACCGGGATCTGCCCGGCCGAGTAGTACCGGTAGCCCGTCTCTGGGTTCACTGCGGCCGGCTCGAGCAGCCCCACCTGATGGTAGTGGCGCAGCGTCTTGACGCTGAGGTGCGTGGCGCGCGAGAAGTCGCCCACGGTGAGCACTGCCGCCATCAGGCCATTGTCAACCCTCCCGTTACCGGAGAGTCAAACGCGGGATCGGTTCTTGACCCTCCGGTCAAGGGAGCACCGAGGGTGGAGTCATCAGCCCACATCAATCTTGATGAAGGAGCCGGAATGACCGACACCACCACCCTCGCCCCGGTGCTGGCCGAGTACATCGCCGCTGTCAACGCGTTCGACGAGGACGCAATCGCGGCCACCTTCTCGGACGACGCTTTGGTCAACGACGTACACCGGGAATTCTGGGGCCGCGAGGCCATCCGCCGCTGGGCGGCCAGGGAACTGGTCGGCGACCGGGTGACCGTCGAGGTGACCGAGGTTCTCGACCACCACGGCGACACCATCATCCGCGGCCGCTACGACGGCGACTACGACAAGACAAACCTGCCGGACGAGCTCATCCTGACGAGCTACTTCACCGTCCGCGACGGCAAGATCGTCACCCTCCTCACACTCCATAACACTCCCGCGAGCTAGGAGAGACGCGCACATGAGCACCCTGGTCACCAATGAATTCTTCGGCCAGCCCGGCCGCGGGGACGATGTCGCGAACCTGCTCCTGGAGATCCTGGGCGAGAGCCTCGAGTTTGATGGCTGCGAGACTATCCGGATCGTGCGCGACCAAGACGACCCGGATCACGTCGCCGGCATCACGCAATGGACCGAGCGCCGCAACTTCGAGGACTACCTCGCGTGGCGTACGGAGCGCGGCTTCACCGACACCTTCGAGGCCATGCTGACTCGGCCGTTCGTCATCCACTACTACGACATTGCGTATTTCGGCGAAGGTATGACCTCACGTCAGGCCGCCCAGTCCTAAGGGCTCGTGATCCGGCTACGGGCGCACAAGAATGGGGGTCCAGAACGAGGAGTTGAGAAACGTGAAGCCGCGAACCCTGGTGATCATCGGAGCGGCCCTGGCGGCAAGCGGGATCGCCATCGGCCTTGTGGTCACCCAGATCCCGTTTGGGACTCCACCGCTCGGCACCACAGCTAACTGGTCAACTGGCCTGCAGTGCTCTCCCGGCAAGACCCTTGCCAACGGCTTTTACGAACTGCAGAACTACTCCGGCGAGACCGTCACGGTGACAGGAGTGCGCTTGGTCGGAGGGGTCGGCCAGCGAATGACCTCGGCTGCCTACCTGGTGCCGATCCAACACACACACGGCGAATGGCTGCTGATCGGCCTGGTGTCGCCGTGGCCGCCGACCTCGTCGATGTGGAAGCTGCGCACACGTGTGCCCGCGACCATTGCACCGCACACGAGCGTGAATCTCGTGTACGCGCAGAGCCGGACCTCCGACCACCCAAGATCGGCCGTGCCGCAGATCACCTATACAGCCGGAGGCTTCACCTACACGCTGACGGTGCCCTTCCGCTCCGTGGTGGCCATCAGGTGCTAATGCGCGGTCCAGCGCTGCGGGCGAGGCGGCGGGCGTCTTTCGCGGTGGCGGTGCGACCGCGGCGGGCGGCGCGCCTTGCGCAGCCTAACCTGCGAGGAGGACGCCTCCACCAGGGCAAGGCTGGGACTGTAAATACAAGTTGACAGACCCAAAGGCCGCTGTGGCAGGTTCTCTGTTACGGAATGTGCAGATATTTGCC
>DATHQE010000467.1:0-10314 GCA_035483035.1 Streptosporangiaceae bacterium | reverse complement strand
GACCAGGCGCTGGCCGACTGGGCCGACCGCGATCGGCGCCAGCGCTTTGAGGACTGGGGCACCTACCTCGCGCATGACAAAGCCGTCCAGGCGCTGGCGCAGACCCTCACCGCGCTCAGCAACAGCCAGGCCGCAGACGTTTTCGTGGCCGACGACCCGCATTCCGTCGCGACGGCCTGGATCGGCCCCGGTGGCGCCGAAGTGGCCATCACCAGTGAGGAGCTGGTCACCCGCGGCGTGAGCAGCCCTGTCCAGGACCGTGCCGACGCGGCGATCGTCCGCGCCATCGCCAGCACCGACGCGGAACTGCACTTCCTGCCCGAGGACCTGGTGACTACGGGAGATCCCGGCGCTCGCGGCGGCTTCGCTCGCCCGCGCGACGGGATCGGTGCCTCGCTCCGATTCCCGCCGGTCATCGGCGTCTAACGGCTTGTCAGGCTCGGCGCTCCTCGACCGGCAGCCCGACAGCGCGGATCAGCTCGCCCACGTTCGCTACGGCGGCACGCGGCGGCAGCGCCGCGATCAGGTCGAGCAGCGGCGGCTCGGCCCGGCGCTCGGTGAGAGCGCGCAGCAGCTGCTCGCGCGTCGCCGGGAACGTGGTGGGGCCTAGCTGGCGAGCTAGCTCGCTGCGCAGTTCGATGCCCCGGAAATCCGGCCCGTCCGGCGCACCGGCGAACCGAGCCTCCGGTGCCCAGGTCCCTTGTCCCGGCCATTCGTCGGATTCCTCCAGGTCTGGCCACTCGTCGCCGTGCTCCTGGATCTCGGTGCGGTCCTGCCGCTTGATGTGCTCGTCCTCAGCTGGTCCGTGCGTCGCGCTGACCTGCTCGCTCATGGGCATGCCTCGCTTAAGCAGACGATCCGGACAGTCTTCCTCTTCCCGGCCTGTCCCGGTTAGTCCTTCGCCTTGCCCGCAACCGAGGGCTGGGAAACCTCGGCGGGTCGGCGGCTAGGCTGCCGCGCCTAGCACGTCAGCGAGCACCGCGACCGCGCGCCGCAGCGCCGCCGCATCCTCGCCGGCGTAGCTCAGCCTCAGGTACGGACCCGGCGGCTCGCCGGGAAAGCTGGCCCGGCCGGGCGTTACCGCGAGGCCGCGCGCGGTTGCGGCCTCGCTCACGTCCGCGTCGGAGACGCTGTCGGGCAGCCGCAGCCACAAGTGCATCCCGCCCGACGGGACTAGTTCGAGTCGACAGGACGGCAGCATGTCCATGATCGCGGCGACAAGGGCGTCACGCCGGTCCCTGAGCAGCCGCCGGACGGTGCCGAGATGACGCGGCCAGCCCGGCGCGGTCAGCACGTCGAGGGCGATCTGCTGCAGGATCGGCGCGACGAACAAATCGTCGCTTATCCGGCCGCGGCGCAGCCGGGCCAGTATCGGTCCCCGCGCGATCAGGCCGGACACCCGCAAGCCGGCCGCGATCGGCTTGGACACCGAGCGCAGGTAGATGACGTGCCCGTCGTCATCGTGGCTGATCAGCGGCGACGGCGACGGCGCGCCGAGGTCGAAGTCCCGCATCCAGTCGTCCTCGAGCAGGAAGGCGCCCGCTCGCGCCGCGGCGCTCAGCACCGGCTCGCGCCGGTCGGTCGCCAGCACCGAGCCGGCCGGATTGGCGTAGCGGGGCTGCAGGTAGGCCAGCCGCGCACCGGTCCTGGCAAAGGCGTCGGCGAGCGCATCCGGGAACACGCCGTGCGCGTCCCCCGGCACGGGGACCAGGACCAGGCCCGCCGCGCGCGCGGCCGCCAGCGCGCCGACATACGTCGGTGACTCGACGATCAGCGGATCGCCGGGCGCACAGAGGTGCCGGCAGACCGCCGACAGCGACGACTGGCCACCGGAGGCGATCAGGACGTTCGCCGCGGTCAGCCCTTCGCCCGCCTCGGCGGCGAGATAGCTGCGCAGCTCCGGCAGCCCCTGCGGCGGCAGCCTGGTCCAGGCCTGCGGACGCCGCGCCGCCCGCGACGCCGCCGCTGCGAGCAGGCCGAGGGGCTGGAGCCGTGCATCGGGGAAACCACTGGCCAGGCCGATGGAGTCCGGCGGCAGCGGGTCCACGAGGCGCTCCAGGTCCGGTCCGAGCCCGGCCCTGCTGCCGAGCGCGGGCGCCTGCCAGGACACGTCGGCGGCTGGCCTCGCCGGGCGCCGCGGCGCCGTGAACGTGCCGCTCCCAGGCTTGGTGACCAGCAGTCCGCGTCGCGCCAGGTCGGCCAGCATCCGCTGCACCGTGGCGGGGCTGACCCGGTAGCGCTGCTGCAGCTCGCGGTAGGACGGAAGCTTGCTGTCCGGCGGCAGCGCCGTGATCAGCGCCTCGATGCTGGCCAGTGCCGATCCGTTGTCGCCGCTACCGTCGCTCATGACAGTCAATGGAAGCACTTCCCGGCGTCCGAGGTTAGGGTGGCTGCATGCCCGACCGCAAGGAGACCATCGAGGTCGACGGCCGTGCGGTGACGATCTCCAACCCGGACAAGGTGTACTTCCCGCGTACCGGGCACACCAAGCTGGACCTGGTGCGCTACTACCTCAGCGTGGCCGACGGCGCCCTGGCTGGGGTGCGCAACCGGCCCATGGTGCTCAAGCGATTCGTCCACGGCGCCGACGGCGAGGCGTTCTTCCAGAAGCGGGCCCCCGCAAACCGGCCCGGCTGGCTCGACACCGTCGTGCTGAGCTTCCCGTCCGGGCGAACCGCCGAGGAGATCGTCGTCTCCGACGCCGCGGGGCTGGCCTGGGTGGCGAACCTAGGCTGCATCGACCTGAACCCGCACCCCATTCGCGCCAGCGACCTCGACCATCCCGACGAACTGCGCGTGGACCTCGACCCCGTTCCCGGCATCGAATGGGCACAGATAGTCGACGTCGCGCTGGTCGCGCGGGAGGTGCTCGCCGACGTCGGGCTGACCGGCTGGCCGAAGACCTCTGGTTCCCGCGGGATGCACGTCTACGCCCGGATCGAGCCGCGCTGGACCTTTACCGAGGTACGCGCCGCCGCAGTCGCGCTGGCCCGCGAGATCGAGCGGCGCGCGCCGGCCCTGGCCACGGCGCGGTGGTGGAAGGAAGAGCGGCACGGGGTCTTCGTCGACTACAACCAGAACGCGAAAGACCGGACCGTGGCCTCGGCCTACTCCGTCCGGCCGACCCCGGACGCCAGAGTGTCGGCACCGCTGCGCTGGGACGAGGTGCCGGGGTGCGATCCGGCCGTGTTCACGATCGACACCATGCCAGGGCGGTACGCCGAGATCGGCGATCCGGGCGCGGGCATCGACGAAGCCGTCGGGTCACTGGACCAGCTGCTTGAGCTAGCCCGGGCGGACGAGGCAGCCGGCCTGCCGGATGCGCCCTGGCCGCCGCATTTCGATAAGCAGGCTGGCGAGGCGCCGCGCGTCCAGCCGTCCAAGCGCCGGACGGCCGACATCGAGGCCAGCGCCGTGCCGCCGCCCGCGCCCGGCAAGACCGTCGGCCCGACAGGCAGACGGCGGTCGTCGATGCCGCTCATCGAGATCGCGCGCGCCGCCAGCAAGGCGGACGCGATGGCCGGCCTGGAGCGCTGGAAGCAGCGGTATCCGGACGTCGCGGCGCAACTCGAGCCGGCTGACATCCTGGTCGATTCCATGCGCGGACGGTCGTCGACCTGGACCAGGATCCGGCTCAATCTCCGCCACATCCCGGCGGCGCAGCGGCCGCCGCAAGAACCGCTTGAGGTCGACTATGACCCGTGGCGCGCGGCCGGGACCTAACGCGGCTCCTCCGGCCGGGAACGGGCTGGCTCGGGCCTGCCGCGGCCCGAACGACCGCGGCCGCGTCACCGGATGGGTCCGGGCGGGGGCTATCGCGGGCATCGTCGGCCCCGTTTCCTTCACCGCGGCCTGGATCACCGCCGCGTCCCGGCAGCCCGGCTTGCCATTCTCGGCGCCCCAGCTCAGTGGCCTGGCGGCCGACAACGCCCGCGATCCCTGGCTGATGATCGGCGGCTTCCTGCTCCTCGGCGGCTGCGCGATCGGCTTCGGCGCAGCCCTGGCGGTGGCGCTCGGCGGCCGCCCGCGGGCCGGGTGGGGTCCGGGCGCCATCCAGGCGGCCGGCGTCCTGACGGTCGCAGCCGGGCTGCTGCGCCGCGATCATGTTCTCTTGACGCCCGGCCCGGAATCCTGGCACAACCACGCGCACGACGTGATCAGCGCCGCCGCCTACGTCCTGCTGGTCGTCGCGCCGCTGCTGCTGGCCCGCCGTATCCGGCCCTGCCCGGCGTGGCACGTGCTGGCGCTGCCGCTGGCCGCCGGGGCCGTAGCGTCAGCGGCGTTGCTCGTCGCGTTCTATGCCGCTCCGCATGACAGCTGGGATGCCACCCTGCAGCGCGTCGCGGTCAGCCTGCCGCTGGCCGCCCTCACCGCGGTTGCCGTCCGGCTCACGTGGCTGGCATGCCGCGCCGACACTCCCGCCTGACTCCTGTGCGGTCCGTCAGGACCTGCCGAACCTGATCAGGAACTCGAGCAGCCCGTGGTCCTGCGTCGTCACGAAGCTGCCGAAGCTCGGGTTGGCGATGCCCCAGTCAGCGAACAAGACCGGGATGGACCCCGACACCTCGATGCCGGCGGCAGTCCGCTCGGCCTGGAGCGTGAACGTCACCGATCTGGTGTGGCCGTGCAACGTAAGGTTGCCGGTGGCGTGCAGGGTGCGGACTACGTCATCGCCCGGCAGGCTGCCGAGGGCGATCGGCGAGGTCAGGGTCAGCGTCCCGGTCGGATACGTCGCGGTGTCCATGATCCGCCCGTTGAACTGGGTGTCGCGCTCGCTCTGGTCACTCTTGATGGTCGCCATCTGCACGGTGAACGACGCCGCAGTCACGGTCGTGCCGCTGATGGTCATGGTGCCGCTGATCGCACTGGTCCGCCCGACCGCAACGTTGTTCTGGCCGGCTAGCACCTCGTTCACTCGGTAGCCGACGACCGAGCCGGTCGCGACGCGCCACGTCCCGGCGACCGTGCTTGATGAGCCCGTGCTTGATGAGCCCGTGCTTGACGTGCCCGTGCTTGACGTGCCCGGGCCTGACGACGCCCTGGGCTTCAGGCTCAGCGGCGCTGGCGCCGGGCCCTCGATCACGTGGATGTAGAGCCAGGTGCCGCCGATGACAACGATCGCGAGCGCGGCCAGGCCGCCGATCAGCCACCAGCCGAAACGGCGCGGGCGAACTCGGGCCACAGTGCGTTCCCCTTAGCCAGGCCGGGCGGGCGCCCCGATCAAGCAACTGCTGGGATCAGTTCCGACAGCAGCTCAAGGTGATCGATGTCCGTGAGGTCAAGCACCTGAAGGTACATCCGCGTCGCGCCGATGCCGGCGAACTCGGCGATTCTGGCGGCGATCTCGTCCGGAGTCCCGGCGAGCCCGTTCTTGCGGAGCTCGTCGGCGTTCCGGCCGATGGCGGCCGCCCGCCGGCCCAGTTCATCGGCGGTCCGGCCGCAGCACACCACCTGGGCGGCGGACAGCAGCATCGTCCTCTCGTCCCGGCCTGCGGCCTCGCACGCGTGCCGCACCCGGTCGAACGCTGCCGCAGTGTCCTCGAGGCTGCTGAACGGCAGGTTGAACTCGTCGGCGTAATTCGCGGCCAGTTTCGGCGTCCGCGTCCGGCCGCCGCCACCGATGATCACCGGCGGTCGCGGCTGCTGGGCCGACTTCGGCAGGGCCGGCGAATCGGCGACCGAATAGTAGGTGCCGGTGTAGCTGAACAGGTCACCGACCGGTGTCTCCCAGAGCCCGGTGATGATGGCGAGCTGCTCGGCGAGGCGATCGAAACGCTCGCGCGTGTCCGGGAACGGGATCGCGTAGGCGGCGTGCTCGGCCCCGAACCAGCCCGCCCCGAATCCGAGCTCGGCCCGCCCGCCGCTCATCTGGTCGACCTGTGCGACCGAGACCGCGAGCGGCCCCGGATAGCGGAAGGTCGCCGGGCTCACCAGCGTGCCGAGCCTGATCCGCGAGGTCTCTCGCGCGAGCCCGGCGAGCGTGATCCAGGCATCAGTCGGGCCCGGCAGCCCGCTGACGTCACCCATCTTGAGGTAGTGGTCGGACCGGAAGAACGCGTCGAAGCCCAGGTCCTCGGTGGCCTTGGCGACGCGCAGCAGCGTCTCGTAGCTAGCGCCTTGCTGCGGCTCGGTGAAGATTCGAAGTTGCATGCGTACATCCTGGCCTGCGCCGCGAGTGGGCGCGACCCGGACGGTTCCGGCGGCTGACTGTCACTCAGCGCGCGCAGGTGAGCCGTTGACTGTCGACCCGCGCTCGCCGCGGCTCAGGATCGCCACGCACTCCACGTGGTGGGTCATCGGGAACGCGTCGTACCCGTCCAGCGCGGCGAGCTGCCAGCCGCCGGCGAGCAGCAGCCGCAGGTCCCTGGCCAGGGTCGCGGGGTCGCAGGACACATAAGCCAGCCGCCGCAGGCCAGTGTCTCCGGCCGTTCCCGTCGCGAACTCGCCGCGGCCGCACAGCGCGTCGATGACGGGTCTGGCCACGCCGGTGCGCGGCGGGTCGAGCACAGCAACCGAGGCATCCCGCAGGCCGGTCCGGCGCAGGACTTGCGCGACGTCCCCCCGATGCACGCGTGCCCACGGCCACGCGCGCAAGTTGTGCCTGGCGTCCCGGACGGCTACCGGATCCTGCTCCGCAGCGATCACCGCGCCATCCGGCCCGACCGCCTCGGCCAGCAGGCCCGCGAACAGCCCGGCGCCGCAGTACAGGTCCAGCGCTACCTCTCCTGGCCTCGGCTCCAGCGCGGCCAGCACAACCGCCGCGAGCAGGTCCGCAGCACCCGGATGCACCTGCCAGAAGCCGCCCAGGCTGACGCGCCAGTCTCGGCCGGCGGCGCGCTGGGTCAGGTAGCCACGGCCGCGGACCGGAATGCGCCTGCCCGACGGCGCTGCTAGCTGCACGGTGTCAGCCGCCAGCGCTGGCAGACCGCTGGCCACCCCGGCCCTGCCCGCCAGCAGCGCGCCTCGCTCGCCGGTCGCAGGCGCGACGGCCACCTCCACGGACTGGACGGCAGGCCACCGCGCGCTGGTGACGCCGGCCTTGGTGACCAGCGGGTGAGCGATCAGGCACCGGTCGATCTCGATGACCTCGTGCGAGCGATGGCGGCGCAGGCCAGCGACTCCGTTCCGGTCAATGGCAAAAGTGACGACGGTACGCCAGCTCAGGCCGCCCTCGTCACCGTCGATGGCCTTAACCACCACATTGCGATCGATTCCCGCCAGGCGCTTGAGCTGCTGGCGGATCACCGCCGCCTTGAGCTCTCGCTGGGCCGGCAGGCTCGCATGCTGCCAGTCGCAGCCACCGCACGCTCCGGGCCCCGCGTACCGGCAGGGCGGGGGCACCCGGTCGGCTGACGGGTACAGGATCTCGATCGCGTCGGCCCTCGCGAAGCGGGCGGTGGCCTGCGTCACGATCGCGCGCACGCGCTCCCCTGGCAGCGCGTGCCGGACGAATAGCACCCAGCCCGTATCATCCTGCCTGGAAACGCACCAGCCGCCGTGCACGACCTCGCCGATGGTGAGTTCCAGTACATCCCCGGCCCTCGGAGCGGAGGCAGTCTCGGTGGTCACGGGCTCCATCGTGCTCGCACGATGCGCGTGCTCGCTGAGCTGGGTACCCGTATGGCTACCGGCCCCGCCGCTAGCACCAGGGCTGCTGGCTAGCAGCATCGTGCCAGAGGGAATACGGTGACTGCACCGCTCTGGCTGGAAGGACGCACGTGCATATCGTGATCATGGGATGCGGGCGGGTCGGGTCCAGCATCGCCCATACCCTCGAGGACCGAGGGCATTCGGTTGCCGTCATCGACCAGGAGCCGGAGGCGTTCCGCAAGCTGCGGTCCGGTTTCAAGGGCATCAAGGTCACCGGCGTGGGATTCGACCGCGACGTGCTGACCGAGGCCGGGATCGAGCGTGCGGGCGCGTTCGCGGCCGTCAGCAGCGGCGACAACTCCAACGTGATCGCGGCCAGGGTGGCCAGGGAGTCGTTCGGCGTACAGCGGGTGGTCGCGCGGATCTACGATCCCCGGCGTGCCTCTGTCTACCAGCGCCTCGGCATCCCGACCGTGGCAACCGTGGCCTGGACGGCCGATCAGATGCTCCGCCGGCTGATCCCCGAAGGAGCGGAGTCCCTCTGGCGTGACCCGACCGGAGCGGTCGTGCTGGCCGAAGTGGCGTACTCCGACGCCTGGCTGGGCCAGAAGGTCGGCGAACTCGAGCAGGCGGCGCGCGCGCGCATCGCGTTCATCTCCCGGCTCGGGGAGGCCGTGGTACCGGCGCCGGGCCTTGTCCTCCAGGAGGGCGATGTCGTGCATGTCATCGCCGCGGAGGCCAGCATCGCCGAGATCAGCCGCGTCTTCGGGAGTTCCGAGCCAGGAAAGGCAGGCCACTGATGCGCGTCGCCATCGCGGGCGCCGGTGCGGTCGGGCGCTCGATCGCCAAGGAACTGCTCGACAACGGGCACGAGATCCTGCTCATAGACAAGGACCCAAGCTCGATCAAGGTCCACAGCGTGCCGCGCGCCGAGTGGCTGCTTGCCGACGCGTGCGAGATCAGCGCGCTTGACGATGCGGCGCTCGAGCGATGCAACGTGGTGATCGCTGCCACCGGCGACGACAAGGCCAACCTCGTGGTCTCGCTGCTGGCCAAGACCGAGTACGGCGTGCCGCGGGTCGTCGCGCGGATCAACCACCCCAATAACGAGTGGCTCTTCAACGAGTCGTGGGGAATCGACGTCGCTGTGTCCACCCCGCGGCTGCTGTCGGCCCTGGTCGAGGAGGCCGTGAGCGTCGGCGATCTGGTGCGGCTCATGACGTTCCGGCAGAGCGAGGCCAGTCTGGTCGAGCTGACCATGCCGGCCGACGCGCCGCTGGCAGGCCAGCGCGTCGGCAGCATCGAGTGGCCGAGCGACACCGCGCTAGTCGCCATCCTGCGGGACGGGCGGGTCATCGTGCCAAGTCCGGACGATCCGCTCGAAGCCGGCGACGAGCTTCTGTTCGTGACCAGCCAGAACGTCGAGCGCGAGCTGGCCAGGCTGCTCGGCTGCACCAGCTAGCGCGTCTCGGTAATCTCCGGGCCACGCTCGAACGGGTTCAGCGAGCTGGCGTCCTGGCCGTCCGGCCCCGCCTGTCCGGCCTGCCCGGCCTCGCCCTCGAGCTGGCTCTCGAGCACCTGCCGCGCCTCGTCCGGCAGCCGGATGTCCAGCGGCTTGCGCTGCGGCTCCGCGTGCTCGCCGCGTACGACGACCACGTCGGCGAAGATGTCCTCGAACGGCCGGCTTAGCTCCTCATCGGTCGCGGCCGGACCGCTGATCAGGCCGCGGAGGAACCAGCGCGGACCGTCGGCTCCGAGGAACCGTAGCGGCTGCGGCGGGACCTCATGCTCGCTTGCGCCCTGCGGGACGACGACGGCGTACAGCTCTGGGCCGAATGGACCGTCCTGCTCACGGCTCTGCCCGCCGGCCTTGGCGACTTCGTCAGCGATCTCCGGCAGTACCTCATGCCACAACCCCGAGCTGCGCGGCGCCGCGAACGGCTGGAGCTGGAGGCCGCTGTCACCGCGGACGACGGCGATCGAGATGCCTTCTTCCTCGGACATGAACACCTGCACGTCAAAGCCCTCTCGCGCGGGCACGAGCAGGCTGCCGAAATCGATGCGCTCGGCGTCGGGATACTCGCCAGCGCTGTCCCACGGTCCGGCTGACCGCAGCATGGCCGGGGTGGTGACCGCCGAGTCGCGCAGTCGCGTCCAGGTTGCCGGATCGCCGAGGTCCGCGCGCCTCGCCCGGCCCGCTGATTCCTGACCCTCGTCGTCCTCCTCCCCGTCAGCACGCACCGCCTCGTCCTCGGCATAGCCGCTGACCTCGAGATCGTCGTACTGGTCGTCATCGTCGTACTGCTCGTCGGCATAATCGTCAGCCGCGTCCGTGCCCGCGTCGCCGTAGTCCTGCTCGGTCAGCTCGTCATCGGCCGCCGGGTAGTCCACGTCGCCGGGCGCCAGCCCGCTACCATCCCCGCCATCGCGGCGGCGCCGTCGGAACACCCCGCACGCTCCTTACCTCCCGGCCTGGACTTACCGCCCGGCCGGAATCTCGTTGTCGTGTGACGGATCGCCGGTCATCGCGTGGCCGCCGGTGGAGCCGTGCCCGCCCTCGCCCCGCTGCGAACCCGGCAGAGTCGTCACCACCCGGAAGACCGGGCGTTCCACCTTTTGAATCACAAGCTGGGCAATCCGGTCGCCTCGTCGGAACTGGACCGGGTGCTCGGCATCGGTGTTCAGCAGAATCACCTTGATCTCGCCACGGTACCCCGCGTCGAC
>DATHQE010000466.1:0-3755 GCA_035483035.1 Streptosporangiaceae bacterium | reverse complement strand
AGGTGCTCGAGCTCACCGCCGCGCACCCGGATCGCGACCACGGTCGCCGTGGGAGTCCACGGATGCTCCAGATCGCAGGTTGCGCCGTGCTGGGCGCGAACGTCGTCGATGGCGGCACGCAGACAGCCGGCCAGTGGCCCGCTAGCGGGGTCGCAGGCACGGGCGAGCAGTGCGGAGCCGAGCGTGCGCGCGAACCAGGCCACGCCGTGCGCACAGCCAGACTCGACCCCAGTCGGCATGCTCGCGCCGTCCAGCAGCACCGCGGCCGACGGCGCGACCGCAGCGAAGTCTTCATTGTCAGCTGCCGAGCGAGCCGGCGCAGTAGCCATGCGAGCGCGCACGATCAGTCAAGGCTCTCGCGCTCGGACACTGCGCCACCCTATCGAGGCGGCCCGGCAGGCCGGCCATATAGGTGCGCCGGACTAACGCACTGGCAACGGGATCGGCAGCGGTCGAGACCCAGACTGCCGCGGCGACTGCCGCGGCGGATGACGCCGGGGTGCCGCGCCTGGACCGAACGGCACGATCCTGACGGCTGGAGTCTCGGCGACCGCGGCGGCCACGCTGGGGAACTGGCTGATGACCCGGTCGAGCCCGCTGTCGGCCAGGACATCCGACAGAGCCCGCGCATCGGCGACTAGGCGCAGGTCGCCGCCTTCGGCGGCCGCGTGCTTGTAGGCCCGCGCGAGTTCGGCTTGCCCGGCTGCGTCGCACGCCGTCGTGGCCGACATGTCGATGACGACCGTGACATGGCCGGCCGCGGCGAGGTGCAGCAGCGTCGTTCGCAGCAGGGTGGCCGCGTGCAGGTCGAGAGTCGCCGGCGCGGCGATCACCGGCACGCCCCTGACGAGCTGGATCGGATACCTGGAGTCCGACATCGGCGCGCACCTCCGTTGAGCGCTCCCCCACTGCCAGAAACTAGCCGGTGCGCGCGGTGCGCGGCGGCAAATCTCGCAAACCGGGCTCGCACACATCGGCATGCTCGTCAGCTACCCAAGGCGCCCCGAACTATTCGACGACCGCCACCATCCCGGCGGCCAATGGACCATGTCCGGCGTCGGCCGAGCCGATCACCGCTAGGCATCATTGGGCACGAGATTGGATCTGCTGCCCAACTAATGGCTGTGCGGACTGGAGACATCTCGGACGCATCGTTCCGGAGACATGCCGGACACCTGAGCGTGGTTGTGGCCTGCTGGGGTCATGCCGCTGAAGGTGATGGATGTCGTGGAGCTGAGGCTTCAGGTGATCAGTGAGGTGCGGGCCGGTCTGGTGTCGCCGCGGGAAGCGGCGGCCCGGCATGGCATCTCCAAGACCCAGGTGTATGAGTGGCTGTCCCGGTATGCCGCCGATGGCCTGGAGGGCCTGGTCCCGCGGTCGCGGCGGCCGGCTGCGAGCCCGCGGCAGCTGGATAGCGCGGTCGAGGATGAGATCGCGCGGTGGCGCAAGGAGCGGCCGCGGTGGGGGGCGAAGAAGATCCGGTCGATGCTGGCCCGGGAGGGCTGGCCCGTCCCGGCGGTGTCGACGGTGCACCAGGTGCTGGTCCGCCGCGGCCTGGTCGATCATCAGCCGCGGCGGCGGGAGCCGCCGGGCGGGTGGCGCCGTTTCGTGCGGCCGTACTGCAACGACCTGTGGCACATCGACGCGACCCGCCACCAGCTCGCCGGCGGCCGGGGGTTCTGGGTGATCGACATCGTTGATGACCATTCCCGGTTCCTGCTGGCCGCGCACGTGGCCGCCGCGCCGGCGATGCGGCCCGGCTGGGACGCCTTCCGCGGCGCGGTCGCCGCGTGCGGGCTGCCCCGGCAGCTGATCTCCGACAACGGCATCAACTTCACCGGCCGGCTGCTCGGCCATACGGTGGCGTTCGAGCGGCAGGTCACCGCGGCGGGCACGCAGCTGATCCACGCCCGGCCCGGTCACCCGCAGACCATCGGCAAGCTCGAGCGCCAGCACGACACCCAGAACGACTGGATCGCCGACCACCCCCGCCCTCGCAGCCTGGCCGCCGCGCAGCACGTCCTGGACGCCTACCGGCACGACTACAACCACGCCCGCCCGCACGAGGCCATCGGCCAGCAGTTCCCCGCCGAGGTCTACCGCCCCGACACCGGCATCGAGCTGCCCGCCGCCGAGCTCGCCCCGGCCGACCCCTACCCGCCCGGCTGCCGCTACCGCAAAGTCAGCGACAAGGGGGCCTTCGGCTACGGCCATACGGTCCTGGCCCTGGACCTGCGCTGGGCCGGCATCGAGATCGGGATCATCCGCCAGTACGACCGGCTCAAGATCTACTACGGAGCTGCCCTCATCGACACCCTCAACGTCACCGGGATCCCCGAGCCCGCCCGCGACAGATCCCGCCATGCCACAATCAGCTGAACCCGTGTCCGGGAAGTCTCCGGAACGTTCCGTCCGGCATCTCTCCGGTCCGCACAGCCCTTCATTGGGCAGCACATCCAACCTCGTGCCCTATGCAGTGGGCTGGCGGTCGCGCTTGGGCAGCGCGAAGCGGGACCGGCCGCGCCCATCATCGCCGGCTGGCCACAGGTAGTAGCCGACAGGGAACAGCTTGATGCCAGTCCGGTCGGTAATCAGGCCCCAGATCCCGCGCGGAGCCCAGATCGCGACTGCGATGGCGACCAGGCCGAGGATGATCCAGTACCAGGTGCCGTCCTGCGACAGGGTCTGCTGGAGGACGAAAAACACGACCGTGCCGATGATCGGGCCCTCGATCGTGCCGATCCCACCGATGATCGTGATGAAGATCATCTCGGCGGAGAACGTCACGCTGAACGCCGCAGTCGGCACGATGAACTGCTGGCTGATCGCATACAAGGCGCCTGCCGCGCCGCAGCCGACCGCCGCTACCAGGAAGACCAGCCGCTGCACCGAGCCGACCCGGCCGCCGATGCTCCGGGCGCCCGTCTCGTCGTCCCTGATCGCGGTGAGCACCAGCCCGAGCCGGCTGCGGAGCAGACCGTAGATGGCAGCAATGGCGAGCACAGTGACGGCAAGCGTGGCCCAGTAGGTATCGGCCGAGAGCAGTGTCGGGTTCGGCGTCAGGCCGGACAGCGCGATGCCGGTGCCGCTGCCCAGGGACGAGATCTGGCTGATGATCAGCATGCAGACCGACGCTATGACCCACATCGTGATCGCGAAGTAGCCGCTGCGCAGCCGGGAGACCAGCCACCAGACGGGCAGCCCCACTACGCCGGCCAGCACTGTTGCCAGCGGGATCGCCGTGAACGGGCTGATGCCGTGGTTGGCGAACAGGACGACGAAGTAAGCGCCGAGTCCGATGAATGCCTGCTGACCGACGGAGACCAGGCCTGCGTAGCCGGCCAGCAGGTTCCACATGCTCGCCATGATCAGCAGCTGGAAGAAGTCGACGAGCAGGTTGGTGGTGCCGGAGTACACGGCGTAAGGCAGGTAGGCCAGGACTGCGACCGCCACGATGGCGGCGATCCCGGCCCACAGCGCCGATCGCCGCGACCGGGTAACCCGCTGCCCGGCGGCAGGCTGGCTGCTGGCGGCCGGCAGGTCCGGTCCCTCGGCCCGCTCCGCTTGCTGCCCGACCGAGCTCATGCCAGCTCCCGGCGGCTCGTGATGCCTCGTGGCCGGAGCACCAGGATCGCCAGGAACAGCAACTGGCCAGCCAGGATCTGGTCTGCCGCGTGGAACTGCGCGCCGATCTGCTGCGCGACGCCAAGCAGGATCCCGCCCGCCAGTGTGCCCCACAGTGAGCCGAGCCCGCC
>DATHQE010000465.1:0-2858 GCA_035483035.1 Streptosporangiaceae bacterium | reverse complement strand
GACCGCGTCGGCGTCCTCGATGAAGTCACCAAGGTCAGAGTCTTCCTCGCCGATAGGCGACTGTAGCGATACCGGCTCCTGCGCAATCCGCTGGATCTCGGCGACGCGGTCAGGGTGCAAGCCCATCTCGGCGGCGACCTCCTCGGGCGTGGGCTCGCGGCCAAGATCTTGATGCAGCTGCCGCTGGATGCGCGCCATCTTGTTGATCGTCTCGACCATGTGCACCGGGATCCGGATGGTCCTGGCCTGGTCGGCGATCGCCCTCGTAATGGCCTGCCGGATCCACCAGGTCGCGTACGTCGAGAACTTGTAGCCCTTGGTGTAGTCGAACTTCTCGACCGCTCGGATCAAGCCCAGGTTGCCCTCCTGGATCAGGTCCAGGAACACCAGCCCGCGGCCGATGTAGCGCTTCGCGATGGATACGACCAAGCGCAGGTTCGCCTCGATCAGCCGCTGCTTGGCTGCGATCCCATCCGCAGCGATGAGCATAAGCTCGGCAAGCTGCGCCCCGGCGCAGCCGTCCTGCACGCCGCCCTGGAGTTTCTCCTCCGCAAACAAGCCCGCCTCGATCGCCTTGGCGAGCTCGACTTCATCGTGCGCGGTCAGCAGCGGAACCCGGCCGATCTCGCGCAGGTAAATTCGGACTAGGTCACCGGTGGCGGCCCGGCGCGCCTCGCTCTGGATCTGCCGCGGCGCCAGTTCCTCGCTTTCGTGCGGCGTCTCGATCACGTCGACGCCTTCGTCGGCGAGCAGCTTCAGCACGCTGTCGACGGCATCGGCCGACAGGTCACAGCGCTCGAATGCGGTAGTGAGCTCTGCCATCGAGACCGATCCGCGCTCCCTCGCCGCGGCGATGAGATCGGCTACCTGGTCAACGGGGGGTGCAGCCGTGAGACTCATGCAGACCAGTCTGCGTCACGATTCAGCCGACGAGCGGACTCAATATTGTCACCAAACCGTTAGTACCGCGGACGCGCCATTCTGTGCTTACAGTTCTGTGCTTACAGCGCGCCCGCTGCACGTTCCGACAAGACCTTGCGGCGCTGTTCGAACGCCACGAGATCGCCGAACATCCGGTTGTAATCGGCCTGCTCAGCTACGGGACTGAGGCGCTGCAGTCGCGACTTGATACTCGCGATGTCCCGGCTCACCGCCAGCTCCTCGACTCTTGCGAGCACCGCCTCGGCGAACTTGGCATCGGGCTCGCCGCTCGCGCCAGGCACCTCGATGGACTCCACGGCCAGCCTGGTGACGAATCCGCGCGCGTTGTCATTCGGAGCGGCCGTGCGCAGCCGCTCAGACCACTCGCGCGGTGACCGCGCGCTGGACACGCCGCCGCTGGCAGCGATCAGCTCGCACACCGCCGCGTGCGCTGGAACGCTGAAGACAGCCGACGGCAGTTCGTCGAATGCAGGCCCGCACAGTGCAGGCCGCTGGATCGCGAGTTTCAGCGCCTGCCGCTCCACGTTGACGATCGGGTCGTGCTGATCGTAGGCACTGCGCGCCTGCTGGCCCTGGCCGCCGTGAGACAAGGCGATTCTGTTGCCGTTGGTGTCCCGGCCGGCCTCGACCCGACCGGCCTCAGCCTGCCCGTTGCCTGGCTGACCGTTGCCCGGCTGACCGTTGCCCGGCTGACCGTTGCCTGGCTGACCGGCGCCCGCCCGCGCGGCACCCGGCCGCACGTCTGCCGCACTCGAGCGCGATCGGGATCCGTTACGCCCGGCAGAGCGGTCTGGCTCTCCGCTGTGCGCCAGCACGCGGTCCAGCACAAAGGTCTCGTCCATCATGCCGAGCCAGCGATCGAGGTTCACGGCATACAAGTGCCGCAGTCCGCGATCCTTGATCCGCGCGACAATGGGCGCGGCCGCGTCGAGCGCCGCGAGCTTGCCCTCGGTGGTGTCGAGGTTGTGCTCGTGCAGCGCGCTGCGGATCGCGAACTCGAAGAGCGGGACCCGCTGCGCGATGAGGTCGCGCACAGCCGCGTCACCGCGCGTGACCCGCAGGTCGCACGGGTCGAGGCCGTCAGCCTGAACGGCGACGAATGTCTGGGTGACGAATCGCTCCTCCATGCTGAACGCGCGCAGCGCAGCGCGCTGTCCGGCAGCATCGCCGTCGAACGTGAAGATCACCTCGCCGCGGAACTGGCTCTCATCCATGAGCAACCGCCGCAGGATGGTGATGTGCCCGTCGCCGAAGGACGTACCACTCGTCGCCACCGCGGTCGTGACACCCGCCAGGTGACAGGCCATGACGTCGGTGTAACCCTCGACGAGTACGGCCTGCCGCCGCTGGGCGATGTCGCGTTTGGCGAAGTTGGCCCCGTACAGCACGGCGCCTTTCTTGAACAGCGGCGTCTCCGGCGTGTTCAGGTATTTCGGCCCGTCGTCGTCGGCAGCGAGCTTACGCGCGCCGAACGCGATCACGTCACCCGTGAGGTCGGCGATCGGCCAGATCAGCCGCCCGCGGAACTTGTCGATCAGACCGCGGCGCCCCTGGCTCGCCAGCCCGCCTGCCAGCAGCTCCGTCTCGGTAAAGCCGCGGCCTCGCAGGTGCTTGGTAAGGGCCTCCCACTCGGCGGGTGCATAGCCGACCCCGAACCGCCGCGCGTCAGCGAGCTCGAATCCGCGCGAGGACAGGAAGTCACGTCCAGCCTGGGCAGCCGGGCTGCCCAGCTGCTCGGCGTAGAACTCCGCCGCCACCTTGTGCGCCTCGATCAGGCGACGGCGCTGCGACTGCTCCTGGCCGGGGATGTGGCCGCCCTGCTCGTAGCGCAGCTCGATGCCAGCCCGGTTAGCAAGGCGCTCGACGGCCTCGGTGAACCCCAGGTTGTCGATCTTCTGGACGAACTTGATGACGTC
>DATHQE010000464.1:0-6191 GCA_035483035.1 Streptosporangiaceae bacterium | reverse complement strand
GAACGGCAGCGGCCGCCAGCCGGGTTCAGGAGACTGGAATTGGGTGTCTGGGGAGTACTCTCGTCGGCGGCAATCTGTAAGTTGCCGATCGGAGTCAGGCGCCGGGCGCTCTTCGCTCGCGCTAACCACCGGCTCCCGCGCTTCAGTAACCCTTCGTCCTTCAATGACAAGGTGAACTGGCGGATCTTCCATGACCAGCGTCCATTGCTGGAATGGACCTGTGACAAGCTAGCCATGAAAGACCATGCTGGCCGCGTTGAGGGCCTTCATATTCCGCGCACGCTATGGGCGGGCACGAACCTCGAGGAACTGACTTCCGCCGGGCTGCCGGAGCACTGGGTCCTGAAGCCGAATCATAGGTCCGGGTCCGTGTACTTCGGCCACGGCCAGCCTGATATCGAGCAACTGTCGGTGCTGACGGCGGGATGGCTTCGCCGGGTCGAGTCTGAGGTCCTGGGCGAGTGGGCTTACTCCAAAGCGCGGCCCATGCTCTTGGCCGAGGAGCTCATCGGCACCCCAGGCTCGCCGCCTCCCGATTACAAGTTCTTCGTGTTCGAGGGCGATGTCGCGGCAGTGCAGGTTGATGTGGGCAGGCATTCCGTGCACCAGCGCCGTCTCTACCTGCCTGATTGGTCGCCGTTGAACGTCAGATATGGCAGATACTCGCTGCCGCCACTCGAGCCGCCTCCCGTAGCGCTAGATCGCATGCTCGCACTGGCGGCGGAACTCGGGACAGGATTCGACTTCATCCGGATCGATCTTTATGACATCGACGGACGCGTTTTCTTCGGTGAGTTCACGCCCTACCCGTGCAGCGGGCTCGACCGATTCGTGCCGGCATCGTTTGACGCAGAGCTAGGTGCCAGGTGGAAGCTTCCGAAGCCGGGCCAGCAGCTAGGTCGCTAGCCTTCGCCGTGCGGACGCGGCCAGATAGCCTCCGGCAGCTGCCACGAACCCCGTCACTGTAGCGGCGATCCGTAGCATGGCGCTGGCGTCGCCCTTGCAGAACTTGCGCAGGTCGCGCAATATTGCCGCGGGCAGCACCGCGAGCACTTGGCGTCGCTCCCGTTCCAGGCCTGCGTTGGCGCCGGCCAGCCTGACTACTGCTGCTTTGGATTGCCCCTCGTGCCAATTGCGGCGTACGAAGTAACTAAAAGTGACCCGCTCTCGGCTAACGTTGTGGTCCACAACGGCGGCCGGGACATACAAGACTGCCGATCCCGGCTGACTAGCGGTGAGCCGGATCGCTAGCTCGGTTTCCTCGCAGCCTCGGGGTTTGGTGCCGACCCGCCCAATGACAGAGTCAAAGCCGCCGACGGCCAGCGCCTCCGCCGTTCGCATGCTCATATTGGCGCCAATGGGATTGCGCACGACACTCGTCGTGTCTGGCAGGCCGCGGTAGCTGCAGCCGACGACCCAGTAGAACTCGGCCGGCATCCAGCCGGGCGTGCCTGCAGGCCACACAGGGTAGATGCCGCCGCCGGTAGCGACGACCTGTGGGTCGTCGTAGGGCTGCACGAGGGAAGCTAGCCAACCGGGTCGCGCGGCCGCGTCGTCATCGAGGAAAGCAGCTATGCCGCAAGCCGCTGAGCGCAGCCCGGTATTGCGGGCGCCGGACAGGCCAGGTGCGCCTTCGCTGTCAAGCACCGTCAGGTCGGGGTACTCCTCGCGTGCTCTAGCCGCGAGACGCTCATTGTGATCAATGACGAGGAGCAACTGCTTCGGCCCGGGCTCCTGAGCCAGCACAGACTGCACCGCAGCCTGGGTGAGAGCCCATCTCGCCTCGGTATAGGCACAAATGATCACTGTGACGTCAAGTTGACCGCCAACATCGTGCCCTGCCGGGATGTCCCTGACAGCGGGCTGCGAGTGGAGCGCGGACAAGCCGGTCATGTCAGCTCGGCGCAGCTCTCTGAGTGGCTGGCGGCGGCCGCCATAGCCTGTGCGGGCACACTGGCATAAACGGGCGCCGGGACGGCGAAGGCCTTCGCGCCGCTTCTGGCCGCATCACGGTGCTGTCGCCACTCGCGAACGATCACCTTAGCGATCCGGAATCCGTCCAGCACGATGTGCAGGTTGCTCACGCCAAACACGCGCTTGTGCTCGAAGCTCGGCACCTCGTGGACGATCAGACCAGCCTCGGCTGCCCGGATGTTCATCACCGTCTCGACTTCGAAGCCGGCACAGTCCAGCGCCAACGTCTCCAGATGGCGGGCCCAGAAGGCGTTGTAGCCATAGCAGAGGTCGGTGTAGCTGGTGCCGAAAAGACGGTTGACCAGGGCGCCTAGGAACCTGTTCCCCCACCGCCGCGAGACGGTCAGGTCGGCGCTTCCGCCGCCGCTGGCGAACCTCGATCCCTTGACGAAATCAGCTCCGGCAACCAGTGCGGTCACGAAGCGCAAAATCTCACTGCCGTCGGTCGAGCCATCCGCGTCCATCATCACGATGATGTCGCCCCGACTGGCGCCAAAACCGGCCAGGAGCGCATCCCCCTTACCGCGCCCCGCCTGCATCACGACGTTGACGTCAGGCCTGAGCCGTTTGGCGACAGCCACCGTGTCATCCGTAGACCGGCCGTCAACCAGTACCACTTCATGAACCCATGACGGCACCGACGCGAACACATGCGGGAGGTTCTCGGCTTCGTTCATCGCCGGAATGATGACGCTGACGGTGGCGGTGATGGCGATCTCCTCCGAGATCGGCTGATAGGTCGGCGCCGTAACAGCCGTGGCAGTCTGGGCCTGCCTGGCTGCGACGGCAGCCAGCACCGGCGCTCGCCGGTCAGTCAGCCCCGTCTCGAGCCAACGGTTAACCGCCATCCCTCACCCCTTCAAAGCCCGCTGATGCCCAGGCGCGCATGCCAGCTTGTGGCGAACATCAGCAACAGACCGAGCTCTAGATCTCACGCGTTACAGACACGTGAGTATTAGAGAGACGCGCGGCAGCCAGCCCAGGTTTACTCAGTCGGCGAACTTAAGCCGCGTTGACGACAGATCGCAGCGACAAAGTGAGCATCCTGGTCAGCCTGCGTCGGTGATCATTGCGGCGCCGAGCGTGGCGCCGGTCGCCTCGTCGATCAGGATCAGTCCGCCGGTCATCCGGTTGCGCGCGTACGGATCGCAGAACAGCGGCTGCGTGACTCGCAGCGACACCCTGCCGATCTCGTTCAGGCCGAGCTGCGTCGCCGCCTCGTCCCGGTGCAGGGTGTTGACGTCGAGCCGGTAGTGCAGGTCACGCACGATGGCCTTCACGGTCCGCGTCGTGTGCTTGATGATCACGCGGCCGCCGGCAGATAGCGACCGTACGTCGCTCATCCAGCAGACCATCGCCTCGATGTCCTGGGTTGACGATGGCTGGTTGTGCGGGCGGCAGAACATGTCCCCGCGCGAGACGTCCAGGTCGTCGGCGAGGAGCAGCGTCACCGACATCGGCGGGAACGCCTCGGGCACCGGGCCCCTGGCCGTGTCGATACGGCTGATCGTGGTGGTCAGACCGGATGGCAGGTGCATGATCTCGTCGCCGGGCTTCAGCACGCCGCCCGCGATCTGGCCCGCGTAGCCGCGGTAGTCGTGCAGCTCCGGGTCGGTGGCCTGGTGCGGCCGGATCACGTACTGGACCGGGAACCGGACGTCGATGAGGTTGCGGTCCGACGCGATGTGCACATGCTCCAGGTGGTGCAGCAGCGACGGGCCGTCGTACCACGGCATGTTGCCTGACCGCTGGACCACGTTGTCGCCGTGCAGCGCCGAGATTGGGATGAACGTCAGGTCGCCGATCTCCAGCTTGACCGCGAAGGCGGTGAACTCCGCGACGATCCGGTCGAACACCTCCGAGCTGTAGTCGACCAGGTCCATCTTGTTGACCGCAAGTACGAGGTGCGGGACCCGTAGCAGCGTGGCGAGGAAGGCGTGCCGACGGCTCTGCTCGGTGAGCCCGTTGCGCGCGTCGACGAGCACGATCGCCAGATCGGCGGTGGAAGCCCCGGTGACCATGTTGCGTGTGTACTGAATGTGACCAGGCGTATCCGCGATGATGAACTTCCGCCGCGGCGTCGCGAAGTAGCGGTAGGCGACATCGATCGTGATGCCCTGCTCGCGCTCGGCCCGCAGGCCGTCGGTCAGCAGCGCCAGGTTGGTGTACTCCTCGCCGCGCTCCCTGCTGGTCCGCTCGACCGACGCCAGCTGGTCCTCGAAGATCGCCTTGGAGTCGTAGAGCAGGCGGCCGATGAGGGTGCTCTTGCCGTCGTCTACCGAGCCGGCCGTGGCCAGGCGCAGGATGTCCATGTGCCGTCCGCCGTCGGCGGCGTCGCCGCTCGCGCCGGGCTGGGTAACGGTCATCAGAAGTAGCCTTCCCGCTTGCGGTCTTCCATGGCAGCTTCGCTGGCCCGGTCATCAGCCCGAGTCTGACCGCGCTCGGTGATCCGGGTGGCCGCGATCTCCGCGATCACCTGGGCGACAGTGCTGGCCGTCGATTCCACCGCACCCGTGCACGTCATGTCACCGACCGTCCGGTAACGGACGCGCGTCTCGAACAACTGCTCGTCCTCGCCCCTGGTCACGAACTCGCTGTCGGCGAGCAGGATGCCGTCGCGCTCGAACACCGTACGGGTGTGGGCATAGTAGATCGACGGTATCTCCAGTCCCTCCCGCTCGATGTAGTGCCAGACGTCCAGCTCGGTCCAGTTCGACAGCGGGAACACCCGGATGTGCTCGCCGCGGCGGATCCGGGTGTTATAGATGCTCCACAGCTCCGGCCGCTGATTCTTGGGGTCCCACTGGCCGAACTCGTCGCGGAACGAGAACACCCGCTCCTTTGCCCTGGCCTTCTCCTCGTCCCGGCGGGCGCCCCCGAAGACCGCGTCGAACCTGTTGTCGGCGATCGCGTCGAGCAGCGCCGTGGTCTGGAGCCGGTTCCTGCTCGCAAACCTCCCGGTCTCTTCGACCACCTTGCCGGCGTCAATGGCCTCCTGTACCGACGCGACAACGAGGCGCGCGCCGATCTCGGCGACCCGGCGGTCGCGATAGTCGATGACCTCGGTGAAGTTGTGCCCGGTGTCGACGTGCATGACAGGGAACGGGATCTTCGCAGGCCAGAACGCTCGCTCCGCCAGCGCCAGCATCACGATCGAGTCCTTGCCGCCCGAGAACAGCAGGACCGGCCGCTCGAACTCCGCTGCAACCTCGCGCATGATGTGGATCGACTCGGCCTCGAGCACGTCGAGCTGTGACAGCAGGTAGTCACCTCGGGGTGAGGTCATGGCTGAGGCTCCGGATCACTGGGCGTCGGCGGGTGGTCGGGTCCTGGCGCTGGCCGGCTCGCTGGCGCCGATGCACGAGCGATCGCCGACAGCAGGCCAGGGGCCAGCCAGGCTGGACAGATCAGGATATCCGGTATCGACACGTCAGCCTGGTTGTACACCAGGGCCGAGCCATCAATCCGGGAGGCGTGCAGGCCGGCCGCACGGGCGACAGCCACCGGCGCCGCTGAGTCCCACTCGTACTGCCCGCCCGCGTGGATATAGGCGTCGTACTCGCCGCGGATGACGGCGGCGGCCTTGGCCCCGGCCGAGCCCATCGGCACCAGCTCAGCGCGGAGGTCAGCGGCCAGCTGCTGCACGAACGCCGGGGGACGCGACCGGCTGACGAGGATCCGCAGGCCGGCGGGCAGCGCTGCCCGACCGTCAGGGATAAGGGCAGGGAACGGGGCCGCCCCCGCCGGGCTCGCCTCGTAGTCCGCGGTGCTGAGCGCGAGGCCCTGGGCCGGCAGCGCAACCGCACCGGCCGATAGGTCACCCCGTTCCCACAATGCGACGTGCACCGCCCAGTCCGACCGAGCCGGCTCGCCGAACTCCCTGGTGCCATCGAGCGGATCGACGATCCAGACCCGCGCGGCGGCGAGCCGGGCCGGGTCATCCTTGCCCTCCTCGGACAAGATCGCGTCGTCCGGGCGGTGCCGGGCGAGCTCGGCGGTGAGGAACTCATGAGCCGACAGGTCGCCCGCCTTACGCAGGTCATCGCCGGAGGAGGCCGGATCGGCCCGTAGCGCTATCAGCCGGCGTCCTGCCGAGACGGCAAGGTCGCTGGCGAGTTCATGATCGCTGGCGTTGAGTGTCAGTGCTGGGCTCCGGTTCCGTGCAGATGAATCTTATCCAACTCAGATGGGCCGAAATCGCCCACAGGCGACCTGGC
>DATHQE010000463.1:0-3110 GCA_035483035.1 Streptosporangiaceae bacterium | reverse complement strand
GCGTTGAGCCGGCACCGGAGCAGATGACCCGCATGCTCAAACTCGTCGAGGATGGCTATGGCGGCTTCGCCGCGCTGGTGGCGGGCGACCCGGAGACGGCTGACGGCCGGATGGCACCGACGGTGCTCCAGCTCGCCCCGGACCCGCATGTGCCAGCGGGAATTGTCGCCAACGTCATCCCGCTCCAGATCACCGTGCGGCCGCGTGCTCTGTCAGCGTCTGACTACGACGCAATCAGCTCACTGCTAGCCGTGGCCACCAGCCTGGACGACGTTGGTGCTGATGACGAGCCCTACCTCGGCTACGCAGCACCGCCATGGATTCCGCAGGCTGCGTCGCTCCAGACGCGGCCAGGCGCCGAGAGTGCGGACTGGGCGAACGACGACGACGATTCTGGCCTGGCGCCTTGGCCTGCGGCCCACCCGGCCGACGGCGCAGACCTGCCGGGCTACCGCACGGAGTGGCCGCGGCCTGTGCCGTCGCAGGCGCTCGAGGTGAAGATCCTCGGCCCGTTCACGATCACGGGCTCGGCGGAGCCGCTTCAGCCCAAGCAGGCCGAGCTGGTTCTCGCGCTCGCGCTGGCTGTGCCGGCCGGGCTATCGAACTCGGCACTGTGCACCATGCTCGGCGCTGATCCGGATCATCCCAAGCCCACCGACGCGGTACGGCAGATCATCACCAGGACCAGGCGGCGGCTCGGCCTCGCCAGCGACGGGCAGGAGTACATCATCCACGCAGGCAATGGCCAGTACGTCCTGCATCCCGAGGCATCGCTGGACTGGTCCCTGTTTCGCGGGCAGGTTGCCTTGGGCCGGGCCGACGACCTGCGCGCGGCCATCTCGCTGATCAGCGGGCAGCCGTTCACCGGCAGCTACTTCTGGTGGATCGACATACCGCTGATTGAGACTGTCCGGGCCGAGCTCGTCGACGCTGCCGAGACGCTAGCCGAGTTCGAGCTGACCAGCGGTTCTCCACGAGCCGCAGCGAAGGCTGCCCGGGCCGGGCTGATGGCCGAGGCATCCGCTGAGCAGTTGTGGCGCGCCGTTATGAGGGCCGAGCACGCAGCCGGCAACCTGGCCGGCGTCACGGAGGCCTGGCGCCGGTGCCTGGACGCTATCGAGGACATCGCGCCGGACGGCGAGCCGCATCCGGATACCGTCGCGCTCTACCGCCAGCTGACCACGACAGCTCGCCAGCACGTACCAGCCCACTAGTCACTGTCGCAGAGCGGCCTTGGCAACTCTGATTACCCAAGTTACTCTGACTGCGGGCGTAATCAGGAGGCCAAGTGGAACAGGCAGCGCTTGATCGTGTTCAGCAGCTAATCCAGGACGACGTCAAGGCTCGATTCCCGGGCGGCGGAATCGAGCGGGTCGTCGTACTCCAGTACGGCGATGACCCTGCCGTCGAGCCGGGCGAACTTGCGGTCCGGGTTTTTGTGTCAGCCGAGGGAGATTCCGAAGACCGCGAACGCGTCGTCGGTGACTTCGGCCGGGCATTCCGTCGGGAGCTTGACCAGCTGCGCTGCGACCTGGCGGAGAAGCTGCCAGAGGCCCGGCGCGTGGACTTCTACTTCGGGGACGACATGGCCGGCCCGGGGATCAAGATGAAGTGGGACGCCCGCTCGCTCGAGGCGCGGGCACTGGCGGGCGGCGAGCTGACGCCCGTGATGGCCCGGCTCGGCCCGACGGATCTGCAGACGCTGGACACGCTGATCACGGCGGGGATCGCGAGCAATCGCGCGGACGCGGTGCGGTGGGCGCTGGCCCGGATCAGGGAACGACCCGCCTATGAGCAACTGCGCACGATCACTCGCTCGATCGAGGAGCTCAGGGACCAGTTCTGAGCAACACGCGCGGTCGCGTGCCGGAGCGGGTAGTGACGAGAAGTGACGTCGACTGCCAGCTCCCGCGCCGACGCGGCCGGCATCCGGATCGGACTACACGTCCTCGGGGTCGGCAACGGCAGCAGGCCTGAGGTCATCGCCGCGGTCGCGACGGCCGCGGACGCGCGCGGCTTCGCCACGCTGTGGTGCGGCGAGCATGTGGTGATGGTCGACAAGCCGAGGTCGCGGTATCCCTACTCGGCCGACGGGCGGATCGCGGTGCCGCCCGACGCTGACTGGCTCGACCCGCTACTCAGCCTCAGCTTCGTGGCCGCTCACACGGAGCGGATCCGCCTGGCTACCGGGATCTTGCTCCTGCCTGAGCACAACCCGCTTGTCGTCGCCAAGCAGGCTGCCACTTTGGATGTGCTGTCCGGTGGCCGGTTCGTGCTGGGCGTCGGAATCGGCTGGTCAGCAGAGGAGTTCCAGGCGCTGGGGGTGCCGTTCGCCCGGCGGGGAGCGCGCACGGACGAGTATGTCGCCGCGATGCGGCAGTTGTGGGCGGACGAGATCGCCAGCTTCGACGGCGAGTTCGTCCGGTTCGACTCTGTCCGTGTCAATCCCAAGCCCGTCCGCGGGCCGGGCATCCCCGTCGTGTTCGGCGGGACGACCGATGCCGCCATGCGCCGGGTCGCGTCGGTGGGCGATGGCTGGTACGGGTTCAACCTGTCCGCCACGGCATTGCCGGGCGCACTGAATGGTCTGGCCGAGCAGTGCCGCAACTGCGGCCGCGACATGCGTGAGCTGGATCTCGCCGTTTCGCTCAGCGACGCCGAGCCCGTGCTGCTGCCCGAGCTAGCGGCGGCGGGCATCACCGAGCTGGTGATCGTCGGCGAGCCGCCCGGCCAGGCAGCTGCGGCTGCAGATTGGGTATCCGAGCTCGCCGCTTTCTGGCTCGACGACCCTGGCCGGAACCGCCCCTCTGACTGAGCTACGCCTGGATGGCCGGGCGGCGGCGAGCGGTCCATCGGCTCCGTTCCCGGTATGAGGGGTCTTGCGACCACCGGTACTGTCCGCATCGGCTCGCCGTCGCCAACCGGCGGGCCGATAGATTGGGATTGAGCCTCGCCGAAGGGAACGCCCTGATGTCGCCAGCAGACGGTGCGGCCACAGCGCCCGCCATGTGGAATCCGTTCGCCAACATGGCCGCAGTCGCCGGCCACGCGGTCACGATCGTCCGCGGTGACGGCGCGACCGTCTACGACGACACCGGCCGATCCTACCT
>DATHQE010000462.1:0-19117 GCA_035483035.1 Streptosporangiaceae bacterium | reverse complement strand
TTAAATCCGTGCACAAGCGGGCAGGTACGGGACAACCTCGACCGAACTACCAGCACGGCTCAGGGCGTATTCCGGTCTGGAAAGCATCGAAGGGAAACCTGGCAGATGGAGATTGACCCGCGCGGGCCGCGGTTCGGTGCGCTGATCACGATGGTCGTTTTCGCCGTCGTCCTGATCACCGGCAACGTCTGGCTGCTCGCGGCGCAGGCGGTGGTATTCGCCGCCGGGGCGATCCTGGGCCTGCGCCGCTCTCCGTACGGACTTGTCTATAAGTGGCTGGTCAGGCCGCGGCTAGGCCCGCCCGGTGAGCTTGAGCCCGAGGCGCCGCCCAGGTTCGCCCAGGCAGTGGGCTTGGCGATCTCGATCATCGGCATTATCGGGTTCGCGGCCGGGCTGCGCCCGCTCGGTCTGGTCGCCGCGGCGCTGGGACTCGTCGCCGCCGTACTCAACGGGGTGTTCGGGCTGTGCCTCGGCTGTGAGATGTACCTGATCATCCGGCGCACGTGGCCTGCAGAGGCCGGCGCCGGCCGAAGCTAACTCAAACCGAATAACTGCTCGACGAGCCGGAGCTCACCGCGAGTTCTGGCTGATACAGAGGAGGATCTGAGCATGAGCCGTTCCGACGTCCTGGTGGACGCTGAGTGGGTCGAGGCGCATCGCGACGACCCGGGCGTCGTCCTGGTCGAGGTCGACGAGGACACCAGCGCCTACGACAAGGGCCATATTCGCGGGGCCGTGAAGATCGACTGGAAGAAAGACCTGCAGGACCCGGTCCGCCGGGACTTCGTTGACCGGGAAGGCTTCGCGGCGCTGCTGTCCGAGCGGGGTATCTCCAACGACGACACCGTGATCCTCTACGGCGGCAACAACAACTGGTTCGCTGCCTACGCCTATTGGTATTTCAAGCTGTACGGCCACAAGAACGTCAAGCTGCTGGACGGCGGCAGGAAGAAGTGGGAACTGGACTCGCGCGAACTGGTCACCGAGGTGCCGTCGCGCCCCGCCACCAGCTACAAGGCGCAGGAGCAGGACTCGTCCATCCGGGCCTTCCGCGACGAGGTGGTCAGCGCCATCGGCAACAAGAACCTGATCGACGTGCGCTCACCGGACGAGTTCGCCGGCCGGCTGCTCGCCCCCGCCCACCTGCCGCAGGAGCAGGCGCAGCGCGGCGGCCACGTCCCCACGGCTAGGAACGTCCCGTGGTCGAAGGCGGCCGAAGACGATGGCACGTTCAAGTCCGACGACGCGCTGCGGGCGCTGTACACCGAGGCGGGCGTCGACTTCGCCACCGACACAATCGCGTACTGCCGGATCGGCGAGCGATCCGCGCATACCTGGTTCGTCATGCACGAGCTGCTGGGCCAGCCGAACGTCAAGAACTACGACGGCTCGTGGACCGAGTACGGCTCGCTAGTCGGCGTTCCGATCAAGCTGGGAGATGAGTCGTGACTGAGGTTACTCAAGCAGATCAGGCGGCGGACGCTGGAGCGGGCTGCGGCGCGCCGGCCGGCGGAGCGCCCATCAAGGACGCCGGCAACCAGGCCATCGTCCAGGGCAAGGTCACCAGAGACGGCGCGCCGGTGCCGGTCGGGTACGCCCGGCTGCTGAATGCGGGCGGCGACTTCGTGGCTGAGGTGCCGCTAGGCGAGGACGGCGGATTCCGGTTCTTCGCCGCGCCGGGTGACTGGACGCTCCGGGTGCTGGCGCCGGGCGGGATCAGCACCGACCGCGGAGTCAGCGCCGCGACCGGGGAGATCAGGGAGCTGAACGTAGCCGTCTAGGCGCGTAGGCCGGTCGCTCTGGGCGGGCCGCTCTGGGCGGGCCGCAGGCGGCCGGTGGCTGTCGGCGCCAGCAGAGCCGCCCGGTTACAGCGGGCGTCGCCAGAACCTTGGGGCAGTGCGGACATCAGACACGACCGCACTGCCCCGGGCGTGTTGTTCTTCTGTTTGCCACCTGTCCGTCACTTGACTGGCCGCTCCTGGTTCAACGTCCGTTCAAGTGACTCACCTAGAAATGACCTCATCAGGCGCCAGACCGCCGGCTGGCGATCACCGAGATCAGGGGCAAGGCGGCAGATAGGCGTGGTGATCATCGGCGGCACGGTCAGCCTTCCGACCGGGCTCTTCCGGTCAGAGCTGGCGATCGCACGGCACTGCTTCGGCTACTCACGCCGCCAACTCTGAGTGAGTGACGATGAGCATCCCGTACACCGGCTGGTCGGCGTCCGCGGACGCCGACCAGCCGGCCGGCGAAGTGCCCGAGGGCAGCGGGATGCAAGCGTCCGGAGGCATGAGCGCGACATCGTCGGAACGGGGTGCGCGTGGGTCGCGTCGGCTGGGACGGGATGGCCGGCGAGCGCAGGTCGCGGGGCCCGCGGTGAGCGTGCTGGCCGACCGCCTCGCGGCCGCGCTTGTCCATCACGAGCCAGGCTGGCGACTGCCACGGCACTCCGCGCTCGCCCGGCGTTATAACGTCAGCGCCGCGGAAATTGACGCTGCAATCGAGGAGCTTGTCAGCCGGCACATGGTGCGACGTCTTGCTGATGGCCAGATCTATCGCGCCAGCCCGGCCGAGTACGTCATCAGCCTCGAGGGCGTTCCGGGTCTTGCTTCCTTCGTCGACGCCATGGGCGGGGAGTTCTCCTGCCGTAGCCGTCAGGTCAGCTGGCGGCTGCCTCCTGAGGACATCAGCTGGGCGCTGCGCGTGCGGGCCGATCAGCAGGTTTGCGTGGTGAGATACCAGTGGACGGCGAGCGGCGAGCCCGCGGCGCTGTCCACGACCTACCTTCCCGGTGACACTGGCGTGCCGCCGGTAGAGGCAACTGCCGGCAGGCTGCCGAAGACCCTCAACCTCCTCCAGCTGACCGGGCTCCGCGACGACACGACGACTACGCCGCAGGAAGTGCCGCAGGAAGCTGAGCCAGCTCCGGCCGGCTCGGCGGCTGCGCTGTACATCGAATTGCAGGCACCGCCGCCGTCAGTGGCGCGCAGCCTCCGGCTCAGTGCCGGTCAGCCAGCGATGATCGTCACGATCCGGTTCGACGAGCTGGGCTCCGGACGGCCGGTGGCGCTGACTATCGCCGCGCTCCGACCGGACCTGTTCCGCGTCGTCGTGCAGACGCCGCTGCCGCCGCTGCCCGACGGAAACGCAGGCAGTTTGTCAGGTTCCTGGACACATGCTCTTGAGGACTGGGAACCTTGACCCGCTATGCGTACCACGACCATTGGGCTGGCGGAGCGACGGCCGCTGCGTTCGCGCTCGGTTGACACTGCAGGCCTTGTAGGCACCGCTGGCCCTGTTGATACCACTGGCCAGGTTGACCCTGCTGGTCACCGTCGCGGCGACTTAGCCGCCGGGCTAGCCGCTGCGGCGATAGTCGGCCAGATCCTGTTCGCTCAGGTCACATTGCTGGCCGTGATGATCCTCATCGCGGTCGGTCGCGTCTCACGCTGGCGGCCGCACTGGCTCGGTGTCTCGGCGCTCGCCACCGCGATCTGGTTAGTCGCGGCCGGCCCCGCCCGAGCTGCGACTGCCGCTGCCGGCGGGAGCCGCCGCCTGGCGGCGTACATAGTTGAATCGGCAGCTCATCCAGGTCGCCTGGCGCATCCCGCGGTTGCGCTTGCAGGCGCCGCGACGTGGCTGCCAAGGGAGCTGCCGCTTGCGCTGCTCGCCGCGTGCGGCGAGGCAGGGCTCGTGCTGTGGCTCGGCTGGTGGCGGCGCGAGTCGAACTGGCGGTGGCGGCCGGGCCTGCTGGCGGCAGGCCGCCGCCGGGTCATAGCGGGAATGCTTTCTGCCGGTGGCACCGTCACGAGCGACGGCTTCGCCCTCGGCCTGGTGGCAGACACCGGGAGGTTAGCCAGCGTCAGCTGGTCCGAGGCAGCACATGGCGTGCTTCTTGCGGGTCAGGACGCCGATGAACTGGGCCTCGCGGTCGCCTGCGCCGCGTTCCGGCGGCGCAAGACGGTGCTGATCCTGGACTGCCCGGGTCAGGCATCGGTAGCTGCTCGGATCAGCGAGATCGCCAGGCCGCTCGGCGTCCCGGTCACCCAGCAGGGCGGGGTGACCGCCTCCGACGCCGACGCCGTGCCCGACGCCGACGCCGTGCCCGACGCCGATGCCGTGCCCGGCGCCGCCGGGGCCGGTGCCGGCGCCGTTGGCCGGGCGATCCGCAGGCGCGAGACCGTGCTGATGATGACCTCGGACCGCGACGCTGCTCGCCAGGCTGCCGGTGACCTGGCGGGCGTCCTCGGTGGCCTGCGCGAGCTCGGGCTGCGGGCCGACTGCCTCACCTGGATCCGCGGCGCCGAGCGCCTCGAGCCTGGCTGCCTGACGGAACTCCTCGCGCTCGGGCCGCTGACCGGGACCGCCATGGTCGTCAGCACGACGAGCCCGGCGCACGCCGCGGCGCTGGCGCGCGAGACTGCGGTCGTAGTCGTCAGCGGACCCGTGGGGACCGAGCTTGCGGCGGGCCTGACGGCTCCGCGGCCGGACGCTGCTCCTGTCTCGGCCGCCGCTGGGTTGTCCGTCGCCTTGTACAGCGGCCAGCCCATCGCGCATCCCGTCGGCCAGCCCATTGGGCAGCAGGGTGCAAATGGCGCCCAACTAGGGGCAGTAGATGCAAACTCTCGCCCCATGGAATCTTCAGTGAGCCTCAGCGCCGCGAGCACAAACCGAACAATTATTCGTATTCTGGCCCGCCAGCGAGTGGGGGAGTTCGCCGTGTTCGCTGGCATGCGGCCGAATACCCGGCCGGCGCCCGTGACCGTGAACTGCCGCGTCGTCCCGATCACGCCGGAGCGCCTGCGATGACCTTCAGCGGCGCGGGTAGCACAGCAAGCCGGCGGGCGGCTGGCGCTTCTGATGGCGCCGCGTCCTGGCCGGAATCCCCTGGGCGCGGGGCTGTCGGTTCTGACGGCGCCGCGTCCTGGCCTGAGTCCGCCGGTCGTGGCGTGGCCGCCACCGCGCCGCGCGGCCGGGTCAGGGCTGACCGGGTCTACCTGGGCTGGCAGCACGTTGTGCCAGGCCCCGATCCCGGAGAGCGACCGCCGCCGCCCAGGCTGACAGAACCCGACGGCATCAGCGCGGCCTGGCTAGCCGCGCAGCGGCGCGAGCACGGCCGGCTGGCCAGGCCCGCCAGGCTGACGTGCGCAGCAGGCACCGCGGTCGCCATCGCTGCGGTCTTCGCGTGGCTGGCGGGTCTGCTGCCCGCTGCGGCCGCGCTGCTGATGACCGGGGCGGGAGTCTGCGTGGGCGGCAGCGGTGCCCTCTCGGTCTGGCGCGGTAACAGGGCGCTGGCTGCGCAGCTGCAGGCTGAAGAGGTGCGGGTGGCCGGCTTTGCCGGGGCGCAGCGCAGCGAGCTAGCTGCGCGCCAGGAGCAGCACGCCCGCGAGGTCCGTGCCTGGAAGCTGCGCAGCGCTGCACTGCGCCGGCAGCCGCACTGGTATCCGGTCACGTTGCCGACGACCGTGCACCGCGTCGACGTGGCAGGCGGCACGCTGGCCGGCTGGTCCGCTTTGGTAACCATGATCGCCGCACCTCGGCTGGCGGCCGGCGGAGACGTGACCGTACTCGACCTGACCGAGGGCGGCGTGGCGACCGACTTGCTCGCGGTAGCGCGCCGAACGGGCATCGGTCCGCAGGTCTGGGTACTGCCGGCCGACCTGCCGCAGCTCGAGCTCGGCGCGCTGCTGCCGCCCGGCGTACTCGCGGACGTGCTGGCGCAGACCGTCAGCGCGGCCAACGGGCCCGCCGGCGCAGCAGGGACCAGTGCGGGGGACCCGGCCAGGGACGCCGCGTTGCTCGACAGCGTGTTCCAGGCGCTAGGTGCCGACGCCACCATGCCGCAGCTAATTGCCGGCCTGCGGGTGATCGGGCAGATCGGCGGGCCAGCTGAACACCTGGGCGCGGGCGGGCTTACCTATGACCAGCTCGCCGCACTCAGCAACCTGGCGGGTCGCACCGCCGGGCAGCTCGCCACTGAGCGCGCCTGGAGCATCGAGGCGCGCCTGCGCGTGCTAGCCCCACTCGCGACTGCCCTCGCCGACAGGCCGCCCAGCCGGCTCAAGGTGGCGTGGCTGGACCGGCGCGCCGCCAGCGTAGGAAACGCAGTCCTGGCTGCCTACCTGGTGATCGCGCTGACCGCGACGTTGCGCCAGGAGCCGCCTGGCAGGCGTTGGCAGCAGACGATCTGCCTGCTTGGGGCCGAGCGGCTGCCCGGCGTCATTCTTGACCGACTATCCGACGCCGCCGAGACCTCCGGCGCCGGGCTGGTCCTCGGCTATCGCTCGATTCCGGCGCATGTGCGAGAACGGCTGGGCCGCGGCGACGCGGCGGTCGGCTTCATGCGACTCGGCAATGCCGAGGATGCCCGGGTCGCTGCTGAGCAGATCGGCACGGAGCACAGGTTCCTAGTCAGCCAGCTCACCGATACCGTCGGCACGACGCTCACCGACACGATCGGCGCCGCCTATACCAGCACGATCGGTTCGGCGGATTCGGTCACCGGCACAGACTCGCTCACCAGAACCACCGGTCACAGTCGCGGCCGCAGCCGGCCGGGTGCCTTGGCGCCATTCGCGGACTTCACTGGGTCAGCTAGCCGGGATCTGAGCTCGTCCGCAGCAGTGTGCGATTCGCGGTCGATCACGGCCGGCATCAGCTCGAGCACGTCGTGGGGCTGGAGCACGTCTCGGGCCGTCGGCAGCAGCGACTCAGCAGCCAGGACCAGCCAGCGGTCACGCGAGTCTCTCGTCGAGCAGCACGAGCTTCAGCAGCTACCGCAGAGCGCGCTCCTCCTGTGCTACCCAGCGCCGGAGGGCCGGCAGGTGCTGCTGGCTGACGCGAATCCCGCCATCATGGCGCTCCCGACGGCAACTCTGGCGGCGTCCCCAGCAGGCTCCGCACAGCCGCGAGGGTCCGCCCAGCCGGTCGGCCTGGGCGCCGACTTCGCGGTGCGACCCAGGCCATCTGCCAGAATGTAGGCCATGCTCAGGCAATTCCGGCAGGTGGACGTCTTCACCGAGACCCCCTATAGGGGCAACCCGCTCGCAGTCGTCCTCGGCGCTGACGGGCTGACCACAGGCGAGATGCAGCGGTTCGCGAACTGGACGAACCTGTCAGAGACGACGTTCGTCGTCGAACCCGATGACGACCGGGCGGACTACCTGGTGCGCATCTTCACGCCTGGTCAGGAACTGCCGTTCGCCGGGCACCCGACGCTCGGCACCTGTCACGCGTGGCTGGAGGCCGGCGGCACGCCGCGCGAGCCCGGCAGGGTCAGCCAGCAGTGCGGCGCCGGGCTGGTGACGATTGACACTAGCCAACCGGGCCTCAGATTTGCAGCCCCGCCATTGGTGCGTTCTGGCCCGGTAGACGAGCAACTGGCGCAGCACGTGGCCGACATACTCAAGATCAACCGAGACGAGATCGTCGACCTTCAGTGGGCCGACAACGGACCCGGCTGGATCGCAGTGCTGCTGGCGAGCGCGGATGCCGTCCTCGCGGTGCGGCCCGGGCCGACAGACCTGGATCTCGGCATCGCCGGGCCCTACCCGGCAGGCGGGCCGGCGGCGTTTGAGGTTCGTGCGTTCCTCCCCAAGAACGGAACGACGGACGAGGACCCGGTCACCGGCAGCCTCAACGCTTCGCTCGCCCAGTGGCTGCTGGCGACCGGCAGGGCGCAGGCGCCCTACGTGGCCCGACAGGGGACTGCGCTCGGCCGCAGCGGGGAAGTCCGCATCACCACCGACGACGACGGCCAGGTCTGGGTCGGCGGCAGCACCGTTACCTGCGTCTTCGGCACAGTGGAGCTGTGAGCGAACTGAGCGAAGCCAGGCCGAGCGTCACATTTCGGCTGAATCCGGTAGCACGCCGCCAGCCGGCCTGGTAAGCACGCAGCATGGGCGTGGAGTCGGGCATCGGCAGCGGCGCGGCCGGACTCTGGTACCGGGTCCAGGCCATCAGCGCTCAAAACCTCGGCGGCACAGCCGACAGCGACTACGCCTCCGTCCTGCCAGCGATCATGAACGCGGCCCGACACCGGCGGCCGTTCATCGCAGGCTGGCTGTCACGAGGCGGCGGAGCGCCGCTCGAGCTGATCACCAACGCCGGGCCGCTGCCCCCTAGCGCGGCTGGATCCGGCGATGATGCCACGCCGGGGGCCAGGCAGTCGCGGCCGGTCGTGGACATGCTGTTCCCGTGGGGCGCGCACGGCGTCATGATCGACGGCAACATGCTGGCCGACCTCGATCAGCTTGTCTGGGCGCCGTGCCCTGGCAGGCAGGTGCCGCTTCGCGCGGACGCCGCCGGTCACGCCGCGCGGCCACGGCCCGATGGCCCTCTGCTGCCCACTCTCTTCGAATCCGCGCTACAAACTCTCATGGGCCGGCCATTCGGCTGGCTCATCGTCGCCGACCCGACGGATCTGCTTGACGCCGAGGCGGCTGATCTGGCTGACCAGCTCACCGTGCTGCGGCGCTACGAGCACGAGCAAGCCCGGTTCGAGGCAGACCGGGCCGAGCGGCGGCTGGCCGAACTGGACGCCTACCGGGAGGCTGGTCTGTGGCACGTGCGCGTGCTCGCGGGCGCGGCCACCGAGCCGGACCTGCGGCTGATCGCGCCGGTGCTGGTAGGCGCGGCGGACCTGACCGCGCATCCGTACCGGCTGCGCTGCCCGGACGGCGCGCAGGAGTTCGCCGACGTGCTGGCGGCCAAGCTCGCCGACCCGGCGGACGGCTCGATGGTGCCGTTCGCGGCGACGGCAGGCGCGCTAGCCGCGCTCACGGGCCTGCCGAGACGGGAGGTGCCGGGCCTGCGGATCATGCAGCCGGGCTACTTCGACGTCACCAGCGAGCCTTCGGCCGGGCGGTCTGTCGAGCTCGGCAGCATCCTGGACGGCCAGGACCGGCCTGTCGGCGCCATGCGGATTCCGCTCGCCACGCTGAACCGCCATGCCTTGGTCACCGGGGCGACCGGCGCAGGCAAGTCGCAGACCATCCGGCACCTGCTGGAGCAGCTGACCTTGGCCGGCATCGGCTGGCTCGTGATCGAGCCGGTCAAGTCCGAGTACGCGGCCATGGGGGCGCGGCTAGCCGGACTGGCCCGTCCGGTCGAGCCGGACGGGAAGACGGCGAGCCCGCCAGCAGGCACCGCCGGCGCGGCAGGCGCCGAAGGCGCTGCGGGCTCAGCAGACGCTGCGGGCTCAGCAGACGCCGCGGACACCGCAGACGGCACGGACACGGCAGACGGCACGGAGGCAGCCGGCCAGCGCGACGCGGACGTGAGCAGGACCGTCACGGTCATCAATCCGGCCGATCCCGAGTCTGTGCCACTGTCGGTCAACCCCCTCGCGCCCGAGCCCGGCTACCCGGTACAGGCGCACATCGACATGGTCCGCGCGCTGTTCCTGGCGGCGTTCGACGCGCCGGAGCCCTTCCCCCAGATCATGTCGCAGGCACTCCAGCGCAGCTACGAAGAGTGCGGCTGGGATCCGCTGACTGGCGGCGGCCGGGCTGACCTTGACGTGCCACCCGCGGTGCCGACGCTGGCCAGGCTCCAGGCAGCCGCGCTCGCTGTCATCGACGACGTGGGTTACGGCCGGGAACTGCAAGCCGACATGCGTGGCTTCGTCGACGTCCGCCTCCGGTCGCTGCGCACCGGCTCGGCCGGGCGCTTCTTCGAAGGCGGTCACCCGGCGGACATCGGCGCGCTGCTGAATCGGAACGTCGTGCTGGCGCTGGAGGACGTGGCCAACGACGAGGACAAGGCGTTCGTTATCGGCACCCTCATCATCAGGATCGTGGAGCACCTGCGGCTGCGCGCCAAGACAGCTCCGGCCCGTGCAGAAGGGGACGGCCTGCGCCACGTCATCGTGCTGGAGGAGGCTCACCGGCTGCTGCGGGCCGGGCGGACCGGCGCCAGCTCGCACGCCGTCGAGCTCTTCGCCGGGCTGCTGGCTGAGATCCGTGCCTACGGCGAGGGTGTCGTGATCGCCGAGCAGATCCCGGCCAAGCTCGTGCCGGATGCGATCAAGAACACCGCCCTGAAGGTGCTGCACCGGCTGCCCGCCGCGGACGACCGGCAACTCGTGGGCGCCACGATGAACCTGGACGCCGACCAGTCGCGGCGTGTGGTGTCGCTCCCGCCTGGCGAGGCCGCCGTCTTCACCGACGGCATGGACCGGCCGATGCGGGTCCGGGTCCCGTTCGGCGGTGACCGTGAGCGCGAGCCGGCGCTGGCTGCACGGACGATGCTGCTGCCGCCGCTGGCTGGCCGCCGCTCGATCGCCTGCGGGCGAGCATGCACCGGCGAACGGCCGTGCACGCTTGTCGAGATCCGGGCCGCTGACCTGCTTGCCCGGTCGCCGGAGGATGCCTGGCTGCGTGTCTGGTCAGAGATCTACGTTCTGGCGCACCTGGTCAACCGGCCAAGGCCGCGAGTACCTGTGCCACTTCGCCAGCGCTGGGCGAGCCTGTCCGGGCGGCTCCGTGAATGTGTGCTCGCGACTGCGATCGACGCGGCGGTGCTTGGCCGGGGCCAGGCGCTGCGCGAGTCCTACGACCCCGCCGAGCTGGCCGCCGCCTGCGCGATGTCGGCGGCTGCGATGCTCGACGGCGGCAAGGGCGCGGGCACCAGGCCCGGCACGACCTGGGTCATCCCGCAGGTTCGCTGGCTGCACGAACTTGAGCGAGTCTGCCCGTACGACGCCTCCCCGCCGGATCCGCTCGCCCCGGCCCCGCCGCTTGACTACGCGCTGCCCGGCCTGGCTGACCGAGCTGACGTCAAGATCGGCCAGCGCATCAGCGGCCTCCGGCGCCACCCGCTCTCAATGGAAGTCACCCGCAACCGACTCATCGCCTGGTCCGCGCTACTCGGCGAGGATGATCAGAGCGCGTTCATCGATGATCTCGGCGCCGTCGCCATCGGCGTGAGCCATCGGGGCCAGCTAGGCAAGGCCGCCGGGGAGATGGGCGTCACGGGCTGGCTGGAGCCTGTGCTGTCGTGGCCGCGGCGCTTCATCGTCGGCTCCGATGACCAGGCGGGCAGCTTGGCAACTCGCCAGGCCGAGCCAATTGCCGGATAACATCTGCCGACATGAGCAAGCTTCCGATGCGCGCGCGCCTCGCCACGTCCCTGAGCGGCGCCGCTGGCCGGGTATCGCGGCTTACCGGCCGCGGTGACGGCTCGGTCATCGGCGGCGTGCTTGGCCTGCGGGTCGAACCTGAGCTGCTGCGCCTGCTGGCCGCCGACCGGCAGGTCGTGCTGGTCACCGGGACCAACGGCAAGACCACGACGACCCGGCTGATCACGGCGGCCCTCGGCGCGCTCGGCCAGGACGTGGCCAGCAACGCCTTCGGCGCCAACATGGAGGCTGGCCTGGCCTCGGCGCTAGGCCGCGCTCCGGATGCGCCGTACGCCGTGCTGGAGACCGACGAGCGCTACCTGGCGGCAGTGATCGAGGCCACCCGCCCTCGTGTGGTCGTCCTGCTCAACCTCAGCCGGGACCAGATGGATCGCGCGGCCGAGATCTGGCTGACCGCGCGCCGCTGGCGGGAGGCGCTCGGGAAGGCGGAGGGCTGCCTGGTCATCGCGAACGCCGATGACCCGCTGATTGCCTGGGCCGCGTCGACAGCGCCGCAGGTGACGTGGGTCGCCGCCGGCCAGCGCTGGCACGAGGATTCCTGGTGCTGCCCGGAGTGCGGCTCGCACTTGCGTCGCGACGAGCTTGGCTGGCGTTGCGGCGAGTGTGGCTTCGACCGGCCACCCACCCGCTGGGTACTGAGCGGCGATTCGGTCATCGACGACTCTGGGAAGGTGCAGGAGCTGGCGCTCGCCCTGCCAGGACGCGCCAACGCCTCGAACGCCGTCATCGCGCTCGCCGTCGCCAGCTACTTCGGCGCTAATGTCGACCAGGTGCTGCCGCGGCTTCGCCAGGTCACGTCGGTGGCGGGCCGCTACACCCAGATCAGGCGGCGCGGGCGGCTGGTGCGGCTGCTGCTGGCGAAGAACCCGGCCGGCTGGCTTGAGGCCTTTGACGTGCTCGCGCCGAGTCCGGGGCCAGTGCTGCTGGCGGTCAATGCGCAGACGCCGGACGGCAAGGACACCTCCTGGCTGTGGGACGTTGACTACCGCGTGCTGCGGGGCAGGCCGGTGTTCGTGGCCGGGGAACGGCGGCTCGACCTCGCTGTCCGGCTGGAAGCCGATCAGATTCCGTTTGAGCTTGTCGAGGGCATCGACGATGCCGTCGGCCGGGTCACCAGCGACGAGCTTGACGTGATCGCGAACTACACGGCCTTTCAGCAGATCCGGGCGATACTCGGCCGGACCGAGTGATGCGGGAGACGGACCGATGACCGACCGCGTGGGCCGGCACTCCGCCGCCAAGGATGTGGCCGCGACCCTGATCATCCCGGCACAAGGCGTACCCGACCAGAACGGGAACGGGGTGCCTGGGCCTGACGGCCCAGTCCGGCGCGCGGCCGGACGGCACGCGGCCAGCCGGCCTGGCAGCGAGCACGACGGGCCACGGCGGCGCGACGCTGTCCAGCCGGAGACCTTCGCCGGCCAGGCGGAAGTTGTATCGGCCGTCCGCGGCGCTTCCGCCGGTCCTGGTCCGGCGGCGCGCCGGTCGGCGCGAGGCAGCGCGAGCGCGGTCCGGCTGGTCTGGGTGTACCCGGACCTGCTGAGTACGTATGGCGACCGTGGCAATCTCCTCGTGCTCAGCCGGCGCGCCCGGCTGCGTGGCATCGATATCGACCCGATCGAGGTGAACTCCGACCAGCCGGTACCGCAGCAGGGTGACATCTACCTGCTCGGCGGCGGCGAGGACCTGCCGCAGATCCTGGCCGCGCGACGGCTGCGAGCCGATGGCGGCCTGGCGGCCGCGGCCGGCCAGGGTTCGGTGGTGTTTGCTGTTTGCGCCGGCTATCAGGTGCTCGGCCACGAGTTCGGGGGCGTCGAGGGCGAGCCGGTCGCTGGCCTCGGGGTCCTCGATATCAGCAGCGGCCGTGGCGATCGGCGCGGCGTGGGCGAGCTCGTCGCTGATGTTGATCCGGTCCTCGGCGTGCCGAGGTTCACCGGATTCGAGAACCATCAGGGTGTCACCAGGCTTGGTTCTGGCGCTCGGCCGCTAGCCACGGTCACGATGGGCGTCGGCAATGGCGACGGGACCGAGGGCGCCTACGCGGGGAAGGTGCTCGGCACCTACATGCACGGACCTGCGCTCGCGCGCAACCCCGGCCTGGCCGATCTGCTGCTGAGCTGGGTAGTGGGGCACCTGGCGCCCCTCGACCCGGACGCGGAGGAGTGGGCGAGCCAGCTGCGCGCTGAACGGCTCGCGGCAGTAGGCGGGTAGCTGACGGGCCCCGGTCGCAGGCCGGCGCGGCAGACAGGCCCTAGTACACGAGCGCCTGGGCTCCGTCCGCCAGTATCTCTGCGACGAACGTTGTGGCACCCGCGATCCGCACACCGGTGATGACGTCATCCGGGCCAATATTGCGGCGGGCCGCACACTGCGTGCACAGGGTGACGGTGCCTGCGCCGAGGACTGCCCCCAGCAGGTCGGGCAGCGGAGTCGCGTGCGGCAGAGCCAGGTCCGGGCACCCGTCAGGCAGGGCTATCCAGGACGCCTCGCCGGTCAGCCACAGCGATATCGGCACTCCGCTCGCCGCAGCGGCGGCGGCGACCGTGAACGCCTGATTGCAGCGCTCAGGATCGTCCTTGCCGACGGTCACCTTGAGCACCAGGGAACGCGGGGCAGCCATGACGATCACAGTAGCGCGGCCCGTCGTTCCGTGCGGCCCGTGGTTCCGTGCGGCCCGTGGCCGCGGCGTGGCGGCCGTGTGATCGCCGCTCGCGCTGCCTAGACTCCGCAGGCATGGAGGCAATTCTGAGCGCTCTCGTCCTCGTTGCCGCGTTCGGCCTCGTCGCCATCGCGGGCACGGTCCTCGTCGTAGCGTTGTACCGGGTCAGCGGACACCGCTCGGAAGGCAGCTAGCAATGGGCTCGGATGATCCTGCCGCAGGCGGGCCGCGCGGCCTGCCGGAGCAGTTCGAATTGCACTCCGCGCTGAAGCCGGTTCGCTTCCTGCTCGGCCGGTGGGAGGGCGCGGGCGTCGTCGGCTACCCGACCATCGAAAGCGCGAACTTCGGCCAGGAGATCAGCTTCACCCATAACGGCAAGCCGTTCCTGATCTACTCCAGTCGCACCTGGCTCATCGAGGCGGACGGCACGATTGGCCGGCCGCTGGCGATGGAGACGGGGTTCTGGCGGCCACAGGAAGACGGGGGCATCGAAGTCGTGCTTGCGCACCCGACCGGCATTACCGAGATCTACATCGGCCAGCTCACCGGAACGAAGATCGAGCTTGCTACCGACGCGGTCGTGCGGACGGCAACGGCCAAAGAAGTGACAGCGGGGCGGCGGCTCTACGGGCTCATTGGCGCCGACCTCGGCTGGGCCTACGACATGGCCGCGATGGGACAGCCGCTTCAGTCGCACGTCTCGGCGCAGCTCAAGCGGGCCGACTAGGCAGGAACCTCGGCCAGGTGGAAAAAAACCCCCGGGCCTCTCCCGCGTCAAGCCCGCGTCAGCGCGATCACATCGGTCGCACGTCATCGGGGCCCTGTCGCGGGGACCGGCTGGACAGGCCGGTCAGCCCGGGGGTCCGGTGTCTGCCGTGAATTCGCCGGCCTCCGCCCTGACAGATCCACTCGTCCCAGGCAGCGGGCACAGCCCTCAGCCCAAGTCGGAAAAGAACCAGTCAGCTCGATTAAGCGGCCGGTGATGCACCGGTCGTGGATAAGCCCCGACCAGGCGCTTCACGCAGGCGGCGGCTAGCGGACAGCCACCTCGCAAGTCCGACATCTATGCATACTGTTGGACCACCTCCTTTCCTGCGTTAGCCGAAACGCTACGTCACTGCGGCCGTGCCAGGCAAGCGTGTTATGGCCCGGCCGTCATTAGACTCAAGAACATGGTGCACACGTGGGACGACAAGCTGCGGGCCGGCGGCTACCGAGTTACCCCGCAGCGCCAGCTCGTCCTGGAGGCGGTCGCGCGGCTTGAGCACGCCACGCCCGAGGAAATTTACGGCGAGGTCAGGCAGACCGCACGCGGCATCAACGTCTCCACCGTCTACCGGACGCTGGAGCTACTAGAGCAGCTGGGCCTGGTCCAGCACACCCATATCCACCATGGCGCCCCCAGTTATCATCTGGCCGAGGACGCTCAGCACGTGCACCTGATCTGCCGCCAGTGTGAGCTGGTCACCGAGGTAGACCAGGCCGCCGTGCTGCCGCTGGTCGCGGCTCTCGAGGAGCACCAGGGATTCCTCACCGACGTCGGCCATCTCACCGTGTTCGGGCTGTGCGCGGCCTGCCGCGGCGACCAGACCAAGAAAGGGGACGGGCCCGTGGCCGTTACCACTGCAAGCCGCCCGGCTAGCCGATGAGCAGCCCGCTGCTCACCGAGCCAGGAGCAGTCGCAGCCGGCGGACCGGACGCGGGCGTCGCCTCGCACTACGGCGATCCCTTTGCCGAGCAGCGTGCGCTAGCCACTCGCTGGGGCGTCGTCGACCAGTCGCACCGGGGTGTGCTGCGGATCACTGGCGCCGACCGGCTGAGCTGGCTGCACAGCCTGACGACTCAGCACCTGGAGCAGCTCGCCTCCGGCGTCACCGTCGAGGCGCTCCTGCTGAGCCCGCAGGGCCACGTCGAGCACCAGCTGACCCTCACCGACGACGGGACCGCTGTCTGGGCCCATGTCGAGCCGGGTACCGTGACCGCGCTGGTCGAGTTCCTGACCACGATGAAGTTCATGCTGCGCGTCGACGTGCAAGACGTCTCCGCCGATTACGCGGTCCTGACCCTCCACGGCCCCGGCGTCCCGGCCGTCGGCGCGATGCCAGCGACCGCGCGGCTGGACACGGGATTCAGCACTGACCTGATCGTGCCGCGCGCCGGACTCGCCGCCGGCGTCGCCGGCCTGCGCGCCGCCGGGGCGGCACTCGCCGGGACGTGGGCGCACGAAGCGCTTCGGATCGCGGCCGGGCGGGCCCGGATCGGCCTGGATACCGATCACCGGACGATCCCGCACGAGGTCGGCTGGATCGAGACGGCAGTGCATCTCAATAAGGGCTGCTACCGCGGTCAGGAGACGGTCGCCAGGGTTCACAACCTCGGCCACCCGCCGCGGCGCCTCGTCCTGCTGCACATCGATGGCAGCGAGGACAAGCTTCCGGGCCACGGCGATCTGGTGCTGCTCGACGGCGCGAGCGTGGGATTCGCCGGGTCGGCGGCCAGGCACTACGAGCTTGGCCCCATCGGCCTGGCACTGATCAAGCGGACGACCCCGGTCGACGCGACCCTGACTGTCGACGGCGTCGCGGCCGCCCAGGAGGTCATCGTTTCGCCGGATGCTGGCGCTAACATCCAGATTGAGCTCAAGCGTGTGCGGGGCGGCCTGGTGGGCCGCGGTCGCGAGTAGCCTGGGCCGCCCGAGGACAACGTCGTTCCCTGGAGGTTCCCGCCGTGCTGCGTCAAGCGCTCCTGGCCCTGTCGGCCAGTAGTCAGGCCCGCGACGTGATCATGGCCACGCCCGTCACGCGTGATGTGGTCGCGAGGTTCGTGGCAGGCGAGACCGCCGCCGATGCGCTGGCGGTTACCAAGCGGCTCCTCGCCGACGGCCGCCTGGTCACGATTGACTTCCTGGGCGAGGACACCACTGAACCGGACCAGGCCGCCGCGGTAGCGGATGAGTACGTCCGCCTGCTCGGTCAGCTGGCCGCGGCCGGACTGGCTGGTCATGGCCGTGCCGAGGTGTCGGTCAAGCCGACAGCCGTGGGGCTGGGGCTGGCCGAGCACGGTGAGAAGACCGCGCTGGAAAACATCGCGCGCATCGCGACGGCCGCGCGCAATGCGGGCACCACGGTGACCATGGACATGGAGGACCACGCCAGGGTCGACGCAACCCTGCGGCTCGTCCACGAGCTCCGGGCCGACTTCCCCGACCTCGGCTGCGTCATCCAGTCTTACCTGCGCCGCAGCGCCGACGATTGCCGGGCGCTCGCGGTGGCCGGATCTCGCGTGCGGTTGTGCAAGGGTGCCTACCAGGCGCCGGAGGGCGTCGGCCTGCCGAGCCGTGCCGACGCGGACCGGAGCTACGCCCGGTGCATGCGGATCCTGCTTGACGGCCCTGGCTACCCCATGCTGGCGACCCACGACCCCCGCCTGATCCAGATAGCGGCCATCAAGGCGGCCACCGCAGGCCGCGAGGCAGGCAGCTTCGAGTACCAGATGCTCTACGGCATCCGTCCGGCCGAGCAGACGAGGCTGGCAGGTTCGGGCGCGCAGATGCGCGTGTATCTGCCGTACGGCAGCGACTGGTACGGGTACCTGGTCCGGCGGCTTGCCGAGCGTCCGGCGAACCTGGCCTTCTTCCTCCGGGCGCTCAGCTCCCGGCACTAGCGAGGCGGCCGGCGGTTGGCTGGCGGCCCCCCGGTAGGCTTCGGCCGTGATCGCCATTCTGGGCGCGGGCAAGATGGGTGAGGCGCTGGCCTCCGGGTTGCTCCGCGCAGGCGTCGTTGCGCCCGGCGAGATTCTCGCGGCGGCCAGGCGCGCTGACCGTGCCCAGCAACTGCGCGAAACCTACGGGATTGAGGTGCTGCCCGCTTCGCAAGCGGCCGCCAAGGCGCAGACGCTGGTGATCGCCGTCAAGCCCCAGGACATGGACGCGCTGCTGGCGGAGATCAGCCCGGTCGTCACGCCTAGTCAGCTCGTCATCTCCGTAGCTGCCGGGATCACGACCGCGTTTATCGGGCGCAGGCTCGGCGGCGACGTCCCGGTGGTCCGGGTCATGTCTAATACGCCGGTCCTGGTTGACGAGGCCATGAGCGTCATCTCACCCGGCCCGCACGCCACCGAAGAGCACTTGCGGCGTGCCGAGGAACTACTGCGTCCGGTCGGCAAGGTGCTGCGAATCCCCGAATCGCAGCAAGACGCCGCCACGGCCCTGTCCGGGAGCGGGCCGGCTTACGTGTACTTCCTGGTCGAGGCCATGGTGGACGCCGGAATCCTGCTCGGCATGCCGCGCCAGACTGCGCTGGAGATGGTGAAGCAGGCCGTGTACGGCGCGGCCACGATGCTGCGGGACTCCGGCGAGCATCCGGTGCTGCTGCGTGAGGCGGTTACCTCACCTGGCGGCACCACCATTAACGCGATCCGCGAGCTGGAGCGGCATGGCGTGCGCGCGGCCGTGCTCGCCGCCATCGAGGCCGCCCGGGACCGTGGCCGGGAACTCGGCGCGGGCTAGCCGCGGTCTCAGCCTGGCCCCTGCTGTCTGACCGCGGCCGCCAATGGGGCGTGAGCCCTGAGTATGGCTGGACGCAATGGCACGGGAATGGCGTCTGAGGTTCCGGCCGATGTTTCCTCGCTAGCCGGTCTACCTGCGGAAATGCGCGGGTCGCCGCGAATCAGCAGAGATCGGCTCGGGTAGCGCCGAATTGGCAGGGCTCGCACGGCTTGCCCTTTTCCATACAGGACTTACGCTGGAGACGGGCGTGACTGATGCGCCAGGTCTCGCGTGGCGCACCAGTTCGGTCGGAAGAGGGCAATCAATGGCAGCAGACGCTACTCCGCTCAACGAAGTCAGGTTCCTGACCGTGGCCGAGGTGGCCGCGATCATGCGGGTTTCCAAGATGACTGTCTACCGACTCGTTCACTCAGGCGAGCTCGACGCTATCCGGGTCGGACGGTCGTTCCGCGTGCCCGAGCAGGCCGTAACTGGCTACCTGAGGGAAGCATTCGTGGCGTCCGGCTGATCGCGCCGTCGCCGGTTCCCGCCAGCCTGGCGCGCTCCAGCAGTGCCCGGGCCCGAGACCGCAGATGGGCTAGATGCTGGGCGATGCCGGGCAATGCGGCCCGACGGGGGTACGCTGTGGCGTTGGCATGTGCCCGGCCGCCGGATGTGGCGAGCATGTAACGCGGACATGTCCGTCAGCCAGGAAGCAATTGAGGGTGGTCTCGTGGGTTCAGTCATCAAGAAGCGGCGCAAGCGGATGGCCAAGAAGAAGCACCGCAAGCTGCTGCGCAAGACGCGCGTCCAGCGCAGGAACAAGAAGTAG
>DATHQE010000461.1:0-2499 GCA_035483035.1 Streptosporangiaceae bacterium | reverse complement strand
CGGCGCCGAGCGCGAGGCACGCCACGGCCACGCCCGCGCAGATTCGACTCAGCGGCTGATAGAGGCCGCGATCACTGTCCCAGGCCTGCAAGGTCCCGGATATCAGCATCGTTCCGCACAGCACTACAGCGGCGCCCGCGCACAAGACCCACGCTGCGGCTGCTGGCGTCCGGCTGTCATGGGCATGGTCGATGAGGCTGATCATCGCGGCGCCCATGGCCGCAACCGCGGCAGTGACCGGCAGGTGGCTCAGCATCCACTGCAGGCTGGCGGTCATCTGGGGCCGCAGCGGCCGGTGTCCAGCGAAGTCGAAGTACGTCCACCACGCTCCGAAGCCGACGACGATGGCGACGAGGCCGACGCTGAGCGTGAGCGCGCCGATCGGCTGGCTTGCCAATCCGGCGACGACTGCGGTCACGATTTCGCCGAGCACGATGATGATCAGGAGCCCGAAGCGTTCAATCAGCGCGTCGGTGATGGTCAGTGCGGCCGCGACTTCGGGGCTTGCTGTGAGGATCGCGGCAGTGAATCCGGTCAGGTAGGCGGCGTCGATGAGGCCCCAGGCCGGAATGCGCGCTCCGGCCGGCAAGAATGCGGTACTGACCAGCAGGATGGCACAGGCAGCTGTCCCGGCAACGAATAGCCGGCTCGTGCGGCGATATTCGGGACGGTCACCCCGCGCGGCTAGCAGCCACAGCGCGGCCAGCACGAGGAAGAGCAGGCCTGAGGCGATGGCGAACGCTGCTCCTCGGCGGCCAGCCGCCTCGGGGATGAAGGCGCCCAGCGCTGCGAGCAGGAGGATCTGCAGCAGGAATGTGCTGCGGCCACGGACGTCCTCGCGACCATGTAGCTCGTGGTGGAGGCTGCCGTTGAGCCAGGCGATCCACACCAGGGTGAAGACCACGGCGAATTCGGCGAGTCCGCGCCAGGCGAGATGCCGCGCGAGGTGCCCGGCGGCCTGGGCGACGAGCACGACCACGGCGAGGTCGTAGAAAAGCTCAAGCGGACCTACCACGCGCTCGCGGGGTTGCTGGCCGTGGGGGCGGGGTGACTGCCACAGCGCGCGGCGTAGCCGGCTCCACCGCTGCCGGCGAGGGACTGGATCAGGCATCGAGGCCTGCCGAGCGGGCTGCCGGTGCCAGCATCTAGTCAGCGTACGTGAGCGATCACCAGATCCCGGCGATGCGGGCTCACCTGGCCCCGCTCCAGGATGACACCATGGACCCAGCGCTCTACGCGATCAGGATCAACGGGCACCTCGGGGCCACGTTGCTCTCGGCGTTCCCGGCGATGGTGACGGAGCAGGAAGGCCGGGTCACTGTTCTGACGGGCGTCCTGGATCAGTCTGCCCTCTACGGCGTCCTGGCTGACATCGAGGCGCTTGGCCTTGACCTGCTGGAGGTTCGCCTGCTCCCCCCGGTGCCCGAGTCGGCAGAACCGGGTGACAAATGAGGCTCGAATCACCACCACGTCAGAAAGGGGTCTAATCATGACCGACTATCCAATGCGCGCCAAGGTGGCGATGGTGGCCGGCGGTGGTGGCGAGCTCGGCCGCGCTACCGCGGTCAATCTGGCCAACCGCGGTCTGACGGTAGTGGCGGTTGACCGGAACGAGCGGGGGCTGCACGAACTTCCGGACAGTATCGTGCGTGAGGTTGCCGACCCCACTGACCCGCACACGGCGAAGAGCCTCGTCGACCGGGTCGCCGCCGACGTCGGTCCGCCCGGCATACTCGTGAACACCGTCGGCGTGTTCCACCCGGGAGACGTGCTCAGCACTACGCCTGAAGAACTGCAGCTCATGTTCGGCGTCAACCTCGGCACTGCCTTGTGGCTGAGTCAGGCGGTCGCGCCGCACATGCAGCAGGCCGGCTCAGGCGCCATCGTGCACGTCACCGCCCGCCCGGCGCTTGATCCGACCGGCGGAATGGCTGCGTACAGCGTAAGCAAGGCAGCTCTTGCGCACTTGACGCAGATTCTCGACGTCGAGTTCCGGTCACACGGGATCCGGGTGAACGCCGTCGCGCCGCAGCTACTCGACACCGCCGCGAACCGGGCCGCGCTGCCCGCGGAGGCGATGGCGAACGCGGTGGCGCCGGAGGCGATCGCGGAAGTTATCGCATTCCTCGTCAGCGACGCCGCGGCGCCGGTGAGCGGAGCGATCCTGCCTGCCTACGGCGCCTGAACAGGGCGGCGCTCACGATCGCGGCCGTTCCTTGATCCCGGCCGCAAGCAGGCTCGCTACCTCGGCGATGCGCGCCGCGCGCAGGTCTGGCCGGCGGGTCGTCGCGTCGATGTAGCGCAGGTAGGCCTTGCGGTAGAACTGCGCCAGGGTGTCGAAGAAGGCACCAGCCGCCGGGTCGGCTTGCAGCGCCGCCGAGATATCGTCGGCGAGGTCGCCGCGCTGCGGGCCTTCGGGCGCTAGCTCGACGAGCGCATCGGAGCCGATATCGATCCCCAGGCTGTACATTCTGGCCGGGTTCATCGTGAACGCCCAGC
>DATHQE010000460.1:0-2382 GCA_035483035.1 Streptosporangiaceae bacterium | reverse complement strand
GAGCACGGCGAGTTCGGCATATGTCGCGGCGGCCTCGGCAGGGAACCCGGCGAGGAGCTCGTGCACGGTCGCGGCCTGCCCGCCCAGCTGAAGGCCGGGCCAGTGGTCGGCGAGCAGGCGTGCGGCCAGATCCCAATCCTGCGCGGCCTGGGCGTGGCGGACCGCCTCGACCGGGTGCCCATGTGCGGCGAACCAGCTAGCGGCCGCTAGGTGTAGCGCGGTGACCTCATCGGGGGCGGTGCGCCGCAGTTCGAGCTGCAGCAGATCGGCGAACAGGTGGTGGTAGCGGAACCAGGACCGCGCCGCGTCCAGCGACCCGACGAACGCATTCGTCTCCTCCAGCTCCTGCAAGATCCGCTCGCCACCCGAACTTCCCGTCAGGGAATCGGCCAGCGGGCCGCTGACCCGCTCCAAGATAGAGGTCCGCAGCAATAGCTGCCGCGTCGCGTCGCTCTGCCGCTCCAGCACCTCGGCCAGCAGGTATTCCGCTACTGTCCGCTCGCTGCCGGAGAACTCTGCTGCGAACCGTCCCGGCTCGGGGTGCCCGGCCAGCGACAGCGCGGCCAGCCGCAACCCGGCCGCCCACCCCTCGGTCCGCTCATGCAGCAACGCCAGCACGGACCCAGTCATCTCCACTCCGGCCGCTCCTACCAGCTGCCGCGCCTCATCGAGGGTGAACCGCAGATCGGGCTCGCGGATCTCGGTCAGCACCCCTCCCAGCCGCAGCCGGTGCAGACCCAGCCGCAGGTCATGCCGGGTAGCCAGCATGAACCGCAACTGTTCCGGCGCCCGCATGACCAGCAGCTCCAGCTGGCGCTGCGCCTCACCCGAGCCCAGTTCGTGCACGTCGTCGATCACCAGCCAGATCCGGTCCTCCAGCGGCACCAGATCCTTCAGCAGCCGCTCAGCGATGGTCCACCCGTCGAGGTCGGGCGCTGCCGTCAGCTCCCGCACCAGCGCCGAACCCGCCGACGTCTGGCGCAGCGCGTCGAGCACCGATAGCCAGAACCCCTGCGGATCGCGCTCGCCGCCGCCCACCGACACCCATGCGGTGCTCTCCGCCAAGCCTGCCTCAGTTATCCACGACCGCAACAGGACTGTCTTGCCGCTCCCCGCCGGCGCCGAGACCACGGTCACACGCTGAGAGGCGTCCAGCCGCTCATACAGCCTTGGGCGGGAAACGATCCCCACCGCGCCAGGACGGACGTCGCAGCTGGCCGGGACACCCGATCCCTTAGCAGGCCCCACAGCTAGATCATCGCATGACGCCGGGTACCGAAGACCGGTCTATACGGCCGGAAATCGTATAGATGGCGTGATGCCCAATCATGCAGATCCGCACGACGCTCGAGGGCATGGCAATCACCGACCACCAGCCCACCGGGAGCGCGGATGAGGTACATCGCTGTTGAGGAAGCGTTTTCGATTCCGGAACTGGCGGATTCCCAGTCTTCGCCCTGGCCCGCGAACCGGTTCAGCCAGCGCTATCTGGCGGACTGGGGGCGCAGGCTGCCGGACTTCACCGAGTACCGGCTGCCGGAGATGGACGCGGCGGGCATCGACGTCCAGGTGCTGTCGCTCACCGTCCCCGGTCTGCAGGCCGACATCGGCGCGGCGGCCGCGCGCGATGCTGCCCGGTTCGCCAACGACTACCTGGCGCGGGTCGTGGCAGAGCATCCGGGCCGGTTCCGGGGGTTCGCCGCGCTGCCGATGCAAGACCCTGCGGCCGCGGCCGCCGAGCTCGGCCGCTGCGTCCGCGAGCTGGGCTTTTGCGGCGCGCTGGTCAATGACCACCTGCAGGGCCACTACCTGGACGAATCGCTCTATGACGAGGTGTGGGCGGCGCTGGAAGAACTGTCCGTGCCGCTGTACCTGCATCCCGGCGCCCCGCCGGCCGACCGCTGGAAGGTGCTCGACGGCCGCCCCGAGCTGTACGGCGCGACCTGGAGCTGGGCCGCCGAGACCGGTGGGCACGCGCTGCGCGTCATCTACGGCGGGACCTTTGACCGTCATCCCGCGGCCAGGCTGATCCTCGGGCACATGGGCGAGTTCTTGCCGTTCATGCGCAGCCGGCTGGACTCACGCTACGCCACCCTCGACCCGCAGGTTCCGCTGCACCACCTGCCGTCGGCCTACATCGGCTCCAATGTGGTGATCACCACCAGCGGCGTCTTCTCCCCGGCCGCGCTCACCGGCGCCGTGCTGGAGATCGGCTCCGACGCCGTCCTGTTCTCCGTCGACTACCCGTACGAGTCCAGCCACCAAGCCGTGGCCGGGCTGGAGCAGACCACGCTCAGCGACACCGACCGGCACAAGATCGCCCACGGCAACGCCGAGCGCATCCTGCGGCTGTGACCCCGATTCCCCTGATCCCGCGGACTA
>DATHQE010000459.1:0-5332 GCA_035483035.1 Streptosporangiaceae bacterium | reverse complement strand
GGTCACCTGCCTGACGTTCGCTGCGCCGGTCAGCTGCGCCGTCCATCGCTCCAGCCCGATGGCGAAGCCGCCATGCGGCGGCATGCCGTGCCGGAACACCTGGAGGTACCCCGCGAACGGCGCTGGGTCCAGGCCGCGCGCGGCAAGCGCTGCGAGGTAGTCCTCGTGCCGATGCAGCCGCTGGCCGCCCGTCACGATCTCGGTGCCGCGGAAGAGCAGGTCGAAGCCGTTGGAGTACTGCGGCCGCGCGGGGTCCGGATGGGTATAGAACGGCTTGCTGGTCAGCGGGTAGCCGGTCACGAACAGCAGCTCGCTGCCGTGCTCGCGCTCGGCCCACTGGCACAGCCACCGCTCGTGCGCGGGCGCGAGGTCGTCCTCGCCGGTGACGTCCTCGCCGCTCGCGCGGGACAGCATTTCCATCGCCGCCGCGAACTGAATATGCGGGATCTCGGCCGGCACCGTCGGCAGCGTCGCGCCGAGCAACTGCGTGGCTGAGCTAGCCCGTTCCCGTACAGAATCGACCATGCCCGCGACGGCGTCCCGGCATACCGGCATGACGTCGAAGTGGTCGGTGATGAAGCCAAGCTCGGCGTCCAGGCTCGTGTACTGAGCGAGATGGCGGCCGGTGTCGTGGGGCTCGGCCCGGAAGACTGGTCCTACCTCGTAGACGCGCTCGAACACGCCGACCATCGCCTGCTTGTAAAACTGCGGCGACTGAGCCAGGTAGGCGGGCCGCCCGAAGTAGTCGATGCGGAAGACGTTCGCGCCGCCCTCGGTGGCGGACTCGACGATCTTCGGCGTGAAAATCTCGGTGAAGCCGGCCGCGTCGAGGCCAGCGCGGAAGCCCGAAGCGCTGGCCGCGGCGATCTCGAAACCGGACCGCAGGAGCGGATGACGCAAGGTCGTTGGCGCATGGTCCAGGATCGTCGGCAGCGTGGCGGTGACGGCGGGCCGGTACAGGTCGAACGGCGGCGGCTCGGCCGGGCCGGACAGCATCATCAGCGTCGGCTCGGTGAGCTCGGCCCCGCCGGGCGCCTGCGGGTTGGCCACGACGAGGCCCTCGACCTGGAGGACCGTTTCCTCGCTGGCCGGACCTGCCTCGCTGGCCGGACCTGTGCCGCTGGCCAGGCTTGTCTCGCTGGCGGGCAGGACGACCTGGGCGAGGCCGGCCCGGTCCCGGATAACCAGGAAGGTGACTGACTTGAGCTCGCGGCGGCGGTGCAGCCAGCCGGCGATGGTGACTCGCTCGCCGATGTGCTTGGACAGCTCGGCGGACAATACTCGTGAGATCATCACAGCTCCCGCAGGGATTGTGGCGACCCCTTGGGAGTGCGGGCGATAAGGGAACTCGCGGTGCCACCGCACTTTCGCCGCCCGCGGCGGCCGGCTTGGCGGCCGGGCACGGGAGACCTCGTTAGGCCCGGTGACGGGGGCTGGCCGGCGGGGCTTGGGGCCGGCCGCTGGCCGCGGTCGCCGTTCCTCCCCGCGCTCGGGAGTGTCTTCGCAGCCGGGCGCTGGCACCGCCTTCTCAGCTTCCGGCGGCTCTCTCCTGCCCGCGTGACCCGGTGCTACTTGTCTCCGTCAGCGCGTTGGGTGCAGCATAGCTGGCCGCGCATAGCTGCTGGAAACGGGTTTTTCCATGATCCCGAAAGATCCGGCACAGCGGGCTGTGTCAGATCTTTCGGCACAACGACGCATCCGGCCGAGCCGCCTAGGCTTGGGTCATGTACCTCCCGCGCCACTTCACCGTCACCGACCTAGCGCAGATCGGCGCGTTCGTCGACGCCGCCCAGTCCGCCGACCTGGTCACCTTCGACGGAACGAAGCCAGTGTCGACGCGGCTGCCAGTGATCTGGGACCGGCCAGCTGCCCTCAACTGGGTGGCGCCCGACATCCCTGACGGCGATGACGCGGCGCAGAACGTTCAGCCAGGTGGCCCGGCCAGCTATGGCCGCCTGCTCGGTCACATCGCCATCGCGAACGACCAGTGGAAGACCGCGCAGCCTGGCGCGCAGGCCCTGGCCATCGTGGCCGGCCCGCAGGCCTACATCTCCCCGAGCTGGTATGAGAGCAAGGCCAGGCACGGCCGGGTGGTGCCAACGTGGAACTACGAGGCCGTCCACCTCACCGGGACCATCACGTTCCATCAGGACACCGAGTGGCTGCGCGGCTTCGTGACCAGGCTGACCGAGCGGCACGAGGGCGGGCGGGTGCACCCGTGGGCCGTCACGGATGCCCCGCCGGAGTACATCGACGGCCAGCTGCGGGCGATCATCGGCCTCGAGCTCACGATCACGGCGATCGAGGCCAAGCAGAAGCTGAGCCAGAATCGCAGCGCTCTCGACCGGGCGGGCGTCGTCGCCGGGCTTGAGGGTGAGCCGGGTCCAGGTCCGGCCGCGATCGCTGCGGTGATGGCGGCGCAGCTCGCGGCTGGTGATGGCGCCTAGGCTAGCTCGGCAGGCTCCAGGTCATCGGCGGCATCGTCATCCACCCCGTCGCCGCCGCAGCTGCTCGGGCAGCATTCGGCGTCGCCTTGCTCGCCGGCGGCGATAGCGGTGCCGATCGCAGCCAGCTGGGTGACCTGGTCGGGACTGAGCCGGTCGAACAGCGACCGCCGGACCTGCTCAACGTGGGCCGGCGCGGCTGCGGCGAGCACCTCGAAGCCGGCCTCGGTAAGCCGCGCGACCTGGCCGCGCCTGTCGGTCGGGCAGTCAAGCCGCTCGACCCACCCGCGCTCCTCCAGGCGGGCAACGGCGTGCGACAACCTGCTCTTGCTGGACGTCGACACTTCGGCGAGCTTGCTCATCCGCAGGGAGCGGTCCTCGGCCTCGGACAGCCGGACCAAGATCTCGTAGTACCCGAGCGGAATCCCCGACTCCCGCTGCAGCTGCGCCTCGACAGCCGAGAACAGCGTCTGGGTGGCGCCAAGGAAAACCCGCCACGCATGCTGCTCCTCGGCGGATAGCCACCGAGGCTGGAAGTCGGCCATCTGTACATCATACCCCCAGTAGTTGAGCGTTTGACAACTCCACTTGAGCGTGATAAAGCTTGAGTACTCAACAAGTTAGCTTTCAACCACATGCATTCGGGAGTGATCACTTTGACCTCAGCAGCGACCGAGACGACTGTCCCCGGCTACGAGGCCGGCACCTGGAACATTGACCCGATCCACTCCGAGGTGGGCTTCTCCGTCCGGCACATGATGGTCAGCAAGGTCCGCGGCAGGTTCACCAGCTTCAGCGGGCAGATCGTCACCGCCGACGACCCGACCCAGTCGTCGGTGACCGCGGAGATCGACCTGGGCTCGATCAACACCGGCCAGGAGCAGCGCGACGAGCACATCAAGTCGGCTGACTTCTTCGAGGTCGAGACCTACCCGACGATGACCTACAAGTCCACCGGCCTCCGGGTGGAGGACGGCGAGTACGTCCTCGACGGTGACCTCACCCTCAAGGGCGTCACCAAGAGCGTGCCGCTGCACCTCGAGCTCAACGGCTTCGGGCCGGACCCCTACGGCGGCGTCCGCGCAGGGTTCACCGCCACGGGCGAGATCAGCCGAAGCGACTTCAACGTCGCCTTCAACGCGCCGATGGCCAACGGCGGCGTCGTTGTCGGGGACAAGGTCACGCTGCACCTCGAGATCGAGGCTGTCAGGGCCTGATCCAGCATTATGCCGGCATCCGGGCCGGCCACCACGTGCCCTGCACCCGCACGTGGTGGCCGGCCCGTTGCTGTCCGGCGCTCAGGTTGACGCAGCCCCGAAGCGGGCCAGCAGCTCAGCCTCGCGCTCGGCGGACAAGCCGACGCCAGGGCGGACGGCTTCGGGCAGCCGGTCCTCAGCGTGGATGTCAGCGATTGTCTGGCGCAGCGGCCGCGGACTGAGCCCGGCGGCCAGCGCCGCGGCCGGGCTGGCCTTGCTCATGTTCGCCCCGTCGGCCTCGCCCTCGGCCCACAGCGGCAGGGCAGCGCCATCGACGCCGTGCTCGAGCAGGAACTCGCTGCCGACCCACGTGAGCCGCGTGCCCGGCGGCGCTACCTCGGCCGCGATCGCCTCGAGCATCTGGCCGAAGCCGAACGGCGGCGCCGGGCTCACCGTGTGGAACGTCCCGGTGATCGACCGCGCCAGCAGCGAGACGACGAACGCGGCCTGGTCGCGCGCGTCGATGAGCTGGATCGGGTCGTCTGGCGCGCCCGGTGCCAGCACCGTGCCACCCCTGGCCAGCCGGTCAACCCACCAGGTGAATCGGTAGGTGCGGTCGTACGGCCCGATCACGTACGTCGGCCGGATGATCGTTGTGTCCGGTCCGAACAGCTCAGTACTCACCTGCTCGCAGGCCACCTTCAGGCCGCCGTAGTTCTCGTTGGTGACCTGCGTCGCGTCGGGGTCGTCGAGGTCGGCTAGTGGTGCGCTCTCGTCGTAGTTCGGCGGCACGGACGGACTGTAAGCCGAAACGCTGGAGATGAAGACGTACGTGCCGCCTTGCCCGCGCAGCGCCGTCGCCAGCGAGCGCACCTGGCGCGGGAAATAGGCGCACACGTCGATCGTCGCGTCCCAGCTGCCGTCGGCCAGGGCGGACATGTCGTCGTCACGGTCGCCGATCAGGTGGGTTGCCTGCGGGAACAGGTCGGTGCCGGTCTTGCCGCGATGAAACAGGGTGACGTCGTGACCGGCAGCAAGAGCCGCCGCAGCCATGTGCCGCCCGACGAAGGCGGTGCCGCCGATCATCAGGATGCGCATCAGGCCGCCTGGAGCGAGGCGAGCTGAGAAGAGATCGTCTGCGCGGTCGGGAAGGTGAGGCCTACCAGCGTGACGTGCTTCCACCGCAGGACGCCGTCGGCATCGATCACGAACACCGAGCGGCGCAGGCCGGCGCCGCCGAGAGTGATGCCGTATTGCCGGGCGACCGTCAGTCCCTCGTCGGCGAGCAGCGGGAAGGCCAGGTTGTACTTGCGAGCGAACTGCTCATGACTGGCCAGGCCCTGTGGGCTGATCGCCCACACGGCCGCACCGAAGCCGGTGAAGCTCTCCAGCCCCGAGGTGTAGGAGCACAGCTGCCGCGTGCAGACGGCGGTGTTGTCGCCGGGGTAGAACGCAAGCACGATCGGCTTCCCGCGCTGCTGCGAGAGCTTGTAGTCGGCCTGGACGACCTCATCGCCGGCGAGCGCGATGCCGGGCAGCGTGAAATCGGGGGGGACCTGGCCGGTTTCCGGTGTCTTAGCCACGCGACGTCCTCCTGGCGGTTGTTGTCACATCTGTCAGCTGGGGCCCTGCTGCTCAGGTTATGCGGTGGACTCGCCGTAGCGGGAGCCGGCGGACGGTCATGGGCGATGA
>DATHQE010000458.1:0-3258 GCA_035483035.1 Streptosporangiaceae bacterium | reverse complement strand
ACCTGCATCGGCTGCCCAGTGACGTGGCTAGCGACGACGCCCGTAAGCCTGCCGTCCAGGTAAAAGCGGATCACCGACGCGGACCAGCTCGCGCCGAAAATATGCCATCCCGGCTGGTCCGTAGCGCACATCGGTCCGACGTGGCCCTGATCCGCGAGAGTGCCGTAGTGGAATGTCGAACACGCCCGCCCGCCCAGCCCTTCCATCACGTCGATCTCGCCGCCGGTCGGCCAGTGCGGAGCCACTAGCCAGAACGCTGGCCAGTTGGCTATCATCCCGGACGGGTCGGCGGGCAGGTCAATGTCCGCTTCAAACGCTCCGTAGCGCTGCCGGAATGGACCGGACAGGTAAGCCCCGGTATACGGGAGCCACTTACCCAATTTGGCGCTCAGGCATGGTGTCGTGGTGACCGCCATCTGCAGGAACCGGCCAACGCTGACGTTGGCAGGCTCGTAGCAGGCTGCCTCCTCGTAGTTGACGGGGCCGGTGCCCCAGGGGTATCCGCCCCACCGGGCGATCTGCGCTGGCCCGGCGTTCATCGTGATCGTCCACTGGCCTGGTATGCCATGCGGCTGCGGAGCGGTGGTGACTCCGGCCGGGATGGGCGCGAATATCGGCGGGAGTACTGCGGCGAACGCCACGAGCACAGTCCCTACGCTCCTCAGCACGGTCTGGGCCGTTCCACGTAGCTTCCCCCGACTCGCACCGAGATGCGGCCAATGGTCATGCTCGCAGTGTTCCCCGCGAACCTCATGTTGACGCCGGTCAGTAGCTGCGAGGGCGGGTGCGCCTGGTTAGGCTCAAGTCTGGGTTTTCCAGGCCAAAGTAAGCAGTTCGCCGCCAGGCGGACGGCACCGGATATGAGGGGAATGCGATGCCCGAGGCAGTCCTGACCGAGGTCAGCGACGGCGTAGCCGTCATCACCATCAACCGGCCGGAAGCCCGGAACGCGGTTAACGGCGACGTGGCACGCGGCATCGCCGCTGCCGTCGACGAATTCGACACCAGCAAGGACGTCCAGGTGCTGGTCCTGACCGGCGCCGGCGGCACGTTCAGTGCTGGCATGGACCTCAAGGGATTCTTGTCGGGCGATTCGCCGAACTTCGCCGACCGCGGCTTCGGCGGCATAGTGCAGAAGCCGCCGGTCAAGCCCATCATCGCGGCTGTCGAGGGGTACGCGCTGGCTGGCGGCTTCGAACTCGTCCTGGCCTGCGACCTGGTCGTGGCCAGCGAAGTCGCGAAGTTCGGGCTGCCTGAGGTCCGGCGCGGCCTCGTCGCGGGCGCGGGCGGCCTGCTCCGGCTGCCGAAGCACATCCCGTACCACCTGGCGATGGAGATCGCCCTGACCGGCGAGCATTTCCCGGCCGCCCGGCTCCACCAGGCGGGCCTGGTCAACCAGCTTGTCCCGGCCGGCGAGGCCCTGGCTGCGGCTAGAGACCTGGCGGGCAGGATCGCGCTCGGCGGGCCCCTCGCCCTGACGGCCACCAAGCGCGTCATCGTGGAGTCCGCCGACTGGGACAGCGCCGAGGCGTTCCAGCTGCAGGGCAAGATCATCACGCCGGTCTTCACGTCAGCGGACGCCAGGGAAGGCGCGCTCGCGTTCGCCGAGAAGCGCCAGCCGCAATGGCGAGCCGAATAGCTGCACCGCCGGGGCCGGCTGGCCGGCGTGCGGGTTTCCGCACGGCTCAATAGGCACGGAACGGGGCCGAATAACGCGATGCCCGCTCCGCTGCCGGGGGAGGGCAGCGGAGCGGGGCATCGCCAGGGGCAGCGCACAGCGGGGGCATGCGCGCGCCGGGGGGTTACGTCGCTAGCCCGCTGACGTCGCCAGCGTGCGCCGAGGGGCGCGGTGAGCCAGGCGCTCCCGGAGCTTGGCCCGGCCGCGATGCAGCCGCGACATAACGGTGCCAATCGGGGTGTCCATCATCTCGGCGATCTCCCGGTACGGGTAGCCCTCGACATCGGCAAGGTAGATGGCAACCCGGAACTCGGCTGGCAGCTCACGCAGCGCCTGCAGGATCTCGGAGTCGGCTAGCTGCTCAAGTGCCTCGGTCTCGGCCGACCTGGCTGGAGGCATCAGCGGATCGCCGCCGGTCTGCCAGTCGCCGGAGAAATCAAAGCCGAGATCCTGGACCGGCTCGCGGCGCTTCTTCCGGTAGCTGTTGATAAAGGTGTTGGACAAGATCCGGTGCAGCCAGGCGCGCAGGTTGGTGCCCGGCCGGAACTGATGGAACGCCGCGTAGGCCTTGGCGAACGTCTCCTGGAGCAGATCCTCGGCGTCGCTGGGGTTGCGCGTCATCCGGAGGGCAGCCGGGTACAGCTGGCCAAGGAACGGGATCACTTCCTGCTCAAATCGCGTCTCCCGGTCAGGCATCTGCACTGGCTGGCTGGGTACTGGCTGGTTAGGCATTGGCTGGTTAGGGACTGGCTGGCTGGGCTCAATCTGGTTTAGGTCAACCTCAAGCTGGGTCACTGTCTCTCCGCTCCCCTCGGTGAACTGACACGCCTATGACGCAACCGGCGAGTAACCAGATGCGTGATCTGGGTAACAGCACCGCTACGAAGAGATACAACCGCAGGTCAGATGCGACGAAAGTGGCCTAAAGCGGACGGCTGGATCGTCAGATCCAGCGGTGGAACCACATCCTGTGCAGCCAGGAGGCATAAGGGATCACTTCGGCCGTCAGCACGGGATACAAGTAGGCCAGGTTGAGCAGCACGACGAAGAGATAGCCGCCAGCGGCGACAGCGCCGAGAGCGCGCCGACCGGGTGCTGCCCTGGCGGGACCAATGATCAGGCCGAGGCAGAGCACGATAGCGATGATCATGAACGGCTCGAAGACAACCGCGTAGTAGAAGAACTCGGTGCGGTTGTCGTGCCAGGCGTACCAGATCCAGGGCAGCCAGCCCGCGAGCACACCGAGCAGGATCGCGCCTGCTCGCCAGTCGCGCCGCGCGGGCGTCCGGCTGAAGACCAGATCGCCGATGAAGCCGCTGAGCCACCAGCCCAGGCAGAACAGCAGCGCGAGGGTGCCGGCCCACCAGATCGCCGGGGTGCCGATAGCCAGGACCTCCGCGACGGAGCCCTTCGGGTCCGTACAGCCCGCGCTGGTGCCTGAGCACCAGTAGAACGAGATGGGCCTGGCCAGGATGGTCCAGCCGAGCGGGTTGGACTTGTAGGACTGGAAGCTGGACAGGCCGAGGCCGAACTGCAGCATCCAGTGGTTGTACTGATACCAGGAGTCAATGGTGGACCAG
>DATHQE010000457.1:0-3491 GCA_035483035.1 Streptosporangiaceae bacterium | reverse complement strand
TCTCCGACGAGGTGCTCGTGTAGCCAGGTGCGGACCTCGTCCTGGAAGTCCCGCAGAGCCGGAGTGAGAGAAAGATCCATATTCGTCAGCCTTCCGCCGGAGCTGGTTCCGACACGACCTTGTCGAGGATGAGCCGGCCGATCTCGCCGTCGTCGCGGCCGAGCGCCTTGAGGATCGCGCGAGTATCGTCGCCCACGTCTGGGATCCGGTCCATCCGCGGTTCCCAGCCGGCGGATACCGGCGGGGGAAGCAGCGCGCGCAGCATGCCGACCGGTGAGGCCACCTCTCGCCAGCGCTGCCTGGCGGCCAACTGCGGGTGCGCGATGAGCTCCTCGGGGTAGTTCACCCGGCCGCACGCGACCCCGGCGGCGTCGAGCGCTGCAATGGCCTCCTCCAGCGTCAGCTCAGCGAACGCTCGCGCGCAGATGCTGGTCACCTCGTCACGGTGCGCAGTGCGCGCCGGGCCGGTGGCGAACGCGGGGTCGCTGACGAGGTCGGGTCGGCGCAGGACCTGGCCGGCGAGGCGTGCCCATTCGCGGTCGTTCTGCACGGCGACCACTATCTTGCGGCCGTCAGCGGTGTCGAAAGCCTCGTACGGCGACATCGACGGATGACTGATCCCGTTCGGCTCGTGCCGACGGCCGCTGTACTCGGTGAAGTAGATGCTGTACCCCATCAGCTCCGCGATCGCGTCCAGCAGGCTGACGGCTATCGCCCGGCCGAGGCCGGTCCGTTCTCGTTCGTACAGGGCGGCGAGGATGCTGCTGAAGGCATACATGCCCGCGGTCAGGTCCGCGATCGGGATTCCGGGCTTGGCGGGCCGGTCTGGCCAGCCGGTCGTCGCGATCGAGGCGCTCTCGGCCTGCACGATGAGGTCATACGCCCGCCTGTGCGCGTACGGCCCGGACTCGCCGTACCCGGAGATGTCGCAGCCGATCAGCCGGGGGTGCCGCGCGGTGAGCTGCCGCGCGCTGAGCCCGAGGCCGTCCGCGGTGCCGGGCGCGAGATTCTGCACGACGACGTCCGCGGACGCGATCAGCTCGTCGAGGATGGCGCGGCCGGCCGGGTGCTTGAAGTCGAGAGCGAGCGACTCCTTGCCGCGGTTGACCCACACGAAGTGAGAGGCCATGCCGCGGACCTCGGTGTCGTAGTAGCGGGCGAAGTCGCCTTCTCCCACCCGTTCGACCTTGATGACGCGCGCCCCCATGTCCGCGAGCTGTCGCGTCGCGAACGGGGCGCTGACGGCCTGCTCGAGCGCGACGACGACGATGCCGGTCAGCGGGAGAGTCACGGCCGCCTCAGGCAACGCGCTCGAACAGGGCGGCAAGTCCCTGCCCGCCGCCGATGCACATGGTCTCGAGGCCGTAGCGCTGCTCGCGCCTGGTGAGTTCGTGCAGCAGCGTGGCCAGGATGCGCCCGCCCGTCGCGCCGACCGGGTGCCCCAGCGAGATGCCGGAGCCGTTGACGTTGAGGCGGTCGAAGTCGGACGGGGCGACGCGGCCCAGGGCGGGCGCCTCACCGTTGGGGTAACACTGCCCGAAGATGACGTCGTCGATCAGTTCGGGATCGACGCCGGTGCGCTTGACGACCGCGGAGATCACGGCGGCGCCCAGGGCAGTCGCCTGCACGTCTTTAAACACGCCGCCGTAGCGGCCTACCGCGGTGCGGACTGGTGCGCAGATGACGGTGTCGGGCATGGTGCTCCTCAGTAGGTGCGCAGGCCCATGGCGCGGGCGATGGCGTTGCGCTGGATCTGGCTGGTGCCGCCGGAGATGGGGGCGACGATGGCCTCGCGCCACCGGTAGCTCATGACGGTGTCGGTGGAAAAGCCGTGCCCGGCCAGGACCTGCATGCCCAGGCGGGCGGCGGCGACGTAGGTTTCCGATCCTTTCAGCTTTGCCATCGCGCCTTCCCTGCTGACGGGCCTGCCTTCGGCGAGCAGCCAGGCGGCGCGGTGGGCCAGCAGCCGGGCGGCGTCGATCTCGGTCTGCAGGTCGGCCATCGCGTGCGCGAGCGCCTGGAAGGTGCCGACCGGGCGGCCGAACGCGGTCCGCTGCTTGGAGTACTCCAGCGCCTCATCCAGTGTGGCCTGCGCGGCGCCGACGTACCCGCCGCTCATCAGCACCCGCTCCAGCTCCAGGGACGACAGCATCACCTTCCACCCGTCGCCAGCTTCCCCGACCAGCGCGTCCTTGGGCACCGTGACGCCGTCCAGGGTCACCTCATAGGTGCCCAGGATGTGCCGCGCCAGGGTCGGTACCTGCCGCAACCCCACCCCGGGGGAGTCCGGGTCGACCAGCAGCAGGCTGATCCCCTCATGCTTGCGCGCTCCCTTGCCGGTGCGGACGAACATCATGATCGTGGTGCGCGGCAGCCCCGCCCCGGTGCACCACATCTTGCGCCCGTTCAGCACGTAGTGATCGCCCATGTCGGTGGCGGCGCAGCGCAGCGCGGCGGCATCCGAGCCGGTGTCCGGCTCCGACAGCGCCACCGCGTACCGGCCGGTCCCGGTGTCGGCCGCCGCCGCCACCGCGGCCCGCTGCGCCCGGCTGCCCCACTGGTAGATGGTCAGTGCCGGGATCAGCGTGCCGATGAAGCACATCGCCACGTCCAGGCTGGACCGGCCCAGCTGCTCGGCGATGATCGCCAGCTCCGCCGGCCCGCCCCCCTCCCCGCCGTCACCGTCGCCGTCGCCGGGGAAGGCCAGCGCGAACCAGCCCATCTCCGCCATCGCCTTGATCAGGTGCTCGGGGAAGGTGCCGGTCTCGTCCCACTCCTTGGCCAGCGCGGGCGGGCAGTGCCGGTCCACGAACGCCCGCGCCGTCGCGGCCAGCGCGGCGTGCTCGTCGGAGAGGCCGAAGTCCACGTGACGCTCCTATCATTTAGATGATAAAACTATATGGCGGACACCCGTCCCCAGCAAACACCCAGCCGCCCACACCAGCAGGAAAAAGGCACGACGGACCGGCTGCCGGCTGGCGTTGCCATGGCCCCGGCGTAAGGCGCGGCAGTCTCCCCTACAGCGGGGGCCGAAGACCACCAACGACACGGCCGGAAGTCACGACGAGTTCGTCCGCCAGCTCGGTGAGCTGGCGGCCCAGGGTGTTCAGCGCCTCGTTGCGCTGGTGCAGCTCGAAGGCTGGCCCGTCCCGGAAAAGCTCGTAGAGGAAGAACTCCCCGCTCCCCTTCCGGCCGCGGTGCACCGCCCAGATCTCCGTCCCCTCGTCTCGCGCCGCGAGCTCGGCCATCCGGTTCAGCAGATCGAGCATGTCATCCGACAGTTCCGGTTTGACGATGATCCGAACGCACGCGGCGATCTGGTCATGGTTCATCGGACACCTCCGGTGTCGTGGACGGGCAGCGCGCCGAGCTCGCGCAGCCGCTGGAACGTGAGCACGTGCCCGGTGAACGATGCCGGCTGTCGCGTGATCCACCGCACGGCCGCGCCGAGCTCGGCGGGCGTGACGCCGCGGCTGCCCGGCTCCGGATCG
>DATHQE010000456.1:0-4515 GCA_035483035.1 Streptosporangiaceae bacterium | reverse complement strand
GGTCGGGATCGCGCTGCAGAGCGGAGCGCTGGCCAGCGTGCTGCTCGCCTTTGCCCGGGCGCACGCGATCGGCGTGAGCACGGTCGCGAGCCTGGGCAACGAGGCCATGATCACGACCGCGGACATGCTCGATTACCTCGTGGCTGACGAGCAGACCAAGGTCATCTGCATGTTCCTGGAAGAGGTCGGGGATCCGGCCGCGTTCAGCGCCGCGGCGCTGCGAGCCGACCAGGCCGGCAAGCCGATCGTCGCGCTGAAGGCAGGCGCTAGCCAGGCCGGCCAGCAGGCGGCGCTCGCGCACACCGGCGCCGTCGCCGGTGACGATGCGGTGGTCGATGCCGCGCTGCGCCAGCTCAACATCATCCGGGTCAACAGCGTCGAGGAGCTGCTGACGACCGCGGCGCTGCTCGGCTACGACCGGCACCCGACCGGACGCCGGATGGGCGTGCTGACAGCGTCCGGCGGCGCGTGCGACATCATCGCCGACCGGGCCAGCGCCCACGGCATCGAGATCCCGCCCTTCACGGAGGCGACGACCAACGCGATCGCGGCTCAGCTGCCGGCGTTCGCGACCGCCCGGAATCCGCTGGATGTGACCGGCTACGTGCTCGCGAACGCGCGGACCACGACCCTCACCGCCATCGACGAGGCGCTTGACGTGGCGGTCGAGGACCCCGGCCTTGACTTCGTGCTGTTCACCGGGATCACGGTGCCGGACGCGCGGCCGCCGGACGAGGCGGCGGCGGGCTTGCTCGAGGCGCGCCTGGACTGGATCGCGGAGCGGATGGCCTCGGCGCCAATTCCGGTGATCCCGATCGCCTCGACGTGCGTCGACGTGACCGGCTACAGCAGGGAGCTGCTCGGCAAGCACGACATCCAGCTGCTCGGCGGGATCGAGCTCAGCGTGCAGGCCATCGACAATGCGCTGCGCTGGCAGGAGCGGCGAGGTCAGGTCGGGCTGCTGCCGGCCCGGCCCGCTGCCTCCACCGGGCCGCCCGTTCCGTGGTCGGAGGCACGGGCCCGCGACCTGCTGACCGCGGCCGGGCTGCCGGTCGTGCCCGGTCACCTCGCGCGCTCGGCCGACGAGGCAGTAGCCGCGGCGCGGGAGCTGGGGACCCCGGTGGCGATCAAGATCAGCTCCGCCGCAGTCAGCCATAAGTCCGATGTCGGCGGCGTGCTGCTGAACCTGTCCGGCGACGAGGCCGTTCGAGCCGGCTACGACCAGGTGGTCGCCGCCACCAAAGCCCATAACGGCGGGAACGAGGTCCTTGTCACCTCGATGCGCACTGGCGGGGTCGAGGTCCTGGCAGGCGTGACAATGGATCCCGGCTTCGGGCCGGTGCTCGCGGTCGGCCTCGGCGGGATCTGGGTCGAGCTGCTGCGCGATACGAGCTTGCGAGTGCTGCCCGCCGGTCCGGCCGAGGTGCGCCAGATGCTGACCGAGCTGCGGGGCCTGCCGCTGCTGCTAGGCGCGCGCGGCGGTGCTGCCGCCGACCTCGACGCGCTCGCCGCGGTCGTCGCCGGAATCGGCGAGCTAGCCGCGTCGGTGCCCGGATTGCAGGCTCTCGAGGTGAACCCGCTGTGGGTCAGCGGCGACCGGATAGAAGCGCTGGACGTGCTGGTCGTAACCGACGCTAATAAGACCAATGAAGTGAACGGAGCCGGATAGATGATCCTGGGAGTCAGTGCTGAGCAGGAGGAGCTCCGCGCCTCGGTCCGGCGGTTCCTGGCCGACCGCGCGCCGATCTCGGCCGTGCGCGAGCTGATGGAGACCACCGACGGCCTTGACGCGGGTGTGTGGCGCCAGGCCGGCGAGCAGCTGGGGCTCCAGGGGATCGCGGTCCCGGAAGAGTACGGCGGGGCGGGCTTCAGCTTTGCTGAGCAGGCCATCGTGCTGGAGGAACTCGGCGCCGCGCTCTACAGCGGGCCGTACCTGGCTAGCGCTGTCCTGGCTGCCACCGCACTGCTGGCCAGCACGGACGAGGATGCCCGCAAGGCCTACCTGCCTGGCCTGGCCTGTGGTGAGGTCATCGCCACGCTGGCCTTCACCGAGGAGGACGGGTCGTGGGAGCCCGAGGCGATCCGGCTGACGGCTGTCGCCGGACCGGACGGCTGGCGGCTCGACGGCCGCAAGAGCTTCGTCCTGGACGGGCACACGGCAAATCTCGTCCTGGTCGTAGCCCGCACCGGCGACGGCCTGAGCCTGTTCGCGGTGCCCGGTGACGCGGGCGGACTGACCAGGACCGCGCTGCCCACGCTGGACCAGACCAGGAAGCTTGCCCGGCTTGACTTCACCGCGGTACCGGCGACGCTGGTCGGCGCGGTTGGCGACGGCGCCGCCGTCCTGAGCCACGTTCTCGACATCGCGGCGATCGCGCAGGCAGCCGAGCAGCTGGGCGGCGCGCAGCGCGCCCTGGACATGGCGGTCGAGTACGCCAAGGTGCGGCACCAGTTCGGCCGTCCGATCGGCAGCTTCCAGGCGATCAAGCATCGCTGCGCGGACCTGCTGCTCGAGGTCGAGTCGCTGCGCTCGGCCGTCCAGTACGCGGCCGCCGCCGTCGCCGAGGGCTCGGCAGAGGTGCCGGTCGTCGCATCCCTCGTCAAGGCCTACGCCTCGGACGTCTACTTCCACGTCGCGGCGGAGAACATCCAGATCCACGGCGGCATCGGCTTCACCTGGGAGCACGACGCGCATCTGTACTTCAAGCGAGCCAAGGCGAGCGAGCTGTTCCTCGGCGACGCCAGTTACCACCGGGAGCACCTGGCTACGCGCATCGGCCTGTGATCTCGGGCGGCCGCGATCCCGCGCCGCTGCGCCCGCGCTACCGGCAGGCAGCCGGTATCGGATAGCTGGTGACAACCGACCGTCCGCGAGAAACGCCCGTCACTGTGGTCACGTAAGCAGTGCCGGACGTGGCCGCTACGGCGGCGACGCGTCCGCCCGCCAGCACCGTGATGACTGGCCCCGCCCCGGAGCGGGCAGCGAAACAGACGAGCGCGTGACCAGGCGCCCCGGTAGACACCCATACCGCGCTGCCAGCGGACCAGACGTTCTCGCTCCTGGCCAGCACCGGGTTGCGCTGGATGAAAACGGGTGTTGTCGCCCGCAGCTGCCCGTCAAGCCGCACCAGCGGCCCCCACAAGGCCACCCGAGAATTCGTAATGGCGAACGTCTGGGCCCACAGCGAGTCGCCGGCTTTGGCCACGGCACCGACTTGCTGCTGCGGGTCGCCACCGAACGTCACGCCGGGCTCGCCAGCGATCACCAGGTGACTGCCGTAGCCGTATCCATTGGTGACCTGCACTGCCACCCGGCCATCGAGCAGCCCCACCCAGTTGCCTGGTGCCGTGGTGAGCCCCGCTCCCAACTGGCTGTCCGACTCCTGGCGCACAGAGGCCAGGCCCGACTGACCCGGCGCCGGCATGCGCACGTTCAGCACGCCGTAGGGAGCCGCTGTTAGGGCCGTCTGCCGGCTCGTCGGCACGAGCGGCCCAGATCCCGGCGACCCGGCTGTCGCGCGTCGGCCGAGGTCGGGGCTCAGCAGCAGAATCATGTTCGGGCTTCTGTCACCAACGATGCCAACCCAGACGAGCCTGCCTGGGCCGACAGCTAGCCAGGTTGGGCTGCCGTGAACTCTGACGCGTCGGACCATCTTGCCGGTAGCCCGGTTATAGGCCGCCACCAGGGAGCGCTGGCTCGACGCCAGGTAGACGTACTGGCCGCTGACCGCGGCTTCCGACACCGGATATCGCGTCTTGACTACTACGCGCGGGCCCGGCGGCTCAGGCACCGGCTTGGAGCTATAGTGCCCGGAAAGCGCGTAGACCGCGCCCGCGGTCGCAAGCACCACCGCACATGCCGCAATGGCGTCCCGCTGCCTGTGCCACCACGGGCGTCTCGCCCGGCAGGCTTTGTCGGCGAGTCCGCCAGGTGGCTTGATGAATTCGCTGGCAACCTCGAACGCCGCCCGCAGTTCATCGTCGAGCTTCGCGCTCATGCTCCCCTCCCGTCCGGCTGTCTGCGTTAGCGCCGTCGGTGCGGCCGGGCACGAGCTCGTTCAGCCGCGCCATCGCCCTAGCGTGCCGAGACCGGACGGTGCGGACCGAGCAGCCAAGCGCTTGGGCAGCAGCGGGTTCGGTAAGGCCGTCGAAATAGCGGAGTACAAGTACGGCCCGCTGGTCTGCGGGCAACTGACGGACGCAGCTCAGCAACGCCGCTCGGCGATGCAATCCGCCGAGGCCAGGATCCGGTACATCCGGCAGCCGATCTGCGGCCGGCGGTGCGCCATGCGGCCCGTGCTGGCGGCCGGCCTCAACGGCAGCCCGCACGAGCAACCTGTGGACGTATGCCTGCGCTCCGTTCTTGCGCCGGACCGACGGCCAGCGCTGGCAGGCCCGGTCCAGTACTGCCTGCAGCAGGCCCTCGGCCACGGTCAGGTCATCGGCGATGAGGTAAGCGGTGCGCAGCAGTTGCCGGGACGAGGCGGCGACGAAATTGCTGAAGTCTGCGTCGTC
>DATHQE010000455.1:0-8916 GCA_035483035.1 Streptosporangiaceae bacterium | reverse complement strand
TATCGCCGAGCACCAGTCACGACTACATGCCTGGCCACAACCCCCTGATGCCGCTATACCCAAAGGCGTGGCAGCCCACCGCCAGCACCAGACGTCTCAGCGCCGCTGGCGGCTGGCGCCGTCCAGGCGGCGCCCGACTACCCGCCAGACATATTTCAAAGTTGTCAGCCTAGTCTGCCGCCTGGAATGTCCCATCTGATCGCCCGGACGGCGTTTCGCTGAAATGGATTGGCGACAAGCCCTCGGTGGCTGAGCATCCTGCAGGTGTTCGTGCTCGTTGCGAGCGCGCTCGGGCTCGCCATCCTTGGCTATCGCTTCACCTTGCGGTCGGACCTGCGGGGGAGGCGGACTGAAGCGCGGCTGAGCATTCAGCGCCGGGCGCTGGAGGACGCCCAGCAGTCCCTTATGACGTGCTGGGTGGCGGCGGACAAGCTGCTGCGGACTGATCACCAGGCTCGGCTTGATAACAAGGACCTGCTGTTTGCATTGGAGGACGCGAGCGCGGCGGTGACCGTCACTTACTCTCGCCTGCTGGACCGTGAGCTGGCGGATGATCGGCCTCGGCCTGGTCTAGCGTGAATGCCTCCGACGGGCGTCCCGGCCTGCCAGTGGGGACCTCGCAGAGCCGTCCGACCTTTCTTTACAATGTCGCAGGTCGGCTGCGGTATACCGCTAGTCACGGTATACTTGCTAGATGAGACAAGCCAGAAGGCAGGAGAAGACATACCTATGACGTTGCAGCCGCACGAAGTGAAGCGAGTCCCAGTCGGCAGCGAACGGCCCGCCAGAGTTCACGTGATCTGGCACAACCGCAAGTTCGTGGGATACACGGTCAGGCTGGAAGCTGGCCAGGACAAGTGGGCAGCGCTCTCTCCTTACGGGGCACTCGTCGGCGAAACGAACACACACATCGAAGCGCTTTCCCTACTCGCCCCTGACGCCGAGATCGCACCAAAGAAGACGAGCGTCTACCTGGACGGCGCGACTGCCGCTGCCGTCCGCAGGAGCGGACAGTCCCTAGTGGAGCTGATCCGCAAAGGCCTGGCCGCATCTCCGACCACTGAGTGACGATCCCAGCGGGCCGTGAAGCTACACCAGCGGACCGGTGGCGCGGACGGGCTGCGGGACTGAGCGCGGAGGAAGCGCCCGGTCTGCGGTAGCCCATCGTGGCGGCTACGTCAGGCCGTCTTGGCTGGGGTGAGACTTCACCTGCCGTTGACACTCAGGCGGTCATATTCGTCATCATCCTGAGCGCGGCGCGCACGGCCAGCATGGCGCGCGTCGTCCCTGATGGATTCCGCCTCATCCTCTGCCCACTGCTTCAGCTTCATCCACAGTGCCGCGTAGTCGGGTGAGAGACAGCCATAACGGCCACCGTACGGTCACCAGGCAGTGTGCATAGGCAAAAGCGCCCGGCCAGCCGTAGCCAACCGGACGCGCACTGCGTGCTTAGCCCGCTTCGAGCTCTGTTTCGGCTCGCGAACGACGGACTCCGTGGCGGCGGAGCGCCTGCTCGAGCCGGTCACGCCGGACGCCGACGCGCATGGCGACGACGGCGGTCGGTTCATGCCGATAGCCACCGTGCTCACAGACGAACCAAGCGTCCTGACCGATCCCGAACCGCCGGGAAGCCGCACGCTGTCATAGACCCCACACGCCGAGACGCGGTTGCCAAAAGTTGCCGGCTGACCCTGGGCATTTGCCCGATGTGCTGCCGGTCCTGCGGGGCTGACAATGCCCCGGTGTCGGCACCGCGGTAGCGCGTGCCGGGGGAGTTTCCGAGGAGGATCACATGAGCTTTCGTCGTGTTCTTGTGCCGCTGGTCGTGGCGGGGGCGTCGCTGGTCATCGGCACCACGCCCGCGTTCGCCGCCGGGCCGCCGGTGCCCGTCGGGTGCACCTTCGATCAGGCCATCGGCGTGCTGACGTGCGTCGCCACGACAACGAGTAACACCACGGTGCCGGTCAACGCTGGGTTCGTCTACCCGCCTGCGACGGTGGACGGGTTCACCGTCCAGCAGGTCTGCGACGGCCTTTTTGGGCCGAATAGTACGGTCACCAGCTTGGACTTTGTCAACGTCACTCTCGACGTAAGCGTCGCTACGACGACAACGACCGAGCGCCACGGGCTAGCCGGCAAGGTCTTTGACACCTCGACCGCTACCTCGTCGGTTATCACCGGAAGCAGTCAAGTAGTGCAACCAGGAACTGCCGAAGTCTGCTCCTACTGATCGCCCTCGGCAGCCGGCAGCAGCGGCCACTTCCGATCGCGGGGTGGCCGCTGCTGCTCCGGTCACGGCCCGGACATTTCGGCTGCCGCGCCGGCGGCCCCTGCCGGGTGGCAAGCCCGCCCGGTCAGCGCCGCGGTCGCCTCGGCGCTCCACGAGCGTGCGGCTAATGCCCACAGGCGGCGCTGGCTGCCGACTCCGGTCGGCGGAATCTGGCGCTTGCTGCTGTCTGCCATTCCAATCCGACTTGGCCGAAGCCGAGCAGCGGGGCATCGAACGCGGCGGCGGTGATGAAGCCGCCGTCTCGTTCTGGCACCTATGGATGGCGGAAGAGCTGCCGTTCATGGCCCAACAGCGACCGTGGACGCGAGCGAATGTCATCGTGGCGGGAACGCCGAGCGTTCCTCATGATCCGCCGATCGAAGTGGTCATCGCCGAAGCCGACAGCTGATCGCCGGCCGCAGGCAGCCCGTAGCGGGGAATCACGCCCTCACGGCGACTGTGCTGAGCCACTGGTGGTGCGGGGGTGCATAGGCGCCGCGGGCACGACCGTAGTGACTAGGCCGGTGGTGACGTCGTAGACGTGGCCGGAGACGGTGATCGTGTCCGGCAGGACAGCGGCCGCGCGGAGCAGTTCAACGTCGAAGCGGACGGTCTGCTCGGGGTCGGTGACAGCTTGCGCGGCTAGTGTGCCGTCGTCGCCACCGATGATGTCAGCGAAGCCGCGGCGGAACTCTTCATCGGCGAGGAAGCTGGTGCCGCACTGATTGTGGTGCACGATCGCGACCTCAAACCGCGGCCCGGCCGGGGCCAGCGTGCGGGCGAGGTAGCAAATGTAGGCGAGGTCTTTGAGGACGTCGGGCGAGACGCGGCCGCCGGCGTTGCGGATCACCATCGCGTCGCCGAGCTCGAGGCCGAGAAAGGCAGACGGGTCAGTTCGGGGGTCCAGGCACGTGATCACGTAGACCGGGTACCTCGCGATGATGCTGGCCTTCTCGTGGGCGCTGGTCGCGGCGAAGTCCTTGTTCCGCCGCAAGAGCGGGTCGATGTGGGCCATGTCCAGCGTCCTCCTGGTCGACTGCATCTGTTGTAGGTACACTACTGCTGAGATGATGTACCTGCAACACTGTTGCTGCGGCGGTAACGTGCTCACCGTGAATCGCATCGAGACACCGTGGGGACCCTGGGAAGCAGCGAGCCTCAGCGAGGTGACGGCGCTGTTCTCAACGGCGCAGGTCCCGTGGTGGATAGCCGGGGGCTACGCGATCGAGCTCGCCGTTGGCCACCCGTTCCGAGAGCACGAGGACATCGATGTCCTGCTCCTGCGGCGCGATCAGCTGAGTGTCCAGGAGGTTCTGCCGGCGTGGGAGTGGTGGGCAGCGGATCCGCCAGGCACGCTTCGACCTTGGAAACGGGGGGAGATCCTGCCGGTAGACGTCCACGACCTCTGGTGCCGGCCTGGGCCCTCGGAACCTTGGCAGATTCAGGTCATGCTCGACGAGGCCGACGGCAGCGAGTGGATATCCCGGAAGAGCAGCCAGGTCCGGCGTCCTATTGACGAAATCGGGGCGGTGTCAGGCGAGGGCGTTCCCTATCTCTTGCCTGAGGTCCAGCTGTTCTACAAAGCCGGGCGACCCAGGCCGAAGGACGAGCAAGACTTTTCGGCCGCACTCGGCGTGCTGACCGAGCAGCAGCGACAGTGGCTGGGATCCGCCATCGCCCTGGCATATGGCAGCCGGCCGTGGGCCGCTCGTCTCGGACTGCCCGGCTGAGCTGGCGCGGTTATTGCCGGGCCGGAGCAGGCTGGCCGGCACCGGACGTGGCGCGCGCAGCCCAGCGGCCGCAATCTCTGGTGATCCGCACCGGATGGGCGAAACATTCGCTGATTAGCTCGCTGGTGAGCACCTCGGCTACGTTGCCGGCGGCGACGCACTCGCCGCGACGCAGGAGCAGCGCGTGGGTGGTGCTGGCCGGGAGTTCCTCCAGGTGGTGGGTCACCAGCACGGTGGCGAGCTCAGGGTGCTCCCGGCGGAGCATGTCCAGGCTGATCAGCAATTGCTCTCGGGCGGCGAGGTCGAGGCCGCTCGCAGGTTCGTCGAGAAGCAGCAGCCGGGGATGGGGCATGAGCGCCCTCGCGATCAGGGCACGCGCCCGCTCTCCCTGGGACAGTGTCGGCCACCGCGCGTCGGCCAGTGCCGCTATGCCCAGCATGGCCAGCAGCCGCTGCGCCCGATCCCGTTGCGCCGCCGATGGCGTCCAGCGCGGCGCCAGCTGGATGGTGTTTGTCGCCCCCGTCAGCACCACTTCGGCGACCCGCAGCGGCGACGCCACCTCGTGGCACGGGTTGACGTGGCCAAGGTAGGAGCGCAGCTCGCGCACATCGACCCGACCCAGCGTGCGGCCGAGGACGCGGACGGTGCCTCGGGTCGGATGGCTCACCGCTCCCAGGAGGCCGAGCAAGGTGCTTTTGCCCGCGCCGTTTGCCCAAAGCAGCGCCCAATGCTGCCCTGGCTGGACGGTCATGCTGATCGAACGGAGCAGATAGCGCCCGTCCCGCACGACGTCGGCCCCGTCGACCTGCAGCAATGGCCCGCTGTCGGCCGGCCGCGCGTCACTCACAGTCCTGCTGCTTCCTCTACGTTGCTATCAGCTGAAGCGGCCGTGTACCCGGCAATCGTAACGAAACCGCCTTATGGGAGCGATGCGACGGCGGCCAGGATATGCGCGGATACCTCCGGAACGTCTGCATCCTCAGCCACGAGCACGCTGCCAGGACTGCTCCAGGGCCTCCGGTCAACGACTGTCTCACCACAAGTCAGTTCGCCCTTCGTCTCGCACCGGGCCTGCCGGGCAGTCCAGCGGAAAAGGTCCGGGGAGGTCAGGGCGATGGCCGCCACGGCATCGTGGGGTACGAAGAATCCGTCTCGGTCGTGCGCGAAGGCGACGGCATCGGCAAGAAGATGTCCCATCCGGCCGGTGGTACGCAGCGAATCAAGCTCATTGGCCGACCACATGAAGCGTTCGGTGACGTCCAGGGGCACCATCCGCACGGGGACTCCGCTCGCAAGAACCTGGTCGGTGGCAACTGGGTCCATCCACGCGTTGAACTCCGCTGCCGCGGTCATGTTGCCCCCGACGGCAACGGCGCCGCCCATCCACACCACCCCTGTCAGGGCACCGCCGGACTGAACAGCCTGAGCCACGAGCGTCAGTGCCCCAGCGCAAAACACGCTGCCGCTCAGGCCATGAGCCTGCTCACCGGGGGCGCGCGCCGGCTTCAGCAGCTGAGCGTTGCCGCCGAACGCATCGCTTCCGTGGAAGGGGTCTCGCCCAGCTGGATAATCACCTGCCAGCGCCCGATCCGAGCCGAGCCGGACCGGCGCAGAACTTCCGAGCGTGGCCATCAGGCGCGCGGTGGCTGTCGCGGTCGTCAGCAGGCTAACGCTGCCTTCAGTAGCCACGACCTGAGACATCGGGACGTTGAGCCCGACCAGCACGCTGAGGGCTAGCGCATCGTCGAGTCCGCCGTCGACGATGACGTGCAGCGGTTCAGGCGGCAGCGGTTCAGGCGGCAGCGGTTCAGCTGGCCGGGGCTCAGTCATGACGCCAGACGGTACCTGGCCTGGCTGGCTGCTCGGTAGCCCGGCGATCGTTGTCGCTTTCTGTGACAGCTGGGTCAGGTTCAGGCATGCCAAAATTCTGATCATGGCCCCGGCGCGCTCGTTCTCCGCCGCGGTGGAGGACTACCTGAAGGCCATCTACCGGTTGCAAGCCGAGATCGGGGGTCCGGTGACGACGACCGAACTGGGCGGCTGGCTCGGCGTCACCGCCTCGTCGGCCTCGGGCATGCTCAGGAAGCTGGACGATCTGCAACTGGTGAGCTACGAGCCATACCGTGGCGTTCAGTTGAGCGATTCCGGCTGGCGCGCGGCACTTCGGGTGGTACGCCGCCATCGGCTGCTCGAGCTCTTCCTGTCCGAGACGCTGGGACTGCCCTGGGACCGGCTACATGACGAGGCTGAGAAGCTCGAGCACGCCCTGTCGCCGGGGCTGTGCGAGGTAATCGCGGCCAGGCTGGGCGACCCGCGCACCGATCCGCACGGTGACCCGATCCCGACGACTGACGGGCGCGTGATCGAGGCGCCAAGCGCGAACCTCGGCTCCAGTCTCCCTGGCCAGCGGCGGCGAGTCGTGCGCGTCTCGGATCGCGACCCCGAGGTGCTCCGGCTGCTGACAGATCTTGGCATAGCGCTGGGCGACAGTCTCCACGTCAGGGATGTGCACGCCAGCGGGGCCGTTACCGTCGACGCTGGCGGAGGCGTGCACGTGCTGGACCCGCATGTGGTCGCCGCGATCAGGGTTGAGGCGAACGAGTGACCGCCAGCCCTCGGTCCGAGGCAGCTCGCGACCTGTCACGCGAGGACCTGTCACCTGAGGACTTGTCACCTGAGGACATTGTCCGCTCGCGTGATCGCAAGCGCGTTCACGGTGCACGGCTGGCTGGCCGTCAGTGGTACCTGCTGTGGCTAATCGCCGGTCCGGGAATTCTCACGATGCTCGGCGAGAACGACGGTCCGAGCATCGTGTCGTACACGACCGCGGGCGCCACTTACGGCCTGGGGTTCTTCCTGCCGTTCATTCTGGTCACGTTTGCCATGGCAGTTGTCTGCCAGGAGATGTGCATGCGGGTCGGCGCGGTTACCCATCGCGGCTACGGCAAACTCGTGCTGCAGCGCTTTGGGCCTGGGTGGGGCTGGTTCGCCGCGGGCGACCTGCTGTTCACCAACCTGGTGACGCTGATAGCCGAGTTCGTAGTGATCCGCATCGGACTCGCCTATTTCGGCCTCGGGCCCGGCGTCGCGGCCGCGCTCGGCATCGTCCTCGTGGTCTTCACCCTCGGCAGAGGCCGCTACTGGCGGTGGGAACGGATAGCGCTCGCCCTCGCGGTCTTCAACGGCCTGTTCGTGGTGGCCGCCATCTTGGTCAAGCCAAACTGGGCTCTGGTCGGCCAGTCGATGGTCACCTTCTCGCCGTTCCCCCACGGGAGCTTCAACACGCTGTTGCTGCTCGTCGCCTCGACGATCGGGGCGACCGTCACGCCATGGATGGTGTTCTTTCAGCAGAGCGCCTCGGCGGACAAGGGCATGACCTCCCTGGATCTCCGGCACGGTCGCCTGGACACCATTGCTGGCGGCGGGCTGGCGGCCCTGTTTGGCTGCGGCGCATTCATTGTCGGCGCCGCGCTCGCGGCCCACGGGGGCTCGGGCATCCAGGGGCTGGCCGGTGCTGGCTTCCCGGGCGCTCTGGCGCACGCGTCAGGCAATCTCGTCGCGGGCGTTTTCGCACTTGGGCTGATCGAAGCGGGGGCGCTCGCGATCCTGACGATCTCGGCGAGTACCGGATACGCGGCCGGGGAGTGCATCGGGGTAACCCACAGCTTCAACAATTCCCCGCGCAAGGCGAGGCTGTTCTACGGCGTTAGTGTCGCCGTGGCCCTGATCGCAGCGGGAATCGTCCTGATCCCCGGCGCGCCGCTACTGTCGATCGCCCTGAATGCCAACGTGCTCGCCACCGTCCTGCTCCCAGTAACGCTGGTGTTCCTGATCATGCTGGCCAGCGACCGGCAGCTGATGGGCCGCTGGGCCAATAGGCGCTGGACTAACAGGGTCGCGATCGCCATCGTGGCGTTCGTTTCTGTGTGCGGCACTGCGTACGGAATTGACTCGTTCTTGCAGGCAATACACATCATCTAGGGAGGTTAGATGCGAGATGCCACCAAGCGCCCGGCCGCGACGCCGCCGCCCACGCCACCGAAGCTCGCGACGCGGCACAACGGCGCGGATCTCAGCAGCTACCTCGAGCCCGATCAGCTCGTCGCTGACACCGACCGCCCGGTCCCTCGCGCGCAGCTGACCAGGCGAGTCTCCACCGCTCTCTGGATCCTGCGCATTTTCACGATCCTCGTCGGCGCGATGGTGATCTACGTCTTTTTCTCCCAGCTCGGCAGCTAGCCCGCGGTCGGGCCGAGCCCCAGCGACTGCGGCATGCTGGCATCGGGCGACGGCTGGTGGAGCCCCTCGTCAAGGGAGCCGTACTCGGTCATCAGCGCGGGGCTGCCACCCCAGGGCGTTTGTTCCTCGGCAACGAGGGTGCTCGTCGTAACGACCAGCCCGGCAACTGAGGCACCGTTCTGCAGGGCCGACCGGGCGACGCGGAGCGGGTCGATGATGCCCATCTCGATCATGTTGCCGTAGCGCCCCTGCAAGGCGTCGAACCCGTCGTCCATCGAGAGCTGTGTCAGGCGGGCCACCACCTCTTCGCCCGAGTAGCCGGCATTGGCCGCGATCAGGCTCGCGGGCTCGGTCAGCACCCGGCGGACGATCTGCACGCCGGTGGCGTAGTCGTCCTTGGCCTGCAAGTCATCGAGCGATGGCTCGGCGTGCAGCAGCGCCGCGCCGCCGCCAGCCACGATGCCCTCGGCCATGGCAGCTCTTGTCGCCGACAGCGCGTCCTCGACCCGGTGCTGGAGTTCCTTCAGCTCGGCCGGAGTCGGCGCGCCAACCCGGATTACGGCGACCTTCCCGGACAGTGCGCCGATCCGCTCGGTCAGCACGTCCTCGTCGATGCCGAAGGTGGCCCGGTCCCGCTCGGCCCGCAGCTGGGTCAGCCGGAACTTGACCGCGTCCGGG
>DATHQE010000454.1:0-6950 GCA_035483035.1 Streptosporangiaceae bacterium | reverse complement strand
GGCGCCGCGACGGCCGGCTCGGCCGGCGCCGCGATCGCCGGCTCGCCTGCTCCAGCGATGACGCGGCCGCCGCGCGCGAGCAGTTCCGCTGTGGCGGACTCGTGCAGTCGGCGTCCGGCTGCGATCACGATTACGCTCGCGCCGCGGCCCGCGAGCCTTGCGCCCGCGTAGAGAGCATCGCCGGCGTTGTCGCCGCTGCCAGCCAGCACGACAACCCGTGCGCCGTAGACGCGGTCGAGCAGAGTGGCGCAAATCGCCGCCAGGCCCGCCGCAGCGCGCTGCATGAGCGCCCCGTCCGGCACCTTCGCCATGAGCGCCTGCTCGGCAGCACGGACATCCGCTACCGTGTGCGCGCTTCTCATCTCTCCGCTACCACCATGGCCACGCAGATGCCCGCGTCGTGGCTAATCGACACATGCCAGCTGGTGACGCCGAGCAGCGCGGCCTCGGCAGCAACCGTGCCGCTGACTTCGAGCCGCGGTCGGCCTCGGGCATCGTGGCTAATGACCGCGTCGGTCCACAGCAGCCCGCGCGGTCCGCCGAGCGCCTTCGCGACGGCCTCCTTCGCCGCGAAGCAGCCGGCGAGGGACCGGACCGGCAGAACGCGTTCGCTCTCAGCGAACAGTCTGCTGGCCAATGCCGGCGTTCGCTGCAGGGCGATCTCGAGCCGAGAGATCTCCGCCACGTCCACGCCGATGCCCACGATCATGCCTCAAGCCTGCCATGGCCCGCAGATATCAGCTGGCGCCACGCACAGGCCCGCTCCGGCCCGAGCCAACAGGCGAGCACCGCGCCAGCAGCGACCGTCTAGCAGGCGACCGACAGCGCCAGCTGCGACCGCGCCAGCAGCCGGTTAGCCGACTCGCTTGATCGCGTCAGCAAGGCGGCCAGCCAGGCGCTCTGCCTGGGCCGACTCTGCTGCCTCGACCATCACCCGGACGGCAGGCTCGGTGCCACTCGGCCGCACGAGCACCCGGCCGCCATCGCCGAGCTCGGCCTCCGCGGCAGCGACGGCATCGGAAAGCGCCACCGACGACGCCACCCGCACCTTGTCCACGTCTGGCACGCTGATCAGGACCTGCGGATACCGCGTCATGACGCTGACTACCTCGGCCAGCGGCCGATCCTGCCGCGCCGCCTCGGCAAGCAGGTGCAGGCCGGTCAGCAGCCCGTCGCCGGTCGTGGCGTGATCGAGCATGATGATGTGGCCAGACTGCTCGCCGCCGAGCACGTAGTTGCCATCGAGCATGGCGGCGATCAGGTACCGGTCACCGACAGGGGTCTGCACCACGTCGATACCGGCGGCGCGCATCGCGTGTCGGAAACCCAGGTTCGTCATCACCGTGGCGACGACCGTGTCGCCTGCCAGTCGCCCCTCGGCCTTGAGCGCGATCGCGAGGACCGCCAGTATCTGGTCCCCGTCGATGACCTGTCCGGACGCGTCGACGGCCAGGCAGCGGTCAGCGTCGCCATCGTGGGCGATGCCCGCGTCCGCGCCAGCCTCGACGACCGCGGCTGACAGCGTCGCGAGGCTCGTCGACCCGACGCCCTCGTTGATGTTGAGCCCATCCGGCTCAGCGCCGATGGCGATGACGTCGGCTCCGGCTCGGCGCAGCAGGTCAGGTGCGAACGATGCGGCCGCGCCGTGGGCGCAGTCCACCACGACCCGCAGCCCCGCCAGCGGCGCGCCGGAACTGCCGGACAGCGTGCTGAGCAAGTAGGAGATGTAGCGCTCGGCGTGGCCATCCGCATCGGTGACGCGGCCAAATCCGCGCTTAGGCACCCCGGCCGGCCCGTGGCTGCGAGCAGCTGCCCCGTTCAGGCCCGCGAGCTGTGCCTCGATCTTGTCCTCGACCGCATCAGGCAGCTTGACGCCGCCGCGCGCGAAAAACTTGATGCCGTTGTCGGGCGCCGGGTTATGGCTCGCCGACAGCATGACGCCGAACTCCGCGTCCAGCGCCGCGGTCAGATGCGCCACGGCCGGCGTCGGCACCACGCCGAGCCGGACGACGTCTACGCCGCTCGCGGCCAGCCCGGCCACCACCGCTGCCTCGAGGAATTCACCAGAGGCGCGCGGATCGCGCCCGACGACCGCGAACGGCCGACGCCCACTGTCGGCGGCGCCTTCGCCAGCCGCGCACAGGACATTGGCCGCAGCTGATGCGAGGCACAGGGCGAGCCCAGCGGTGAGCTCACGCCCTGCGGCGCCCCTGACTCCATCCGTGCCGAAAAGCTGGCCCATACCCGCCAAGATCCTCCGTGCCGTGCCGTGCTGGCGGGGCGCGGTTAGCGCTTGGAGTACTGCGGCGCCTTGCGGGCCTTCTTCAGGCCGGCCTTCTTGCGCTCGGTCACCCGGGCGTCTCTCGTCAGGAATCCGGCGCGCTTGAGCGTCGGCCGGCTGTCGGGATCGACGAGCGTCAGCGCCCTGGCGATGCCGAGGCGCAGTGCACCGGCCTGGCCGCTCACGCCGCCGCCGTCGATGCGGGCTACCACGTCGAACTGGTCTTCAGCGCCAAGCGCCACGAACGGCTCGCTGATCAGCTGCTGGTGGACCTTGTTCGGGAAGTACTCCTTGAGCGACCGGTCATTGACCTTCCACTGCCCAGTGCCCGGCTGGATGCGAACCCGGGCGATGGCCTCCTTGCGGCGGCCCGTGCCCAGCGCCTTGCCCGTCACAACCGGCTTGCGCGCGGCCGGCTTGGGCTGCTGGTTATCGCCGGTCTGGGTGGTGTACTCCGACAGGTGCTCCTCAGCGGCCGCGTCGGCCTCCGGTCCTGTCTCCAGCGTCTCAGTGGACTCGGCCACGTTGTCTTCCTCGTACTTCCCGCTTGACTCTTACCTGGCTCGGAAACGGCAACTAGCCGCTACTTGGCGGCGCCGGCCTGCTCGACCTGCGTGATCTCGAACGGCACTGGCTGCTGCGCCGAGTGCGGGTGCTCGGGGCCCGCGTATACCTTGAGCTTGCGCAGCATCTGCCGGCCGAGTGCGTTCTTCGGCAGCATGCCCTTGACCGCCTTCTCGACAGCGCGCTCCGGGCTCTTGGCCATCAGCTCGGCGTAGGACATCGAGCGCAGCCCGCCCGGGTAGCCCGTGTGCCGGTAGGCCATCTTGTCGTGGAGCTTGTTCCCGCTCAGGGCCACCTTGGCCGCGTTGACGATGACGACGAAGTCGCCAGTGTCGACGTGCGGCGCGAAGATCCGCTTGTGCTTGCCGCGCAGCAGCACGGCGGCCTGGCTAGCCAGCCGGCCGAGGACGACGTCAGATGCGTCGATCACGTGCCACTGGTGCTGGATGTCAGCAGCCTTGGGGCTGAAAGTGCGCACAGTCATAAGCCTTCGCGTGTGAGTCCTGAATCCTGGCCCGCGCCACATATCCTGCCTTGGCGCGGGAATCCGCAGGTACCGGCTGCAGCTCACCGGCCCGCTGGGCTCGACGGGCATGCCAGTACGCATGGACGCCTCAGCAGGATACCGGCCGTCACCTGCAACGGTCAAAGCGAGAGGGCGCCACCAAGGACCAGCCCCCATCAGGGCAGGGAACGGGGCCGCCCGTCCCGGTGCAGCCTGTCACCTCAGCCGGACTTGCGAAAGGCGCAAACCATGCCAGTTGTGAGCACTCGCCGCGGGACCACCATGGAGCACTCCCCAGGGCCACAACCGAGGCCGGGGCGTCAGCTATGGACCGCCGTTCCGGCCTGAAACAACTCGGACCAGCCGAACTTCGCCGCGCGGAGCGCTACGCTCAACCGCATGCGTAACCCGCTCGGCGATGGCGCGGACCAGCGGCGCAGCCGTCGGCGCGGCAAGAATGCTGACCTAAGCGACCGCGGCGACAGTGGGCCGACCGGCGCTGGGAGCACGGGCGGCAGGAGCGACCGCGGGCGGCCGAGCCACGACAGCGAAGCGCGTTCAGCCCGCGCGGACGGCGGACGCAGCGGCGGGAACGATGCGATCGATCGCGGCGTGACCGGCGGGCTGGGCGCCCCGTCTGGCCGCGTGCCCGCGGCTGGTTCGGTGTTCGCGCCCGGTTATGGCGCAAGCCCGCCCGAGCCGTCTGACCGCGCCGGGGCCGGAGGCCGGACCAGCGGCGCGAGCGCCTGGTACGGCTCGGCGGCAGGTGGTGCCGCTGGCCGGGGCCCGGTTCGCGGCTATCCGCCAGTTCCGGGTCAGCCGCCGCCGATGTACCCGCCAGGCCAGTTCGCCGCCTGGAACCGAGGGCCAGGCCGGGCCGCCGTGCAGTCAGGGCCGAACGGGCCAGGCTCCAGGCCGCCGGGACTGCAGGGAAACGGCGGCCGTGCAGCTCAGGAAGGCCGCACGGCGACCGGAGGTGCGGCCAGCAGTCCGGGGTTCCCGCCGGCGGCCTGGCCGCCAGGCGCCGCGGACAGCGAGCCGGCGAAGTCTCGGTACTACCCACAGGATCTCGGCTCCGGCGCCGAGCCCGGTTACTCCATGCTGGCCGTCAGCGATCCGGCAGCGGATATGACCTCGACCCAGACCTGGCAGGCCGTCGGCGACGGCCGGGCGACGGGGATGTGGACCGCGCCGGCCAGGCCTGGCAGCAGCCCGCCAGCTGACGCCGACCGAGACGGCCGCGGGCCGGTGATTTCCGATGCTGGGTCGATGCCGCATCGGGAGCAGTCCGAGGCCGGGTCGGGGCGCCGCGGCGCTGGCAACCTGGCGGAGGCGGCCGGAGTTCTCGGCGGCGTGGCTGGCGACGCACGCGACACTGATGGTCACCCTCGCCTTGCAGTCAGCGGTGCGGGCGTCGCCAGCGACGAAGCAGGTGCCGAAGCTGCTGAGACCGGCCGGCGCGGGGGGCGCGCACACAGCGGCGCGCACACGAGCCCTCGCCAGCTTCCGCGCTCTCAGCGGCCCGCAGAGCAGCCGGCCCCGCCGGACGAGCCGCAGCGCCGGCCAGGCCGCAAGCCGCGCCGCAAGCACCCGGCTAGCGTCAAGGTGGCCATGGCCACCGCCCTTGTCCTCGTACTCGTGGCCGCGGCCGCGCTGTCCTATGCCGCGCTGCGTAGCTCGGGACGGACCGGGGCTGCCGGGACAAGCGGAAGCAAGTCCGCCGTTAAGCCGAGCCTGAGCACGTCGCCCAGCCCGAGCCTCGGCCCGTATGGGCACATCGCGTCGCGCCAGGCTGACCCGGCGCCGCTGACGATCGCTGCCCTCTACCCGACCACGTTCACATCCGGCGGCACGACGGTCGCGCGGACCGCGGCCAGCAGAAGTCCGAACTGCGCCGCGAACCTCGTCGGGTCGGGCATCCAGGCCGCGATGGGCTCGGCCGGCTGCAGCCAGGTGATCCGGGCGACCTACCTTGCGTCCGCGCCGGGCCTGATGGGGACGATCGGCGTGCTGAACCTCAGCACGGCGAGCGCCGCCACGACGGCGGCCCGCTCGGCCGATGCCAGCGACTTCATCAGCCAGCTCACCGCGTCGAGCGGCCCTACCAGCAAGATCGGCCAGGGCACCGGCATCGAGGAAGCCGCGGCCAAGGGCCACTACCTCATCCTGATCTGGGCTGAGTTCACGAGCCTGCGCAAGCCACGGACGGCGGCTCAGCGCACCACGATCGAGCAGTTCATGACCGAGCTGCTGGAGAACACCGCCAACGTCAGCCTCACCAACCGGATGCTGACCGGCACGCCCTGATCGCCGCACGAGCTCGGCAGATGTCAGCCGCGGAGCTCAGGGGCGGGCAGCGTTCTTATCCGCCGCGTCGCGTTAGCACGGCTGGCCATCGCGGTCGGCTCGGGATACCCGACTTCCTCCAGGCAGAGCGGATGCGGCGGGGCGACCCGGACGGCCGGGTCGCGCTCGCCCGCCGCGAGGACGTGCCCAAGCCACTCCGGCGGCCTGGTGCCGTCGCCCACGGACAGCAGAGCGCCGGTCAGCGCCCTGACCATGTTGTGGCAGAACGCATCAGCGACCACCGTGGCCACCGCGACGCCGGCCTCGGCCCGGCCCCAGTCCAGCTGCATGAGTTCGCGGATGGTCGTCGCGCCTGCACGGCTCCGGCAGAACGCGGCAAAGTCGTGCTCACCGAGGCACGCCACGGCCGCGGCGTTCATCTGGTCCAGGTCGAGCTTGTGCCGGTACCAGAGCGTCTCGTGCCGCCGCAGCGGATCAGCCAGGGCCGGATCGTCACAGACCCGGTAGGAGTACCGACGCCACAGCGCCGAGAACCTGGCGTCAAAGCCCTCCGGCGCGGGAGCTATCGCGGCGACCCGGACCGTAGGCGGCAGCACCCGGCCCAGCCGTCGGGCCGCCGATCCGGCCGCCGCCGTCCAGTTCGCCACCGGCACGTCTACGTGCCCCACCTGGCCGCGCGCGTGCACGCCCGCGTCGGTGCGCCCGGCAACCGTGACGGCAGGTACTTCCGGCAGCGCCAGCACGCGCCAGAGCGCCTCCTCGAGGGTTTGCTGGACCGTCGTCAGGCCGGGCTGGCTGGCCCAGCCATGGAACGCTGAGCCGTCGTACGACAGATCGATCCGAAGCCGAAGCGAGGCGAGCCCGGCCGGTGATAGCCGGCCGGGCTCGCCCTCAACTGCCTGGTTATTCGTCGGTCGCCTGCTCGTTGCCGGCCGCGGAGTCCTCGTCCGCGGCCTCTGCGGCTGCGGCCGCCGCGGCCGCGCCCGCTACCGCCGCGTCAGCGTCGGCGTCAGCCACCTCGTCGCCCCCGGCCTCGGCGGCAGACTCGGCGGTGCTCTCCTCGTCGGGCGTCGCCTCGCTGTCAGCAACTCCCGCTTCCTCAGCGTTCTCATCGGGCCCGAGCTCGTCAGCCGACTGCGCTGCGGCAGCCGACTGCCCAGCCTGACCACGGCCGCCCCGGGTCGCCGTCGCGGCGGCTGGAGCACGGCGAGCGCGACGGCGGCGCGTCTTGGGCTCCGCCTCCTCGCGCACCAGCTCGATCACCGCAAGTGCGGCGTTGTCGCCCTTGCGCGG
>DATHQE010000453.1:0-15961 GCA_035483035.1 Streptosporangiaceae bacterium | reverse complement strand
CTGACCCCGGTCTGGGTGAACGCGGCCAACATGGAATCGACAGTGGTCAAGGACGGTTTCGACACCGCGTCGGCCATCTGCGCCATCGCGGGTGCGAGCGTCTGCTCCGCAGCCGGCATCCAGTAATCACCTGACAGCTGGGAACCTCGACGAGGTTCTCATCGAACGCTCCTCCAACCGGGGCTGGCGGACCCGCCACAAACGCGGGTCCGCCAGCCCCGGCCCGGGCGCCCCACCTAGGCAAGGCTAGTGACGGATCTTCACGATGACTGAGACGAACGAAGCCCCTGACGGCGCGAGCCGCGGCGCCGAAGTAGGGGAACCCCTGCTCAAGCTGCGTGGCATCGACAAGCACTTCGGGCCGGTGCAAGCGCTCTACGGGGTGGACCTGGACCTGCCGGCCGGCCAGGTGACCGGCCTATGCGGGGACAACGGTGCCGGGAAGTCTGTGCTCACCCGCTGCATCGCCGGTGTGCACCAGCCGGACCATGGCCAGATCTACTTCGAGGGACGACCGGTACACATCCGGAGCACCAGGGACGCCTCCGCGCTGGGGATCGAGACCGTTTATCAGGATCTGGCGCTGGCCGACAACCTGGACATCGTCCAGAACATGTTCCTCGGCCGGGAGCGGCTGCGTCACCGCCTGCTCGACGAAGACTCGATGGAGAAGCAGGCAGCCGAGACCCTGAGCACCCTGCGGGTGACCACGGTGCGCTCGATCCGACAGCCGGTGGCCTCGCTGTCAGGAGGTCAGCGGCAGGCGGTCGCGGTGGCCAAGGCCGTGATGTGGAACTCCAAGCTTGTGCTGCTAGACGAGCCCACTGCGGCTCTCGGGGTGGTCCAGACGAGGACCGTGCTGGACCTGGTGCAACGGCTCCGGGACCAGGGCCTGGCGGTCATGGTGATCTCCCACAACCTGAACGACGTTTTCGAGGTCGCGGACCGGATCGCGGTGCTCTACCTGGGCCGGATGGTAGCCCAGGGGCCAGCTGCGGAATTCGACCGGCAAAGCGTGGTGGAGTACATGACGACGGGCGGTGCCAGCGGGCGGCCGTTCGAGCCTGCCGGATCTGCCAGTGGCGAGGGCTGAGCCCATGGCCTGGACCTGGAAAGCGCAATGACCGCGGACGCCAGCCAGACCCCAACCGGGTCGGCGGACGCCGCGGTGGTGGTCGACCCTACCGCCGCCCCTGAGGCCGCGGCCGACGTCCCGCCGGAGCTTCTCGCCCGGTCGCTGGGCCAGTACACCCGGGCCTGGGCGCTCCAGATCCGCAGCGGCAACAGCGGTGTCCTGCCGGTGGTCTTCGCCATGGTGCTTGTCGCGATCATCTTCGAGGTAATCACCCCCGAGCACGCCTTCCTGCGGCCGAGCAACCTCGTCTACATCTTCGGGCTGAGCACCGTGTACATGGTGCTGGCGATGGCTGAGACGGTGGTCCTGCTGCTAGGCGAGATCGACCTCTCGGTCGGCGCGGTCGCGATGATCGGCGGGGTGATTGCCTTCAAGCTCGTCCAGAAGCCAGGGCCGGGCTTGCCGTGGTGGGTAGCCATGGTCGCCGCGCTCGCCTGCTGCGGCCTGATCGGCGCCCTGCAAGGGACGCTCGTTGCCCGGCTCAGGATTCCATCGTTCGTTGTCACCCTCGGCGGGTTCCTGCTTTTCTCGGGAGTCCTCGTCGTCGTTCTCGGCGGGGCCGACGGCACCGTGAGTCTCAATTCTTCGGTGGCCAACCAGCGCGTCATCTACGACCTGGTCCAGGGTCTGGTCGCGCCGGCTGTCGGCTGGGTAGCCCTCGCGGTGGTGGTCGTTGCCGCCGGCGCGGTCCTCTGGCTGCGTGCGGCCGCGAGGCGACGCCAGGGCCTGGTGGCCCCGCCCGCCGGCGTGACCGCAATCAGGATTGCCCTCGTGGCACTCGTCGGGGTAGCTGTGGTGCTGATCTGCAACGGCAACCGCGGAACGTCCCTGGTGACGGTCGAGGGCGTGCCGTGGGTGATCCCGATCGTCCTTGTCCTCCTTGGCGGCCTGACGGTGCTGCTGCAGCGGACCCGCTTCGGCCGCTACGTCTACGCCATCGGCGGCAACCCTGAAGCGGCCAGCCGCGCCGGCATCAGCCTCGCCGGGATCCGTACCTGGTCGTTCGCGTTGTGCTCAGCGACCGCCGGCCTCGGCGGCATCCTGCTCGGTTCTTTTTTCTACGGCGAGTACAGCACCAATACCGCAGACCCGGGTCAAGTCGTCTTGTATGTTGTGGCCGCCGCTGTCATCGGCGGGGTCAGCCTATTCGGCGGCCGGGGTAAGGCACTCCACGGTGTTCTCGGCGGCCTCCTCATCGGCGCCATCGCCTATGGCGTGTCCCTGCTGAACCTGGGTCAATTGGCTACGCCGTTGGAATACATCGTGCCGGGCGGCGTACTCCTCGGCGCAGTGCTCGTTGACGTGCTGTCACGGCGCGGGACTGGAGGCGTGACCCGTGTCTGACATCCCCGTGTCTGACATCCCCGTGACTGCAGACCCCGGCGTTCCGCCGGAGCTTCTCGCGCGGTCGCTGGGCCAGTACCTGCGCGCCTGGTGGGACCGGGTCCGCGGTGGCGATAGCGGTGTCCTGCCGGTGGTTCTGGGCATCGTGGTGGTCGCTATCAGCTTCCAGATCGCGAACTCGACGTTCCTGTCGTCGCAGAACCTGGTCAACCTGTTCGAGCAGAGCACCATCTACATGCTTTTGGCGATAGCCGAGATCTTCGTCCTGCTTCTCGCCGAGATCGACCTTTCCGTCGGCCTCGTCATGGCGCTGAGCGGCGCCATGGTCGCCGAGCTTGTGCAGCCGGGCAAAGCGGACTGGCCGTGGTGGGCGGCGATCATCGTGGCGTTGCTCGCTTGCGCTGGGTTCGGCGCCATCCAGGGGTGGTGCGTGGCCCGGCTCAGGATGCCGTCGTTCATCGTGACTCTGGGCGGCCTGCTGATCCTGGAGGGAGTGGCGATCATTGTCCTTGGCGGGACGCTGGTCGGCATCGGCAACTCCCACTTCACCAACGAGGTCGTGCTCTACGACATCTTCTGGGGCCACTTCAGCCCGGTTGTTGGCTGGATCTTGCTGGCCGTGCTGGTCGGAGCCACCGCCACGGGGCTCTGGCTGCGAGAGGCCCGTAAGCGCCGCCACGGTCTGGAGGCTCCGCCGCGCAGCCTTACCGCGCTGAAGATTCTCCTCATCGCAGTGGCGGGAGTTGTCGTCGTCGCCATCTGCAACGTTAACCGTGCCCACTCCGGGATAATCGAGGGCGTTCCCTACATCATTCCGATCGTCCTTGTCGTGCTTGGCGCCTCGACGGTCCTGCTGCAGCGAACCCGCTTCGGCCGCTACGTGTATGCCATCGGCGGCAACCCGGAGGCGGCGCGGCGAGCCGGAGTCAGAGTTCCCCACGTCCGTATCTGGGGCTTCGTGATCTCCGCTCTGATCTCTGGGATCGCCGGCGTGCTGTTTGCCTCCTGGCAGGTGTCGCTCACCACCAACATCATCAAGGCCGCCAACAGCTACGTGCTGCTGGCGGTGGCCGCGGCGGTCATCGGGGGCACCAGCCTCTTCGGCGGCCGGGGCAAGACGATCCACGGCGTGCTCGGCGGCCTCGTCATCGGAGGCATCTACAACGGCCTCTACCTGCTAGGCGTGTCGAGCCAGTTGATTCAGATCGTGGTTGCCGCAGTGCTACTCGCGGCCGCGCTCGTCGATGTCCTCTCACGCCGAGGCGCGCCGCTCCGAGCGTGACCCCGAGCGGTGGCTCGCGGCGGAATACCCGGCATGGCACACTAGTTGTCGCAGGTACGCGTGCTCCGGGGTCGGTGAAAATCCGAGCCGGCGGTGATAGTCCGCGACCCGGCCGAAGCCATCGGCCGGCTGATCCGGTGGAATTCCGGGACCGACGGTGAAAGTCCGGATGGGAGGCAGCACGTGCGCGGTGGTAGCTGGTGCTGGCGTCAGTGCCAGGCTGGCAGCTAGGCCGCGTGTGCGCGGTTAGCGCACCCCCCGGAGCCCGTGCGTGGCAGCGGCTCCGGAGGAGGACACGGTGTTTACCGGGATAGTGGAAGAGCTCGGCGAGGTCGTCGGCATCGATGTGGCTGGTGACTCGGCCAGGATCAGGGTCCGCGGACCCCTCGTGACCGGCGATGCCGCTCGGGGCGACTCGATTGCGATCAACGGCGTGTGCCTCACGGTGACCGGCACGCAAGACGGCGAGTTCAGCGCAGATGTGATGGGGGAGACCCTCGATCACTCCAGCCTGGGCGCGCTGCGCCCCGGAGCCACCGTCAACCTGGAGCGCCCGTTGCGGCCGGACGGGCGGCTCGGCGGCCACATCGTCCAGGGCCACGTCGACGGGACGGGCACGATTGTGGCCCGGCGGCCCGCCGGAGACTGGGAGACTGTGCGGATCTCCATTCCCGCGGGCCTGGCGCGTTACGTGGTCCCCAAGGGCTCGGTGGCTGTCGATGGCATCAGCCTCACAGTCTCGGGGCTGGCCGACGACGCGGGCGAATCCTGGTTCGAGGTGAGCCTGATCCCGGAGACCCTGGCCCGTACCACGCTTGGCCGCAAGCAGCCGGGCGAGGTCGTGAACATCGAGGTCGACATGATCGCCAAGTACGTGGAGCGGCTGCTCGCCGGGAGGAACCAGTGACCCAGCAGGTTGGCGGCGTGCAGGACAGCACGCGCCTCGACGACGTGGCCCGCGCCGTCGCCGATATAGCGGCCGGACGGCCCGTCGTGGTCATCGATGATGCCGACCGGGAGAACGAGGGCGACATCATCTTCGCCGCGAGCAAGGCCACTCCGGCGCTGCTGACCTTTATGATCCGGCATACCAGCGGCGTGATCTGCGTCCCGATGCCGGGCGAGATGCTGGACCGCCTCCAGCTCCCGCTGATGACGAGCCAGAACGCCGAGCGGATGCGGACCGCGTACACCATCAGCGTGGATGCCCGCGATGGCGTGACCACCGGCATCTCGGCTGCCGACCGGGCGAAGACCATCCGGACGCTGGTCGACTCGGCTACCGAGCCATACGAGATCGTGCGCCCTGGGCACGTGTTCCCGCTCCGATATTCGCCGGGCGGCGTGCTGCGCCGTCGCGGCCACACCGAGGCCGCGGTCGACCTGGCGAGGCTCGCCGGGCTGACCCCTGCGGGCGTGCTGGCCGAGATCGTCAATGATGACGGCACCATGGCCCGGCTGCCTCGGCTGCGCGAGTTCGCTGACGAGCATGACCTCGCCTTGATCTCGATCGAGCAGCTGATCTCCTACCGGCGCCAGCACGAACGGGTTGTCTCCCGCGTGGTCGAGACGCGGGTGCCGAACGAATTCGGCGATTGGCGCGCGCTCGGCTACCTCAACTCCGTCGACAGCACTGAGCACCTCGCGCTGGTGCTCGGTGACCTGACCGCACCTGGCCCGGATGTGCTCGTCCGGATGCACTCCGAGTGCTTGACGGGCGACGTATTCGGGTCCCACCGGTGCGACTGCGGGACGCAGCTGGAGGCGGCCATGGCGGCCATCGCGGCCGAGGGCCGTGGCGTCGTGCTGTATCTGCGCGGGCACGAGGGCCGGGGGATCGGACTGCTGTCCAAGCTGCGGGCCTACCAGCTGCAGGACGGCGGCGCCGATACCGTCGACGCGAACACCGAGCTTGGACTGCCCGTCGACGCCCGCGAGTACTCCACGGGTGCCCAGATGCTCACTGACCTGGGCGTGCACTCCCTGCGGCTGCTCACTAACAACCCGGCGAAGGTCGACGGGCTGGCCGGCTACGGCCTCGAGATCACCGGCCGGGTGGCACTGCCGTCCCTGCCGACCGCCCACAACCTGCGCTACCTGACTGCCAAGCGAGACCGGCTGGGTCATCAGATCGACAACCTGCCGGTCGTCGCCGAGATCAGCACCGGGCCGGCTGCCGCGGGCATGCGGTGAGCGGCGCGGGGCGCCCCGACGGCCACGTAGTCGATGCCACCGGGCTCAGCCTCGCCATCGCGGCCACCCGCTGGCACGCCGAGATCACGGATCAGCTCGTGGCGCGGGCGGTCGCCGCGGCCCGAGCTTGCGGAGTGACTGCGCCGGTGGTGGTGCGCGTTCCTGGTGCCGTGGAACTGCCGGTCGTGGCGGCGGAGCTGGCCCGCCGGCATGACGCCGTCGCGTGCCTGGGCGCGGTCATCAGGGGCGGCACGCCGCACTTCGAGTACGTGTGCGACGCGGTGACCTACGGCCTGGCCAGGGTGGCGCTGGATGCCGGGACGCCCGTTGGCAACGGCGTGCTGACCTGCGACACCCTTGACCAGGCGCGCGCCCGCAGCGGCGCCGATGATAGCCCCGAGGACAAGGGCTGGGACGCGGTCGTAGCGGCGCTGGAGACGGCGACCGTCCTCAAGTTCCTGCGCGCGTAGGAACCAGCCCCGGTCCTCGCAGACGCGGCTGGTCCCACGTAGAGGATCAGGCCGGCGCGACACGATAGTGGTAGCCGTGATGGTCGGCGAAACCTAGCTGCCGGTACAGGGATCTAGCGCTGGAGTTGCCGTCGGCCACCTGAAGATAGATGTTCGGGAAGCCATGGTCAGCGGCATGCGCGGCCAGGGCAGCGGTCAACGCGCCGCCGAGGCCGCGGCGCCGGTGCCGCGAATCCACCTCGACGGCTGTGAGGCCGGCCCAGTCAGCGCTCGCTGCCACCCGGCCGATGGCGATCGTCTCGCCGTCCGCGCGGATCGAGGCGAACGCCTGCCACGGCGCGGAGGTGAGCAGGCGAATGGCGATCGGGGGGAGTTGCTGACCCCGGTAGTGGTACTGCCCGAGCCAGCCTGCATCAGGGATGGCGTCGATTGCGACGTCGGCGCCGGCGCGGACGCCATCGGCGACGCCTGCGGTCATGGCCGTCATCACGGTGGCGGCGTCGGCACGCACCGTCCAGCCGAGCCCCGCGAGGATCCGGTCCAGCTCGTTGCGTTCCGGCCGCGCGACTGGATAGGGCACGGCGATCATAGGTGGCAGGCCGCGCTCGCCATACCAGCGGACGACCGTTTCGATCGCATCGGCCAGCGGCAGGCCGGGATCGCCGGCGGCGAGTGCGCTATTGGCGCGGCCGGTGAAGCCACTGGCGGCGCGCAGCAGCCACGCACCGAGCCTGGCCTCGTCCGGCGCGCGCCAGCCAGGCGCCGCGGCGTGCTCCAGGTCCGAGATGGATATCGTCACTGCGGCAGTGTGCCAGGCGGCCGCACCAGGCGGTCCTGCCGGTCGGTCCGGCCGGCCGGTCGTACGGGGTAACCGGGCCCGCGGCGGCACTGGCGCCGGCGCTGCGCGAGTATGGGGCCATGGCGACGTTGTCAGATGCGGCCGAGATCGGCAGCCGGGATCGGTACCTCGCGGTCATCTCCACCGCCCGTGCCGACGGAACTATCCAGTCCTCGCTGGTCAATGCCGGCGTCCTCGCCGACCCGGAGTCCGGGCACGACGTGGTGGGATTCGTCACCTATGGCAAGGCCAAGCTGGGCAACTTGCGTGCCAGGCCGCAGATCACGGTCACCTTCCGGGCGGGCTGGCAGTGGGCCGCGGTGGAGGGCCTGGCCAAGATCATCGGCCCGGACGACCCGGTGCCCGGCGTTGACGAGGATCGGCTGCGGCTGCTGCGGCGGCAGGTCTTCACGGCGGCGGGTGGCACGCACGATGACTGGGACGAGTACGACCGGGTGATGGCGGCCGAGCGGCGCGCAGTTGTGCTGGTGACCCCGGCGCGGGTGTACAGCAACTAGCGGCTCGCCCCGTCAGCGGGTCCAGGCGATCACGGCGCCGCGGGCGCGGACGTAGACAGGCGCGCCTGGCGCCAGCCGCGGGCCGCCGGCCGTGCGGACGATGACTTCCTTGCCGCGAGGCTCACCGTCAGGCTGCACCCGGACCACGGCGTCGTGACCGTAGTACTCGCACGCGACGACGTGCCCAGCGAGGCAGTCAGGCCCGGCACCGTCAGCACCGGCCGGGTCGCCAGCGAGGATCTCCAGCTGCTCGGGGCGGATCAGTACCGTGACCGGGCCCGCGCTGGCGGCGAGCGGGCTGGCCAGCTCGAGCGGCAGTCTGCCGAGGATCGTGTCGACCGCGGCCGCTCCGTCCGCGTTCGCTGCCGATACCCCCGCCAGCTGGCCGTCCAGCAGATTCGCGTCGCCAACGAATCTGGCCAGGGCGGGATCAGCAGGCCGCATGTAGAGGTCCTGCGGCGCCGCGTACTGGACGATCGTGCCGTCCCGGAGGACGGCGATGCGATCGGCCAGGGACAGCGCCTCGTCCTGGTCGTGCGTGACGAGGACGGCCGTAGTGCCCGCCGCACGGCAGATGCGCTGCACGTCGGCGCGGACGCTGGCGCGCATGTGCGCGTCCAGAGAAGCGAACGGCTCGTCCAGCAGGACTACCTCGGGCCGGATTGCCAGCGCCCGGGCAAGCGCGACCCGCTGCTGCTGGCCGCCTGACAGCTGATGCGGGTACCGGCCGCCGAAGCCGGTCAGGCCCACGGCCGCCAGCAGCTCGTCCGTGCGCGGGCCGCGCCGTTCCCTGGCGGGCAGGCCGAAGCCCACGTTGGCAGCGACGCTCAGGTGCGGGAAGAGCGCGCCTTCCTGGGGCACGTAGCCGATCTGCCGGCGCTCGGGCGGCACGTAGCCTGCGCCCGGCCCGTCGACAACTCGGTCGCCGATCGCAATCGCGCCGGCGTCGGCTCGCTCGAAGCCGGCCAGCAGGCGCAGCAGGGTGGTCTTGCCGCTCCCTGACGGCCCGAGGATCGCGGTGAACGACCCGGCAGGCACATCCAGGTCCAGCCCTGTCAGGACCGGATGAGTGCCGAAAGCCTTGTGCAGGCCGGTCACCGTTAGCTGCCTCATGGTCCTATCCTCGCGCCTGGGCCGAGCGGTTGAAGAAACGGCCAAGCACGATGCTCGGCACGGCGGCAACCGCGATCATCACGAGCGCGAACGGTGCCGCCTGGGCGTAGGAGAGGCTCGACTGGTACTGCCAGAACTGCGTGGCCAGCGTCTGCACCCCGGTCGGCACGAGGATCAGCGTCGCCGTGAGCTCGGTCACGACCTCCAGGAACACCAGGCAGAACGCGGCCATCAGGCCAGGCGCTGCCAGCCGGAGCGTGACGCGGCTGAAGGCGGCGAGCCTGCCCTGGCCAAGCGACCTGGCGACTTCGTCGAGGCTGGCCGGAGCCCGCGCGATGGCAGCCTTGACCCCGACGAGTGCCAGCGGGAAGAACATGATCGCGTAGCAGAGAACGAGCAGCGGCGCGGTCTGGTAGCCGAAGCTGCTGGCGTACTGCTCGGTGAAGTACGTCAGCGCGAGCGCGATGACGACGCCCGGCATGGCAAGTACGAGGTACGTGCTGCGCTCGAGGAAGTGCCGCGCGGCGCCGGTGTGGCGGATGGCGAGCACTGCCACCGGCAGCGCCAGGAGCGTGTCGATGGCGGCCGCGCCGAACCCGTACAACGCGGTGTGGAGCGCGGCGCTCAGCATGGACACGCTGACGGAGTCCGATACCGACGGCACTCCGCCGCGCACGATCCAGTAGATGCTGGCGCCTACCGGCAGGCCGAGCGCGGCCAGCATGAGCAGGCTTGTGCCGGTCAGCGCGGCCGCCTTGGCGCCGGGCCGGAGCCGCAGCGGCGAGACAACCCGCTGTGCCATCGGGCCGGATCTGGCCACCCGGCCGCGGCCGCGCAGCCACCCTTCGCCTGCCAGGACGACAAGGCTGATGGCGACGAGTACCAGTGACAGCGCGCATGCGACTGGCACCTCGGTCGGCAGCCGCAGCTCACTGAAGATCTCGGTGGTGAAAGTGCGGTAGCTGAGTATCTCGAAAGCGCCGTACTCGGCGAGCAGCACGAGGGCCACGAGCAGGCAGCCGCCGAGAATGGCACCCCTGGCCTGACCCAGGGTGATCCGGGCGAAGGTGCGCAGCCGCCCGACGCCAAGGCTCCGCGCCACTTCCTCCTGGCCGGGATCGGCAGCCCGCAGGCTGGCCGCAACGGGCAGGTACACCAGCGGGTACACCGCGAGCGTCATCACGATCACCGCGCCGCGGAATCCCTGCATCCAGACGAACAGCGAACTCCAGCCGAAGCTGACCACGAAGTCGGGGATGGCGAGCGGTACGACGAGCAGTACCGCCCAGATCCGGCGACCTGGCAGGTCGGTCCGTTCCACCAGCCACGCGGCGGTCGTGCCGATGACGGCACACGCCGCCGTGACGACCACGGCCAGCCGGACCGTGTTCCAGAGCAGGGACGCGGTCAGCGGCCGGAACAGCTGGTCAGCCACCGTGCCAAGCCCGGCCCGGTGCGATTCGATGAGCAAGAAGATGAGCGGAACGGCCAGGAGCACGGCGATGGCGGTGCTGACGACGAGCAGCCCGACCGGACGCCGAGCCCGGCGGGCCGGCACTGCGGCCACCGGCACTGATGCAGAGCGCGCCGGGATGACGCTCATCCGGCAGCACCTGCCGTCCCGTACGCGGCCGGCCCGCGCGCGGTCGGCCGGCGCACGGCCTCCTGACGCGCCGTCAGCGGGCTGGCGGTCGTCGGGCCGGGCATCAGATCAGCCCCGCCTGGCGCATCAGGGCGACCGCGGCGCTGCCGTCGCCCAGCTGCTCAATGGTGATGGGGTACGGCCGCAGCTGGCTGAACGGGGGCTCGCCAGCACGCGTCACGCCAGCTGCGATCGGATACTCGAAGCTGAGGGACTCGCCGGTGCCCGTGCCCGGCGTCGCGATGATTTCCTGCCCTTGCTTGCTGACGAGGAAGGCGACGAACTTCTGCGCGGCCGCCTGGTTCTTGCTCGACTTGAGCACGGCGGCGCCCGAGACATCCAGCACGTATCCAGGATCGTGCGGCGCGAAGAAGGCGATCTTGGAGTGCATGTTCCCGGCCCCGATTTCGGCCTGCAGCCGGAACCAGTAGTACTGGTTGATGATCCCGAACGCCGCCGCCCCGCGGTTCACGTCATTCGCGATTGTCTCATTATCGGGGTAAATGTGCCCGGCAGCGTTGGCGTCAATCTTCTTCAGCCAGGTCAGCGTCGCCGCGGTCCCGAATGCGTGCTGGTAAGCGGTCACGATGGGCTGGAAGTCGGTCTCGCTGGGCGCGATGGCTAGCTTGCCTTTGTACTGCGGGTCGGCCAGCTGGCTCACGTGCGTCGGCAGCTGACTGGGCGAGATGAGGCTCGGGTTGTACACCAGCACGCTGACCCTGGCCGAGACGCCGACCCAGTCGCCCTGCGGTGAGCTCAGGTTGGCTGGGGTGCTGGCCAGCGTGGTGGGCGTGACCGCGGCCAGCAGGCCCTTGGCCTGCAGGCTCTCCAGCGGCGGGCTGTTCTCGGTGAAGAACACGTCGGCGGGGGAGTGCGAGCCCTCCGCATCGATCTGGTCGGCCAGCACGTCCTCGTCGTCGCTGCGCACGACCACGTTGATGCCCGTCTTCTTCTCGAAGGCGGACACGAGGCTCTGCGTGGTCTGCTCGTGCTGCCCGCTGTAGAGGGTGATCGTGGTCCCGCTGGCGGCGCCGCCTGCCCCGCCGCAGCCAGTCAGCGCTGCGCCGGCCGCTAGGATCGCAGAGGCCGCGATAGCCGCCCGCACCCGCTTCATGACGCGGCTACCCGGCCCAGCACCACTGGCCGGGCACTGCGGGCGGTAGGTGTCATCTCGCTTGGACTCCAAGGCGGTCTCGGCGCGGTCAGCGTAGGTTAGCCTCACCTCACTTGAGGCTCGCTTAGGCTACCCTAACTTGATGGCTCAAACCGGGCATGTGCCGGCCGTCACATTGGCGCCCCGGCGGGTCCGCGCGGGCTGCCCCGCGGCCGCGATGATCGCGCGTCAGCCGGGCCGCACGTAGGCTGAGGAAACACGGCCGACGCCGGAGTTGTTAGCGCAGTAACGGCCCGTAGATGGCACGAGGTGACCGGCAGTGCGCGACATTCTTGATCCCATCACCCAGTGGTGGGACGCGAACGAGACGTTTGGACTAGCCACAGTCGTCCAGACATTCAGCAGTGCGCCGCGCGAGCCCGGTGCGGCCATGGCGGTGTCGGCGGCTGGCGAAGTCGTCGGCAGCGTATCCGGCGGCTGCGTGGAGGGAGCTGTCTACGAGCTCGCCGCCGAGGTCACCGCGAGCGGCCAGCCGGTCCTGCGCCGCTACGGGATCAGCGACAACGACGCGTTCGCAGTCGGGCTGACGTGCGGCGGGATTATCGACATCTTCGTAGAGCCGGCCAGCCAGGAGCGCTTCAAGGCGCTGAACGAGATCGCGGAAGCTGTCCGCACCGGCACGCCGGTCGCAGTGGCGACGATCATCGAGGGCCCCGGCGAGATCGGGTTCCGGCGCATCATCTGGGAAGGCGAGCGCTCGGACGGCACACTAGGCGCCGGGGACCGCCTCGATCAGGCTGTCGACGACGATGCGCGCGGCATGCTGGCCCAGGGGCTCACCGGAGTACGTCGCTACGGACCGGACGGCGAGCGCCGGCGCGACGAGCTTGCCGTCTTCGTCCAGTCGTTCGCGCCTGCCCCGCGGATGCTGGTGTTCGGCGCGATCGACTTCGCGGCCGCCGTCGCTAAGGCAGGCAAGTTCCTCGGCTACCGGGTGACCGTGTGCGACGCCAGGCCGGTGTTCGCAACCGCGTCCCGGTTCCCCGATGCTGATGAGGTCATCACCGACTGGCCGCATCGGTACCTGTCCGGCATCACCACGGACGAGCGCACGGTCATCTGCGTACTCACGCACGATCCGAAGTTCGATGTGCCGCTGCTTGAAGTGGCGCTGCGCCTCCCGGCCGCCTACATCGGCGCCATGGGCAGCAGGCGGACCCACGAGGACAGGCTCGCCCGGCTCCGCGAGGCCGGGATGACCGACGCGGAGCTCGCCCGGCTGCGCTCGCCGATCGGGCTCGACCTCGGCGCGCGCACGCCCGAGGAGACGGCGATTGCGATCGCCGCCGAGCTGATCCAGCTGCGCTGGGGTGGTACCGGGCACCCGCTGACCGCCACCACCGGACGGATACACCACGGGCAGCTGCCGGGTGACCGTCTATCCGCCGACGTGCTGGCTGAGCGCACAGCTTGACATCAAAATCCGGGAACGTGGCCGGCATCCTGCTCGCCGCCGGCGACGGGAGCCGGATCGGCCAGCCCAAGGCGCTTGTTGTCATCGGCGGCCAGTCGCTCGCGCGCCGCGGGATCGGGCTGCTCGAGGCGGGCGGCGCACGGCCGGTCATCGTCGTATCGGGCGCGGCCTCGCTGGACGCGGAATTGCGCGAGCCGGTGTGGCCGGCGGCGGATCACGGGACTGGCGAAAGCGACCGCGAACGGCCCGCCGTGATCAGTGTGCACAACCCTCGCTGGCAGGCTGGTATGGGGTCGTCGCTGGCGGCGGGACTGGCCGCGGTTCCGGGCGAGTGCACCGCGGCCGTGCTCGCCCTGGCGGACCAGCCGCTCGTGGGTCCGGAGGCGGTGCGCAGGCTGATCGCTGCCCACGCGGCAGGCGCTAGCGTCGCCGTGGCGTGTTATGACGGCAAGCCGCGCAACCCGGTGCTGATCGGCCAGGAGCACTGGGCGGAGGTCGCGGCCCTCGCCGAGGGCGACGTCGGCGCGCGCCCATTCCTGCGTGCTCATCCTGAGTTCGTCACGCACCTCGAGTGCGCCGACACCGGCCGGCCTGATGACATCGACACGGTCGAGGACCTGGCGCGGGTGACGGCGCTGCTCGGCGCGACGACCCCGTTCCGGTCCTAACTGATCGTGGCCGCCGCCCCCCAGCGGTATGCCACGGTGGCGCCCGGCTCCACCGTCGCGAGATCGATGCCGGTGACAAAGGCGTTCGGCGGGCACGTCATCGGCTCGATCGCGAGCGCACGGCGGCGGGCCTCGGGCCCGAGCGGATCGCCGGTGAAGACCTGAAGCCAGCGGTAGCCGGCGCCGAGCCAGATCGCGATCCGCGCGGTCGGCCCCGCTAGCCGGACCCTGGCGCGGCCATCGGCATCGGTGACCAGCCCGGTCAGGGCGTGATCCAGCACTGTGCCGTCGATCTTGCGAGCGGTGCGGAAGTCGAAGTTCGAGCCGGCCACGTCCTGCGGGTCGCCGGCCGGGATCCCGCGGTCGTCGGCGGGCTGCCAGCGGGCCGCCGGCAGCTCAAGCTCGCACTCATCGACTAGCCCCGCGCTGGCCACGAAGTACGGGTGCGCACCCGTGCCGAAAGGCGCGGCCCGGCTGCCGGGGTTGGACGCGGACACCGTCACCTCAAGGCCTGCGTCGGCACTGAGCCGGTACTCCGCGCGCAGCTCGAGGCAGAACGGGTACCCGGTCCGGCCGAGCAGGTCGAGGCCCAGCTCGACCTGATCGGTGGCCTGCGCGATCAGCCGCCAGCTCGCCCATCTGGTCAGGCCGTGAATGGCGTTGTCGTGGGCCGGCTCGGAGATGTCGAGCTGATGGGTCAGGCCCGCGAAGGAGTACCGGCCGTGGTCGATCCTGTTCGGCCACGGGGCGAGGAGCTGGCCAGTGCCCGCAGCCGGGATGTCGTCCGCGCCATAGGTCCGGATGAGCGGCCGGCCGGCGAGGCTGAGCGCCCGCAGGCCGGCGCCGAGCTCAGTCACGGTGGCGTGGTAATCGCCGGCCGCGATGTCGTACTGAGCGCCGGTGAGGGGGGTAGTCGGCTGTCGCATGGGGCCCATCTTCCCCCGGTGCCGCAAGCAGATGCCGGCGGGGCTGCTTGGGGAGCGGGGGACCTTCAGCCCCGCCGGCACTTTGCACCCTAGCCGTCGCGACTGTCCATCCGTGCGGAGTTCAGCAACCCCGCACGGACTTCTCAGCCTCATCGCCCGAACGGTAAGCGGATGCCTGACGTCGGCCTGGTGTTGCCGAAAACTACTGATATAGCTGGCGAAAGCCACCGCGTTACTGGGGGTAGCGCCGGTTGCGCTGATCACGGGAGCGCAGGAGCGCAGATCAGGCGTCAGCGCTCCCTGGCGGAGCATGTGCCGACTGCTGGGTGCACGAGTCAGACGGGCTCCGAGTGCCCCACCGACAGGCCAGCGGGGACGAAGACGGGGGCGAGCGAGCCGTTCCGGACTGCCTCGGCAGCCAGCACGCCGAACAGGTAGAAGCAGGCGGATTCCTCGGTAGCGAAGACCTGTAGCTCATGCCGGGCGCCGGCCGCGGAGTGGAAAACCTCGAACCCCTGCTCGGTCTGGACCAGGCACAAGGCCCCGTCGATGATCTCGCCGACCGCGTAGGACTCGACCGGGATCCCGGCGAGGGCCGCCAGATCGGCGAACAACCGCTCGGTGGCCATTCGCCGCCGCGCGGCCCGGCGCTGCCGGGTCGGGGCCGCAGATTGCTGGGCGACAGATTGCTCGGCGACAGCCGCTGCCAGCGGAGCCGCGGCAGAGCTCGGGGCCAGCGACGGCATGGCCGTGCTGGCGAGCGCCGCTGCGCCCGTCGTGGCGGCCGGCCCGGTGGCGGCCGGCCCGATGGCGGCCGGCCCGGTGGCGGTCGGAGTCAGCGGCGGAATCGCTGGCGCCCGGCGCGGCGCCGGACGCGGCCTGCGGGCCGCGGTTGCGGCGCGCATTGCTTCGGCCTCCAGCGGCAGTGGCGCCTCGGCGGCGACAGGCAGGGCGACCCCGGTGGTGCTGTCCAGGACCGGGAGGTAGGCGGCGGCCGGCTGGTCGTCACTTTCGGAGCTGGGCACGCCGAACGCGGTCGGCGTGAGGTACTGGCCGCTGGCGCCCGGTGTCCGGGGCAGCGCGTAGTCGCCGGTGGCCGGATGGCTCGCTGCGGGCCGCGGCTTCTCGGTCCGCTCCTCCAGGATGTCGGTGACCTCGGTTCTCGGCGCGACGAGCTCGAAGACGCCGCGGTCCACCTGCCAGTAACCGAGCTGCTCAGCCTTGAAGCCGTCATGCCCCAGGTA